>CAUEUD010000099.1 GCA_959020865.1 Eubacterium limosum | reverse complement strand
AAAGCAAGATTATAATCAGTTACTTTTAAAGCTGTTTTTTCTTCAATTTCATTTCTCTCCTCCTAAGGATTTTAAACTTAAGTCTTATTATACAGCATTATGTATAATAATTCAAGCATTTAAGCAGTTAAGGGATTCATATGAATAAAAATGCCTAAATTGTACGATTGTATACAATATATTATATAATTTACCCAAATTTTATAATAAATCACATGTTCTGCATAAAATATTAAAAGTCTGGGGACGGCCGCTCAAGCATTTCTCAGTTTTGTTCGGTCAGAGCTTCAAGAGCCTTAGACAGCTGATCCGGACAGGATGTGGTTTTATACCCGCAGGTAATGCCGCTCAGCTTTGGAATGACATCCTCCACCCTCTGGCCTTCGACCAGAGCAGAGATGCCCTTGGCATTGCCATTACAGCCGCCCAGAAACTCAAGATTCCTGATAATGCCGTCCTCCACATCAAAGCTGATGGAGCGGGAACAGACGCCCTGTGTTGTATATTCGTATCGCATGATAATCTCCTTCTGTATTAAAAAAATTCCAGAGATAACCTTACCATAAATTAATTTTTTTGACAAGCGCCTAAGTCCAAAAGAAAGCACAAAAAATAACTAGAACCGATCTGCTCTTTATGACTTCTGGCAAATCGGCTCTAGCGTTCAATCTCGGTTAGCATGTCTTTCGGACTCACTCCCTTCAATTGATTTTCAAATTTCAAAATCTTCTTCTGTTGTTAAGTAAACACCATCCCAACCTTATTCCCTATTCAATTGTAATCCTCTACTCGTATTTTTCAGTGTATCCTGTGTCTATCATTTATTATTTATCTTTGTGAGACGCCTTACTCAACAACTTTCACATTTAAGACTCTATACGCTGTAAATGTAATACTCATTGTCCTTCAGATTTGTCTTCACACTCTTTAAGGTTACCTACTAAATTACTTTCGATTATCCGTTTCAATTCTTCACTCAACCGAAACATTCACGATAATTTGTGTTAAATAATTATGATCAAAATATATGATTAACGTGCCTTACTGTTTTATAATAAATTATTGTTTCCGAGTAAGTCACTGTTGCTCTTTATAGTTTAATCCTTGGTCGTTGGGACTTATTTACTTTTCAATGACCTTCCAAATCTGTCATTTTCAACTTCTGTTGATCTTGATCTTTGATTTGTCTATATTATAATACGATTACATAGAAATGTAAAGGTTTTTCTTGTAACTAATTTGTAAAATTTAAGAAATGTCTAATTTCTACGAAATCCTGAGAACCAGTATAAAGGCCATGCCGTTTTCCAGAATCTCGGCTGACAGCTCGCCCTCCATCTGCCTGAGGTACAATCTGCTGATATAAAGGCCCAGCCCATTCCCAGGCTGGCCCTCTGCATTGGCGCCTCTCCAGAAGCTGTTAAAAAGGCTGGCCATCTCGCTTTCCCCTACAGGCCTTCCGGTGTTCTGGATACGGATAACCTCGTGCCCTTCTTCGAGTGCGCACCGGATTTGTATTGCGCCGCCGTCCCCGTATTTTACAGCGTTTTCCACAATGTTTCCGATCACCTCTGTCAGACGGTCAGGGTCTCCATATACCAGCCGGTTCTCATCACAGCTCATCGTAAAAAGAATATGACGCTGCTCCAGCTGGGCGGTCAGGCTGTCTCTGATCTCTCGCATGAAATCGGCAATATAGAAATCCCGGTTATTGATCTGGACTTCACTGATGGCTTCCGAGGAGCTTTTGATAATCTCATCGACCAATCCCTCGATCTGCACAGCCTTGTCCTCGATTAAGTGAGCGCACTCCTCCTGTTTTTCGGGTGTCTGGTATAGATGCGTGTAAAGGGCGCCTGCATAAAGGCGGATAGCGGCCAGTGGCGTCCGGATATTGTGAGACAGGGAGGCCACCAGGGTTTTACGGTCACGCTCAAGGCTCAGGCGCTTCTGCCTTTCATCGCTGAGAGCTTCACGCAGCATGTCAAGTCCCCAGATAAAACGGCCGAAATACCGGCTTTTTTCCTCCTCCAGGCCCTCGCTCAGTTTTCCCTTTGCCAGTTCCTCTGGAAGCCTTGAAGCCCGGTTAAAGGGTTTTAGTATTTTCCGCTCCACATAGATAAGCATGCCCACGGCGGCCAGCGTGATCAGTGCCACAGAGAGGGCGGCAGTCTTTACAAGCCGGTAAAGGCTGTCCTGTTCCGGCGTGTAGGCAAACCGGGCATAGCCGGATAAAGTGCCGCCGCGGTAAATGGGCATGACCTTGTAGTCGACAGTCATGCCCGCACCGGAGAAAAATGCCGATGTTTCCTGCGCATCAGCCGCAGCGGGCAGCCAGTCATAGTCTTTTACCCGCTTCATCTGCGGGAGCAGCGCGCCGGCGCTGTCATCGTCAAGGGAAAGAGCGTTTGTCAGACGGTTGATTTCTACAAGATATTCGCGGCTGCTCTGCTCGAAATGAAGCTGTGTCTGTGAGATTAAAAATAAAACCGCGGCAATCCCGCCCAGAATCAGCGTGAGGATCAAAAGCCTATAGCGTCTCATAGCGGTAGCCTACCCCCCAGACTGTTTTAATACGCCTTGGCTTTTTGGGATCGGCCTCAATCTTTTCGCGGAGCTTGCCAATATGGACGGTTAAGGTGGAGGGCTCACTGAAGCAATCCACGCCCCATACCCTGTCAAAAAGCCAGTCCTTCTGCAGTGTTTTGCCGGCGTTTTCCAAAAGTAGTACCAGAAGCTCATATTCCTTAACCGTCAGATTGATGGGCGTTTCATTTAAGTATACGGTTCGGGACGCGGTGTCAACAACCAGGTCTTTATCCCGCAAAAGAGGCGTTTCCGCCTGCTTCCCATAGCTGCGGCGGAGCTGTGATTTTATTTTAGCCAGGAGCAGGCCGATGGAAAAGGGCTTGCCCATATAATCGTCTGCGCCCAGGTTAAGGCCTGTAATCTGGTCATCGTCACCGCTTCGGGCGCTGATGATGATCACTGGCAGGCTCTGGGTACTCCGGATTTTTGTGCACACAGTAAAGCCGTCGATGTCTGGCAGCATAATGTCCAGCAGCGCCAGTTTTACGGCTGTGTGCTCCAGAAAAGTTAAACCTTCCTCCCCGGTGGTGCACCATTGTACCAGGTAGCCCTCTCTTTCCAAAAAGTCTTTTATCACAGCTCCCAGAGACTTGTCGTCTTCAATGAGCAGAATATCCGTTGCCATACGCCCTCCTTTGTTTTTCGTATTTTTACCACCCCATGTCCATGAGCCACTGGTTCAGGCCGCGTTCCCGCTTTCTGGAATCGTTGGCTGTCTTTGCCGGCTCGTATTCGCCATTGATATTCCCGTCTCTTATGTAAAGCACCCGGTCGGCCCGGGCAGCCACAGCCGGATCGTGGGTGACCACCATGAGGGCGGTTCCCTGGGCATTGACCTGATCCAGCACATTCATCACTTCCTGGGCGGCGCTTGAATTCAACGCCCCTGTGGGTTCATCGGCAAAGAGAATCTTTGGCCGGTTGATGAGCGCGCGGCAGATACAGGCCCGTTGAAGCTGGCCGCCTGAGGTTTCAGAAATATCATTATCAGCCAGCTCCATGATACCGAGCTGCTTCATAAGTGCGTCGGCATCAGCGTTTATCTCGGACCGGCTGCGCTTATTCGCCATATAGGCAGATAAGATGATATTATCATAGATAGAGAGATTTTTCAAAAGGTACATCTGCTGGAAGATAAAGCCCATCTCTGTCAGTCTGAGAGAGGCCATGGCCTCCTCCTTCATTTCGGACAGGCTTCTGCCGTCGAAAAATATTTTTCCGGCTGTGAGCCTGTCCATGCCGCTTACAGTGTAAAGCAGCGTGGATTTCCCGGATCCGGAAGGTCCCATCACCGCGGTATACTCTCCTTCCCCAATGCTCATGTTCACATTGCGCAGCACATTGTTCTGCTGTTTATTGACAATATAAGTTTTACAGAGGTCCTTTACCTTAAGTAATGTTTTCATGCTATTCTCCTGTAATATCCCAGATATGGATCTGTTTGATTTTGCCGCAGCCGGTGAATACAGCGGTCATTACCACCACTAAAAGCGACAGCGGGCAAAGAATATAGATTTCAAAAAAGTTTCCGTTAAAGCTGATATGTCCCCCAACGCCAAAGAGGCTGAACAGGCCGTTCATCATCGGTTCTCCAAAGACGCCGGAAAGAATACTGCCCACAACGATTGAGGCCGCGAGCACCAGAAATATCTGAAGCGCCAGTCCGGCTTTGATCTGCGAGACGCGAAAGCCGCTGCTGCGCATAATGGCAATGCTCTGCTTCTGTTCCAGAATCCTCAGGCGGATAAACAGGGCGGTGATCAGGAATACAATGAGGGCGATGATCATCAGAACGATCAGGACAATGGTGTTGAGCTGGTCTGCAAAGCCGCCGCTGTACTGGGCTGAGTAGTCTGCCGGACTCATAACCTTCAGTTCCTTATGTTTTTCCTTTAAGGTATTGACCATGGTTTCCTGGTCCCCTGTGGGCAGCTTTCCCACAAAGTTCACATTATAACCCTGTTTAAGGGTGTTATCCGGCCCCAGGCGGAGCACATTCCCTAGATTCATGCCGCTGTTGTACAGGCCTGTAATGATAAAATCCCTTTCCGCCTGTCCATCGGTTGTGATCCGTATGGTATTTCCAACTGTTTTACCATAGCGTTTTGCAATGCTTTCGGTGAGGGCGACCTCATTGTCCAGCCTCGGCGCCGTCCCCTTTGTATAGGAATACTGATCCAGGGGCCAGGCCATCATGGTTTCGCTGACGGTTTCCTTTGTTTTTTCATCGTCTGTACTGATTTTAACCGGGGAAATATACTCGCTCTGCAGCTCAAGCCCAGGGATATCCTTTCTAAGCTCCGTTTCCATGGATTGGCGCATGGACTCAATATCCGCTGTATCCATATAGGTATTGCTGCCGGCGACATAAAAGTCACCGCCGCTCATACCAAGGTAAGTCATCATCTCCGTACCTGTAATAAAATGCCGGAGATTGAGCGGAATAATCATCACTGCGATGCAGAGCATGAAGGTGATGGCCAGTACCGTATAGCTCTTGAAACGAGACAGAAGGTCGTTTACGGCCATAAACACCACTGGCGGCATTTTCTTTCTGCGGTACAGGACACTCCGCCCAACAGGTTTAAAGCGTTCCCCTGTACTGCCCTGACGGATAGCGTCGATGGGTGAGATTCTGGCAAGCCGCCTCAGACAGAGCAGACAGAACAGAAGGGTTGTGCCGATGACCAGCGCAGCCCCGAGCGCTGCCATAATTATGCCTGAACCATTTTGAGGTATGATCAGAGATTCAGAGATGCTCCTGGACATATAGCGGGCAAAAGGAATACTGAGCAGAAAACCGGTCAGCCCCGCCGTGGCAGACAGAATAATGTATTTAGAAAGGTACAGCCGCCTGATCTGACGGTTTTTAAAACCAAGGGCCTTCATGACGCCGATTTCGCGATAATCGTCCTCCACTGCCGAGACGATCGTGAAACGTAAAATCAAAAAACTAATGGCTGTCAGAAAAACACAGACCAGAAACAGAAAAGCCGCCACAACGCCATCCACAGCCATATAAGCTACACGCACCAGCTCTTTGGTCAGGTTGCCCACATCCGGCAGTCCTGCGTCACTGTAGCTGGTAAAAAGATCTGTGTCCCTGGTCCCCGGGGTGGTCTGCACAGAAAGCAGGCTTCCCTGCATTTGGCCGCTGTCCTCTGAGTATTGCCTCAGAAGCTCAAAATCGCTGTCAGATACCATGAGCCTTTTTACACCGACCATGGAAGCTCCCCAGGCAGCGTCCTTTGTAAAGGCTGTGACGCGGAAATCCTTCTCGGTCTCCCCGATCCTTACCTTTACGGTGCCGCCCAGTTCCAGTTCACACTGGCTTTTCAGGTATACCGGAATGGCGATCTCGCCAGGGTTGAGCGTAAAGCGTGCGTCCTCCTCGTTAAAGACGAGATTCATGTCCTCCGGAATGGTCTGGAGATAAAGCATCGTGGAGGAGGAAACCTCTTTTTCAGAGGCAGCACCGGTAAAAATAAGCTCCTCCGGTTTTATACTGATCACCCGGGCATTTTGATAATCTGTAATGATTGGGCTGTCTTCGGCCCATTGCTGTATTTTATCGGTCATTGCCGCTTCAGCTTCTTTTGGATAGCTTATGGTGAAGCCAGCATCCGATATTTTGGCCGCCTCAAAGAAATAATCCAGCGCTGTGGTTGTTGTGAACATGAGGTTCATGCTCCCTGCAGCCAGCATGGAGGCCAGAGCAATAAAAACCAGCAGCACGATATTGGTGGTTTTCTTTTTCTTCAGGTCATTTTTGAAAATTTTGAAAAACAAATTGACACCTCTCTCTTAAGTGATGCCCTAAGTATAGACGGAAAGTTATTAAAAAATCCTAAAGTCCCAAAAAATTTCAAAAAATCGAAAACGCCCAAGACTATTTTTTCAAATAGCTTTAGGCGTTTTCGATCATTCTGATTAATTCTTCTTACACTTGCAGCTTGCCAGAACCGCCTCTTCATTTCTGGACTCTCTGGATTCCTGAAGCGGGTTGTGGTAGCCGGCACCTGGCGCTTTGTCCACTGCGTCTTCGTCCAATAACGGATTAGCGTACATTTCAGCCTTCACTTCGCTGGCAGTTTTTTCTTCAGCCGGCGCTTCTGGCGCCAGATCGTCTGGGTCGTTCTTCTTGCACTTGCAGCTTGCCAGAACCGCCTCTTCGTTTCTGGACTCTCTGGATTCCTGAAGCGGATTGTGGTAGCCGGCACCTGGCGCTTTGTCCACTGCGTCTTCGTCCAATAACGGATTAGCGTACATTTCAGCCTTCACTTCGCTGGCAGTTTTTTCTTCAGCCGGCGCTTCTGGCGCCAGATCGTCTGGGTCGTTCTTCTTGCACTTGCAGCTTGCCAGAACCGCCTCTTCGTTTCTGGACTCTCTGGATTCCTGAAGCGGGTTGTGGTAGCCGGCACCTGGTGCCTTGTCTACTGCGTTTTCGTCCAATAACGGGTTTGCATACAATTTTTCTTCCTGTGATCTCATTTCTCTTACTCCTTCAACTTTTTTGAATTTTACGGTAATTGTCTTGCCGATTAATTCGTAACTTTTTTTGTTACTGTTTATACTGTAATTATATTTGTTACATATAGATTTGTCAAGCATTTTTTAAAATTATTTGGAATATTTTTTAAAAAAGAATGAAAATAAAAAAAGCCCACCAATTTCACATCGAAATTAGGTTTGGCTTCAAAAAATAACTAAGACCAGTTTTACTTCGTTTCGGCGTTTCTGTAAAACCGGTCTTAGCGTTCAGATTCAGTTAGCATGTCTTTTGGACTCACTCCTTTCGAATCTTTAAACCAAATATCAAATTTTTCATTCAGTATCTTTATATCTTTTTGAATAGTTCCTCAACTTGCGATCCTTACAGTCCTTTACTGGGTTACACGTTCAAAATCCTTTTTGATATGGAACACGTTTATGTAATATCACCTACTCCATGGATTCTTCGACGCTTAAGTCTCTATATGCTATAAGTCGTGTACTCCTCCAGCTTTAGGCTATGCCCCTATCTGATTTTCTACTTATGTACTTTTCAAGCCAGCAAGTGATACCATTAGATTGTTGTTATCTTAGGGTTTATTAAATTCTGAAATTCCATTCGACCATTAACATCTTACTACGATTATTGACTTATTGCATCAACATCTTATTACGGATATTTTTGGTTTTCCTTTTTTTCATACTTCTAATAAAAATCTTTTGGGGTTTACTTCTTTTAGGTGTTGATACAGCCTATTTTCAATAATCACCTTTTTGATTTTCATTACCAAAGTTGAGCTTCTATTCACTTGTTAAAGACCCTTCAAAGATTACTGATGTTTCTTTGATCTTTGATTTGTCTATATTATACCACGATTTCAACCTTTGTAAACGGTTTTTTCGTAAACAAAGCGTAACGTTTTTGTAAACGTACACATTAAAGTGGTAAATTACTGCGGAATCCTCTGTTTTAAAGGGTTCCGCAGCTTATGATATTGCTTAAACGTTTCTGTAAATACGATCAGGATTTAAGGTTCAGCGCTTCACGGGTCATGACAATGGTCGGGTCTATGACAAAGCAGGGTTTTACGGACTGGTTAACAGTCTGCAGAACCAGCTCGGGCTTTACGCTCTGCTGATCAAGGTACTTAAGCCTGAGCTCAAGCTCGGCATTTCCTTCCTGTATGGAGAGAACCCGGATATCCTGGATAAAAGGCCGGATATTTTTGGGAACCAGCTTCCCCTTTTTATTTCTTTTTTCAAGTATCACCTCATCGAGGGACTTGTAGGTATTTAAAATATCCGATAGAGACGCCTCGTCCATTCCGTCTTCCAACGCGACCTCAATCCGGTAGCGGCTGTCTGTTAAAGATGCGCTCAGAGAGGTTTTTCCCTGGGGGATTCTTCTGGCCTCTACCACTTTCAGGCCCTCAGGCAGTGCGGCGTTCAGCCTTTTGGTAAATTCCATCAGATCAATATCGCGGGTCAGCACCACATCACCGTACTCGCTGTCGCTCATGAGCCCGACCGACATGGCCAGGGCAAAAGACAGTTTAGGATGTGGGTTAAAGCCGTTTGAGTGGGCAATATTGAGCCCGGCCCGGCGAAAGGCCCGCTGAAACAGACGCTGCTGATCTAAATGCGAAATAAAGCGCAGCTCCTCGCCGCGTGTAAATTTAAACCGTATAGTGCTCATGGCATTTCCATCCTTTACTGAATTGCATGACGCCGCAGTTGCTGCAGCCCTCACGGCAATAAGGCGTCAGAGCCTCTTCTGTTGATTTTTCCCATTCCTTTTGCAGGAATTCTTTTGTCACACCGATGTCAATAAAATCCCAGGGCAGCAGCTCATCAAAGCTGCGGCTTCGCAGGGCATAGAAATCCGGATCGACCCCGGCCTCCTCAAAAACAGAGAGCCATTTTTGATGGTTGTAATGCTCCTGCCAGCCGTCAAATTTACAGCCTGCCTCGTGGGCTTTCAGGAGCACCCTGCCCAAACGGCGGTCGCCCCTTGCAAACACGGCTTCCAGATAGCTCAGGGAGCCGTCGTGCCAGTTGTAGGAAATTTTGCGGTCTTTAATCAGGGATTTCAGCATTTTCTGTTTTTCGATAAACTGGTCACCGGTATTCTGTCCAAACCACTGGAAGGGTGTAAAAGGTTTGGGCACAAAACAGGAGGTACTCAGCACAATTTTCACGGCTTTATTGCGTTCTTCTCTCGGCACAGCGTAGTATTCATCCAGAACCTTTTGCCCCAGGTCAGCGATTCCGGCAATATCGGCTTCGGTTTCTGTGGGCAGGCCGATCATAAAATAAAGCTTGATATGGCCCCAGCCGCGTTCAAAGGCGGTGCGCACTGTGCTTAAAAGGTTCTCCTCGTTCACCCCTTTATTGATGACGTCCCGCATACGCTGGGTACCGGCCTCCGGCGCAAGGGTAATGCCGGTTTTCCTTATTTTCTGAATCTGCTCCAGCATATCAATGCTCAGAGAGTCGATGCGCAGCGATGGCAGCGATACACCGATACACTGGTCCTCGTAATCAAAAACCAGATCCTCGATCAGCGTCTCAATTTTTGAATAGTCGCCGGAGCTCAGTGATGCCAGTGAAATTTCCTCATAACCGGTTGTTTTAAGCAGGGTTTTAATCCCCTCCTCGATGGTGTTCAGGCTTTTCTCGCGGATCGGGCGGTAGATCATTCCCGCCTGGCAGAAACGGCAGCCTCGGCCGCAGCCTCTGAAAATTTCATAGCTTACCCGGTCGTGGACGGTTTCGGTGTAAGGCACAACGTATGCTTCGGGATAGTAGGCGTCGTCAAGGTCTTTTATAAAACGCTTGCGAATTTTGCAGGGCGCTTCTCCGATAAGCGGTGTGAAGGCCTTTAAGGTGCCGTCCTCGTGATAAGCCGCTTCGTAAAAGGCCGGGACGTAGACGCCCTCGATGGCCGCAGCTTTTTTCAGATAATCTTCTCTTGTACCGCCCTCTGTCTTAAAGCGCCGGTATGCGTCCATGAGCTCAAGGATGGCTTCCTCGGCCTCGCCGATGACAAAAATATCCACAAAATCGGCCAGTGGCTCGGGATTGTAGGCGCAGGGGCCGCCCGCCATAATAAAGGGCATATCCTCGCCGCGGTCCTTTGAGAGCAGAGGGATGCCGCCAAGTTCCAGCATATTGATGAGATTAGTGTAGCTCATCTCGTACTGAAGGGTAAAACCCACAAAATCAAACGCTGAAATGGGGTCCATGGATTCCAGAGCGTAAAGCGGGATCTCCCGGCTGCGCATCTGCTCCTCCATATCCACCCAGGGTGCAAAGACCCGTTCACACCAGATATCCTCCTGGTCGTTTAGCAGGCTGTACAGTATTTTCATGCCCAGGTGGGACATTCCCACCTCGTAGGTATCGGGAAAGGCAAAGGCGTACCGGATCGTGGTATCCTTGAGGTCCTTATGGACGGCTCCCACCTCATTGCCCTGGTAGGTGATGGGCTTTGTCACCAGGGGCAGCACCTTTTTATTGATTAACTCTTTATCGTAATGCATTGGTTCCTCTTTGTATTTTATTTCGTTAGCTCTCCTATCATACAATAACTGCGGGTAAAAGTAAAAAGATTTTTTTGATTTTGACATGGAAATCAATTCAGACAGGACCGAAGCAAGAGGGTTATTGCTGAAACTGGCAGGTCTTTCTGTAGAGACTGGATACGTGTTTAGAGTATTGCTCCATCAGGCTTGACAACTGGGTCTCTCCCTTAATACAGCGGCTGTATGAATCCGGTTCGTCGGCTTCTGATATGGACTCGGGTTTTACATTTAGATTTATCTGTATCTCATTGAGGACAACAGCTGTTGTTTTTAAATAGTTTTCCATCTTTTCGACCGCCTGTGCTTCCAGTTTTTTGCTTTTAATCAGATAGAGCATCTGCTCTGTTTCTGAATTCATATACCATGATGTCCTGAGCAGTGTTTTGATAAAATCTGCATATTTGGCATCGTACTCAATCTGGGCCAGATGATCAAGGATTTGTCCGTGGATCAGGTGGTATTGGATTTGGATATTGCAGATAACGCCATAATCCTGAGGAGAGACCAGGCTTTTTTCCAACAATTGCAAAAATACATGATGAAGGTGGAACAGCTGATTCAGGTTACTCTGAAATTGTCCCTTTACATTTATGGGAAAGAAAAAGCGGTTGAATACCAGCACCAGGAGGATCGCGGTAATAACATAGATGAGCCTCAGCTCCATGGCAAAAGTTTGTGAAAGTGCCATTGTCGATAAGCTTAAAGCAAAGGAGGTAGCAAACAAACCGTGCTGCCATGTACCGGCTTTTACTGTGTAAAGGCCAACAATGGTCACGGACGCCAGTACAATATGCCACGGTGTTACCTGAGACAGAAAAAGCAATGGCTGCATGAGCAGGCAGCCGGCAATGGTTCCAGCAAAACGGTTTTTTACCCTGAAAACACTCTCCTCATACATAGGCCGGAGCAGAAGAAAGGCATTGAGTGCCAGCCAGTAAACCAGTTCTGCTTTTGTCACCATGCTGATAACAAAAACTGTTGTGAGAAGCAGACTTAAACGCAAGGCAAACCGTGTCTCAAACCGATCCATTTTTATTCGGTGAGTCAGCTTTTTCCGTGGTCTGCGGTAAGCGCGCTTCCAGGTGCGGATGCTTTCTGACTGCTGGATATCTTTAAGCAGAAGCAGAAAGGACTGAATAAAGTCACGGACGAAGAGATAGGGCTGATCCTCCAATGTCTCTGTTTTGGAGAGCAGACGGTTACCCTCTTCAATCAAAATATCCTGGCTGAAGTCGCTGTTTCCGGCAAGCTCCATAAATTGTGCCAGCTCCGTCAGGAGTACACGGGAACGTTTGTCTGAAACTGTTTTTACTTGGCTGGAATTACTGAGAAAGTGCGCTGTGCGCTGAAACAGCAGCGCAAACCGATAATGAATCCGCCCGCCACGGTTGACTACATAAAAAAGTCCGCGGCTTTTGTAGGCTTCTCTGAAGAGCTCATGCAAAACCTGAAAAAGATCATCAGCCGAAATTTCGTCATTGGCGCATACTGGGTCTGCTTTCTGACGAAGCACGGCGGACAAAAGGAGAAGCCCTCTCCTGGCGGATGAAAAACTATCGGCCTTTCTGTTATGCAGGGAGTAAATAATCAGTATAACGGTCAGCACGGCCATTCCATAGGCCATAATGATAAACTGTATGGCCAGGCCCTGCCACGTTACCGGGCGAAGCTGCAAAAAGGTAAAGCACAGGGTGCTGGTAAAATAGCCTTGCGGGTTGAACTGGGAAGTTTGAAAATGTACCAGCAAAAACGGCACAATCAGATTGAGTAAAATACAGAGCGGCAGATTGAGTGTGGCGAAAAAGGCAAAAAGCACCATTAGAAATTGTGTTCCTATCAAAATGGACAGCTGCCGCATGGTTATAAATTTACGATAATTATCCTTATAAAAAATAATAATAG
>CAUEUD010000098.1 GCA_959020865.1 Eubacterium limosum | reverse complement strand
GCTTTGATCAAACACTCCTAAATCAGACGCCAAATCTCATCAGTGACCGGCTGTTTCCTCCAACGTCCGCGATTCCAGGCCGTACCCGCCAGCGCCTGGACGTTTTTTCCTGTCTGGATGAACGGCGCAGCCTCGCAGCTCGTCTCAACCAAAAAAGATGAAGCGCTTTTTGCACACACCACCATCCTAAGAGGCGAAGCCATTCACCTAAGCAAAGAAAAGCTGTCCTGCGGCCACATCATTTGACCTTGCATCAAGCGATACTAAGTGGGGCCTGTTATCTCACAAGTGACCGGCTGTTCCAGTCAACTGCCGCGATTCCAGATCGTACTCACCAGCGCCAGGACGTTTTTCTCTGTCTGGATGAACGGCGCAGCCTCGCAGCTCGCCTCAACAAAAAAGACGAAGTGCTTTCTGCACACACCACCAAGAGGCGAAGCTGTTCACCTAAGCAGAAAAAACAGTCCTGCGGCCACTGCACGGCCAACTTTGATCAAACACTCCTAAATCAGACGCCAAATCTCATCAGTGACCGGCTGTTCCAGTCAACTGCCGTGATTCCAGATCGTACTCACCAGCGCCTGGACGTTTTTCTCTGTCTGGATGAACAGCGCAGCCTCGCAGCTCGCCACTAACCAAAAAAGACGAAGCGCCCAAAAAGCGCTTCATCTTTTCTCTCTCTTTTTACTGCTTCCGCTTCCACTTCTCGTACAAATCCGGGCGCCGGGCCTTTGTCTTTTCGACGGCTTGTTCGTGCCGCCAGTCCGCGATGGCTTTGTGGTTGCCGGAGAGCAGCACCGGGGGCACCTCGCGGCCCTCAAACACTGGCGGCCTTGTGTACTGGGGGTATTCCAGCAGGTCGTTCTCAAAGGATTCCTCGCTCAGGCTCTCGTTGTTGCCGAGGAAGCCGGGCAGGTGCCTGGCGATGCAGTCGGCCATGGTGAGGGCCGGCAGCTCGCCGCCGGTGAGCACGTAGTCGCCGATGGAGTATTCGTCGGTGACATAGGCCTGGATAAAGCGCTCGTCAATGCCCTCGTAGTGGCCGCAGATAAAGATCAGCCCCTCGGCCTCTGACAGGGCCTCGCCCTCCTGCTGGGTGAAGGTCTTGCCGCCCGGGCTCAGGTGGATGACCGGATAATGGGCGCCGCCCTCGATGCTTTTAAGGGCCGCGGCGATGGGCGGGGCGGCCATGACCATGCCCGCGCCGCCGCCGTAGGGGTAATCGTCCACTTTTTTATGCTTGTTGCCCGAGTAGTCCCGGATGTCGATGACCTCGTAGTCCACCACGCCGCTGTCCACAGCCCGCTTCATCATGCTGTCCCCGAAATACTGGTGAATGAGGTCCGGGAACAGGGTCAGGAAATAGTATTTCATAGGTTCATCAGTTCCTCTGGAATGTCGGCGGTGATGCGTTTATTCTCAAAATCCACCTTCAGGAAATAGATTTTGCGCGCCGGCACATAGACCAGCTTTTCCGGGGTTTTGATCTCAATATTGTCCACACTGCCGGCGGTCTGGATCACGTCCTTTACGACGCCGACGGGCGCGCCGTCTGTGTCGGTAACGTCCAGACCGATGAGGTCCTCAATGAAGTATTCGTCCTCCTCCAGGGCCACTGCGTCCTCACGGTCTACCGCAACGGTGCGGCCGATGAGCTTTTCGCTCTGGCTGCGGTCGCTCACGCCTTTCAGGGTCAGGAGCACGTTGCCCTTGTGCAGGCGCACCAGCTCCACCTCGCAGCACTCCTGCTTCTGCCCGTCCTGCACATAGACGGTGTCCAGCCCGTAAAACCGGCCGGGATCATCGGTCAGGGGGTAAACCTTAAGCTCGCCGCGGATGCCGTGGGCGCCCAGGATTTTACCGATCACCATGGTTTCTTTTTTCATCATTTCCTCCAAATTAAAATACGCTATCGGGGGGCAAAAGTCCTTGCCTCCTGTGATACCTTCGGATTTCTCCGTGTTCCACACTCCCGAAATCCGAAAAACATTCGAAATCCGCTCATTTTTCTACAAAAAATGGCTACTTTCTCATGTTTTGCGGGTCCCAAAGGCCTGTTTTTTCACGCGAGCGTGAAACACTGGCCCTTTTGGACCCTTGGTATCAAAAAAGGGATCGTTCGCTTTTGAACAATCCCGTTTTTTCCATGTCTATTGAACAATTTCCAGTACAACGCGTTTATCGTCTTTTGTAGCCGCTGCTTTGAGAACCGTACGGATTGCCTTGGCAATGCGGCCCTGCTTGCCAATCACCTTACCCATGTCCTCGTCGGCGACTTTGAGTTCCAGAACAATGCTCTGTTCCTTGTCAATTTCGTTGACGACGACTGCGTCCGGATGATCGACCAGCGCTTTAGCAATGATTTCTACAAGCTTTTTCATTACCACTCTCCTGGACTATCCAATAATATTTTCTTTTTTCAGTAATGCCTGAACCGTGTCGGTCGGTTTTGCGCCGTTGGCTAACCAGCCTTTGATGGCTTCAGCGTCCAGCTTTAATTCTGCAGGTTCTACGCATGGATTGTAGAAACCTACTTCTTCGATGAATTTACCATCTCTTGGTGCGCGGATGTCCGCAACGACGACTCTATAGAAAGGTTTTTTCTTTTTACCCATTCTTTTTAATCTGATTTTAACTGCCATTTTATTTCCCCCTTTCTGTGAAATTGCTAAATTAATTTATCATAAAAGCTTACATAAACGGTAGCTTGAACCGTCCTTTTTTGGCCTTGCCCTGCATGGCGCCCATCTGCTTCATCATCTTTTTGGTCTGCTCAAAGCCTTTGAGCATCCGGTTGACGTCGGAGACGGTGGTGCCGCTGCCGAGCGCGATGCGCTTCCTGCGGCTGCCGTTAATGATTCCGGGCTTCAGCCTTTCCTCGGGCGTCATGGAACGGATAATGGCCTCGGTCTGTTTGGTCTGTCCCTCGGCGGCGTCCATGTTCATGCCCTTCAGCATTTTTTTGTTGACCCCGGGCATCATTTCCATCAGATCGCCGATGGAGCCCAGCTCATTTAGCTGCTGCATCTGGTCCAGAAAATCGTTGAGGTCAAATTCCTGGGTTCTCAGCTTTTCTTCGAGCGCTCTGGCCTTTTCCTCGTCGATCATGTTCTGTGCCTTGTCAATGAGTGACAGGACATCGCCCATGCCCAGAATCCGGTTGGCCATGCGGTCGGGGTAGAAAAGCTCAATATCGGTCAGCTTTTCGCCGGTCCCGATGTATTTGATGGTTTTCCCGGTGGTGTAGGTGACGGACAGTGCCGCCCCGCCGCGGGTATCCCCGTCCAGCTTGGTTAAAACAACGCCGGTAATTTCCAGCTGCCTGTTAAATTCGTCGGCCACATTCACGGATTCCTGACCGGTCATGCCGTCGACCACCAGCAGAATCTCGGTTGGTTCGAGCAGCTCCTTGAGGTCTACCAGCTCGTTCATCAGGGTTTCGTCGATCTGGAGGCGCCCGGCGGTATCGATGATCACCAGGTCGTAACCTTCAGCCTCGGCAAATTCCAGGGCCTTTTTGGCAATGACTCTGGGGTCTTTCTCGTCCTTGTTCAGGTAAACGGGAATGTCCAGCTCTTTGCCCAGTATTTCTAACTGGTCGATGGCCGCGGGACGGTAGACGTCACAGGCCACCAGCAGTGGTTTAAACTTCTTTTCCTTGCGCAGAAGGTTCGCGATTTTGGCCGCGGTGGTGGTTTTACCCGCCCCCTGGAGCCCCACCATCATAAAGAGGTTGATGCCCTGGTCCACAAATTCCATTTTCTGGAGCTCACCGCCCAGCAGCTTGGTCATCTCGTCGTTGACGATTTTAATGAACTGCTGTCCCGGGGTCAGAGATTTTAAGACTTCCTCGCCCACGGCGCGCTCGCTCACGGCCTTTGTGAACTGCTTGACAACCTTGAAGTTGACGTCGGCTTCCAAAAGCGCCAGCTTGATTTCGCGGCTGGCAGCCTTGATGTCCTCTTCGCTCAGCTTGCCCTTGCGTTTTAAGTTTGAGAAGATGTTTTGAAATTTTTCATTCAAGCCTTCAAAAATCATGATTTCACCTAATAATCTTCGCTAATTCTGTTCATTTTCTCTTTGATGGCTGTCAGTTCGCTGCCCAGTGCCGGATGCTCTGCGACCAGCTCGGTCTCGAGAAGCGCTCCCAGCTCGAGGATCACCCCGTCGATGAGCTCCTGGCTTTTTAAAAACCGCTCGACCAGCTTCAGCTTGTCCTCGTAGGCCTGCATCTGCGCTTTAGAACGCTTGACCACGTCGTAGACGCCCTGCCTTGTGACATGAACCACATCGCCGATTTCGGCCAGATTATAATCATCGTTATAATAATAATCCATGATCATTTTCTGCTTGTCTGTCAGCAATTCTCCGTAAAAATCAAAGAGTAACCGCTCTAATACGTTCTTTTCCATAAGCACCTTCAACAGCGCGTAAAGTCTCTTCCCTTTACGCACTTACCTATTTTAAGGTTTTTCGATCAGCTTGTCAAGCCTTTTTCGCCTTTGTCAAGAAAAAAACTTGACAGAGGGGGAAGGGAGTTGATAGTTGATAGTGAATAGTGGATAGTTTTGGAACAAAATGCCTTTGGCATTTTGATTTAAATCAAATTTGCCTCTGGCAAATTTGTTCTTTAACTATCAACTATCAACTCTCAACTATCAACTCTCAACTGGTCTTTCATACAGCATGCGCACAAATTCGCCGGCGTCAAAATCGATGAGGTCTTCGGGCTTTTCCCCGATGCCCACATACTCGATGGGCACCTGGAGCTCGTCGATGATGGCAATGGCCACGCCGCCCTTGGCGGTGCCGTCCATTTTGGTCATGACAATGCCGTCCAGGTGTACGGCGTCGTTAAAGGTTTTGGCCTGGTTCAGGGCGTTCTGGCCTGTGGTCGCGTCGAGCACCAGCAGGTTATGCACGCTAAAGCCCTGGCCCTCCCGTTCGACCACCCGGGTGATTTTTTCAAGCTCCTTCATCAGGTTAACCTTGTTGTGCAGGCGCCCGGCGGTGTCGCAGAGCAGGATATCGGCGCCCCGGGCCCGGGCGGCGCCGATGGCGTCAAAGACGACGGAGGAGGGGTCTGCCCCCTGCACACTCTTGATAATGTCCACGCCCACGCGGCCAGCCCACACGTCCAGCTGTTCGGCCGCGGCGGCTCTGAAGGTATCGGCCGCGGCCACCATGACCTTTTTGCCCTGGTCCTTGTACTTCTGGGCCAGCTTGGCGATGGTGGTGGTTTTGCCCACACCGTTGACGCCCACCACCAGCATGATCACTGGTAATTCGGTCTGGTGTTTTTCCACCTCGACCATCTCGGTCATGATCTGCCTGAGCAGATCCATGACGTCCTGCTTGGCCTTGGTCTTGGTCTCCTTGATCTGCTCACGCAGGGTTTCGGTGATCTTGGTGGCGGTTTCGATGCCCAGGTCGGAAAGGATAAAGGTTTCCTCCAGCTCATCGAAAAAATCATCGTCGAGGTCGCCGTAGTACACAACGTTCTCGACCTTCTGTATAAAGCTATCCTTTGTCTTTTTGAGCTTCTCACACATCCGCTCATAAAGGGTCAGTTCTGACATGTTACACCTCGTTTTTTTAAGTTTGGATCGAATTGATCATTTGATAAAAAAGCGCTGATCACAGGGCTTTGAGTGGATAGTGGATAGTTGAGAGTTGATAGTTTTGGAACAAAATGCCAAGGGCATTTTGATTTAAATCAAATTTGCCTCTGGCAAATTTGTTCTTTAACTATCCACTATTCACTATCAACTATCCACTGCCTCCACATAGTCCGACAGCCTTACCGCCACCAGTTTGGAGATCCCGTTTTTGGCCATGGAAACGCCGTATATGGCGTCGCAGGCCTCCAGGGTGCTCTTACGGTGGGTGATGATAATAAACTGGTTGTCGGTGGCAATATGCTCTAAATAGCTGGTGAACCGGTAGATGTTATGGTCGTCCAGAGCGGCGTCGATCTCGTCGATGACGCAGAAGGGCGACGGGTTCAGCTCCAGGAAGGAGAACAGCAGCGCGATGGCGATCATGGATTTCTCGCCCCCTGACAGCAGGGAAATGTGGCGCAGGTTCTTGCCTGGCGGCTGGGCCACCAGCTCGATGCCGCTTTCCAGCACGTTTTCGGGGTCGGTATACTCGATGTGGGCCTTGCCGCCCTCAAAGAGGATGCCGAAGATCCGGGTGAATTTCTTCTGGAGCTCGGCGAACTGCTTTGCAAACTGCCGCTCCATGGATTCGTACAGGCTGTCAATAATGCGCTCCAGCTCGCCCTTGGCCTTGGTCAGGTCCTTGTACTGGGCGCTCATAAAGCCGTAGCGCTCGTTCAGCTCTGAATATTCCTCGATGGCCCCCACGTTCACATTGCCCATGGCGGCCATGCGGCCCTTTAAGCTGCGCTGGTTTTCGGGGCTCAGGTCCAGGTCCTCCTGGCTCAGGGCCTCGTAGATGTCCCCCACCATGACAAAGTTCATGTCATAGCTCTCGAAGATATTTTCTTCCCAGTGGGTCATCTGCATCTCCAGCTTATTCTTTGCCATCTCGGCGTTGTTCTTTGTCTCATTCTGCAGGATGAGCTGATGGTTCAGGTCCTTGATCTCCTGCTCCAGGGCCTCGCTGATGGCGGTCTGCTCTCGCGTCTCGGTGGAGAAGCTCTCTAAGGCTGCGCGCTTTTCATCCACGGCTGCCTGCAGCTCCTCGGTCTCGACCTTCAGGACCTCACAGCGGGTGCGGTGCAGAGCGCTGCTCTCGCGGCAGGCCCGGATCTCACTCTCGACCTTTTTCTCACGGCTGACGCAGGTCTCGATCTGGCTGTGGATCATGGCCATCTGCTGCTCCAGGGAGCGGATGCCCTCATTGTCCCGGGCCAGCTTGATCCGTCCCTCGGAGATTTTGCGGTTCAGGCTCTCGATGGCCCCGCGGACCACCTCGATGTACTCGGCGCTGCCGGTATCGTCCTGCTCCATTTCCGCCTCCAGAGCGGCCAGCTCGGCCTCCTTCTGAGCCACGGTTTCCCGCAGGCGTTTTTCATTTTCGAGCGAGCTTCCCGCATCGTCCTGCAGGCTTTTAAAAATACGGTCGCTCTCGGCCATGCGCTTTTTGGTGGTCTCCAGGTTCTGGCTGATTTTCCAGTGCTCCTGCTCCACGCTGTTCAGGCGCAGCTCGGCCTTTTTGGCGGCCTCTTTCAGGGCCTCATAGGCCTTAAAGGCCTCGCGGTAGGCGGCCTTGATCTTGAGTTTTTCGCTGTCCTGCCGTTTCATCTCGGCTTCCAGCTTTTCGATCTCGGCCTTTTTAAACAGGGGCGACTGCTTGCCGCTCTTGGTGTACCCCCCCACGATGGCGCCGCCGGGGTAAAAGATTTCGCCCTCCAGGGTCACCACCGTATATTTGCCGAACAGGGCTTTCTGGATGGCCCGCCCGGCGTTAAAATCGGCGGCCACCACAATGCGGCCCAGCAGGCTCTCGATGACCCGCTTAAACCGGGGGCCGTACTCTACCAGCTCGGAGGCGATGCCCTCAAAGCCCGGCGAGCGGGACAGGATCTCCAGGTCCCGGGCCTCTACCCGGCCGTAGCGCAGGTTGTCCAGGGGCAGAAAGGTCGCCCGGCCGGCCCGCTGTTTCTTCAAAATATTGATGCACTGGTTGGCAGTGGCCACGTCCTCCACCACAATGTTCTGGCTTTTGGCCCCCAGGGCCACGTCCACAGCCATGGTAAAGCGGTCAGGGATGGACAGGAGCTCCCCGACCGGGCCGTAGACCTTGTCGATCATATCGCCCAGGTGCTCCCGGGAGTTCATGATGGTCCGGATGCTTGGGAAGTAGTCGCTGTAATTTTTCTGGACGCTCTTGAGATAATCGCGCTGGGAAAGGTTAACCTTGTAGTTATTTTCCAGCACGCTGTAGTCATTTTTCAGGCTCTGGGCTTTTTTCTCAGCCTCCTCGGTCTGGTTTCTGAGGCTCTCGGTCTCTGCGGCCAGGCGGGCGCGGGTGCGCTCGTTCTGTTCGGCCTCCAGCAGGGTATCGGAGAGCAGCTGGCTGCTGCGCTCCTGCTCTGCGCTCACGCGCTTCAGCTGGTCCTCGTGAAAGCTTTTCCTGGTGGTAAAGCCGGCCAGTCGGGTTTTCAGGTCCAGCAGGGTATCGTTCAGCACAGCCCGCTGCTGCTCCCGTTCTTCCCTCAGGCTCACGCCCTCGGCCTGCTTCCGCTTTTCGGCTTCCAGCTCGGCCTGGTGCCGGCTTTTCTCGTCCACCAGCTTCTGCAGGTCGGCGTTCTCGGCCTCGTAGGCCTGGGCCGCCGCGTCGCGGGAGGCGGTCAGCGCGTCATACTCGGCCTGAAAGCGGCCGTGCTCGTCCAGGTGGGCGTTCAGGTCCTGGGTAAGCCGCTCGGCGTTGGCGGACGCGTTCTCGCTTTTGCCCTGGGCCACCAGGAGCTCGCGCTCGCACTCGCCAATGCGCTTTTTCAGCTGCTCCAGGGCCTCGGCCATGGCGTCGGCCTGCTCGGTAATGCCCCGGATATTGCCCCGGGCGTTCTGGAAGGCGCGGTCCTTTTCCCCGGTCTTTTTCTCGATCTCGAAAATCTGGAACCGGACCTCGGCCAGCTGCTTCTCGTAGGCGGCCAGCTGCTCTGAGGCGTCCTTCATGTTGTGGTAAAACACCATGAGGTCGACCTTTTTAAGGGCCTCCCGCAGCTCCAGGTACTCCTTGGCCTTTTCGGACTGGGCCTTTAAAGGCTTCAGCTGTTTTTCAATTTCTTCCAGGATGTCCTTCAGGCGCTCCAGGTTATTCTGGGTGTTCTCAAGCTTTTTCTCGGCCTCCTGCTTCTTAGTCTTGTAGTTGACAATGCCGACAGCCTCCTCCACAATGCCGCGAAGCTCCTGGGGGCTGGCGCCGATAATATTCTCAATCCCGCCCTGGCTGATAAGGGAATACCCGTTTTTGCCAAGGCCGGTGTCCATAAACAGCTCGTGGATATCCTTGAGCTTGCAGTTTTTCTGGTTCATGCGGTATTCGCTCTCGCCGGAGCGGAAAAGCCGCCTGGTGATGACAATCTCGTCCAGATTGTCCAGGGTAAAGCCGCTGGTATTGTCTAGGGTCAGGGTGACCTCTGCGTAGTTGAGAGGTTTCTTTTTCTCGGTTCCGGAGAAGATAACATCCTCCATCTTCTTGCCCCTCAGGGACTTGGTGCTCTGTTCACCCAGCACCCAGCGGATCGCGTCGGTTATATTGCTCTTCCCGCTGCCGTTGGGGCCGACAATGGCCGACACCCCCTTGGAAAATTCCAGCTCTACGGGCTCCGCAAATGATTTAAACCCGGCCAGGGCCAGTTTTTTCAGGTACAACCGCACACCTCCTCTTTTTATTCACTCTTTTTGTCTTTAAACAGATAGTTTTTCGCCGCGTTCTGCTCGGCTTCTTTCTTACTCTTGCCGGTTCCCTTGCTCACGACCTCGCCGTTAAAGGTCAGGTCGATGAAAAAGGTCTTGTTGTGCTCCGGCCCCTCGGATTTTTCCAGCACATACTCGATGGCGTTGTCACTGTGCTTCTGGATCTGCTCCTGAAGCTCGGTTTTGTAATCCTTGATGAGCCCGCCGCTCAGGGCCAGCTCGATGTTTTTTTCAAGGGTTCCCAGCACGACCTTTTTGGTGGTGTCATAGTCGCTGTCTAAAAATACCGCGCCCATCACGGCCTCAAAGGCGTTGGCCAGATTGGATTTGCGTTTTCTGCCCCCGGTTACAATTTCCCCCTTGCCGAGGAGCATATATTCCCCCAGATTCAGGTCAGAGGCGGCCTGGGACAAGGATTCGGCACATACAATATTGGAGCGGATTTTCGTCATCTTTCCCTCGGAAAGCTTGTTGTATTTATACAAATACTCGCTGATAATCAGTTCCAATACTGCATCCCCCAAAAACTCCAGGCGTTCATTGTTCGTGGTCGTTCCTGAATGTGAGCTGTGGGTCAGCGCCACCTTCAGAAGTTCCTTGTCCTTAAATGTGTAAGCAATGCGATCTTCAATTCTCTTCATTCTTTTCCACCTCGCTTTTAAAATGAGTTGACAGTTGAAAGTGGATAGTGGATAGTTCAGGTGCAAATCTGCCGTTGGCCGATTTCATTGGATGCGGCCTTCGGCCGCGTTTTTAATCGCTCTGGCATCAGCCAAAGGGGTCATGAACCTTCCACCTTCAACTTTCCACCTTCCACCTCAAATTGCTTCCTGCTTTAGCTTTGCCGCAGACTTTCAACTTTGTCTACAGCCTGGAACAAAATGCCTTTGGCATTTTGTTTATCATCAAATTTGCAAAAGGCAAATTTGTTCAAAAACTATCAACTATCAATTATCCACTATCCACTCTTAAATTTCCCTACTGCTCTGCCCTTGGCTTTTCTAACAGCCAAAATCATAATTTTTTGGCTAAAACGAAAGAAAAGTCCGCAAAGGGACTTTTGTTTAGTGCAGTGCGTTTACGATATCACCAACGGTTTTAATATTTTCAAGCTCTTCGTCCGGCATTTTAACGCCGAATTCTTCCTCAAAGGCCATGACCAGCTCAATGACGTCCAGAGAGTCTGCTTCCAGATCCTCCATCAAAGAGGATTCCATGGTGATCTTTGCCGGATCAAGCTCCAGCTGTTCCGCGATAATTTCCTGAACTTTTGCAAATTTTTCTTCCATTATTCTTTCTCCTGTTCCTTAGCTGCCTTTTCTTCCTGTAGTTTGGCAGTGATTTTGCCCAGAACATCGTTGTCAATAAACTTAATGCTCTGGTTGATGGCGTTTTTGATAGCATAGGCGCCACTGCTCCCGTGGGCCTTGATGATGCCGCCCTTCACGCCCAAAAACGGTGCGCCGCCGGCTTCGTCTGAGTCAAACTGCTTCTTGAACTGTTTCAGGTCGTTCTTGATGAGCGCCCCGCCGATCTTGCCCTTGGCAGAGCCCATGATGGATTTTTTGATCCCTTTCATCAGGTAGCTGGACAGGCCCTCGAGCAGCTTGAGCACAATGTTGCCTGTAAAGCCGTCACACACCAGTATATCCACATCGGTCGTGGGAATATCCCGGGCTTCGACATTGCCCACAAAATTCAGGTCACTGTTTTTAAGCAGCTGGTAAGCTTCCTTGACCATGATGCTGCCCTTTTCCTCCTCAGAGCCAATGTTGACCAGGCCCACCTTAGGATTCTTTTTACCCAAAACGCTCTCAAAATAGACATGTCCCAGCATGGCGAACTGTTCCAGATACTCGGACTTGCAGTCTGCATTGGCCCCGGTATCAATGAGCAGCACCACGCCGCCGTCCTTTGGCAGCGCAGCCGCCAGCGCCGGACGCTTGATCCCCTTGATCCTTCCCAGTTTAAGAAGCCCGCCGGAAAGCAGCGCGCCTGTGCTGCCCGCTGAAATGAGCACACTGTCAGGATCGCCCTTCATGGCGTTTAAGGCTACCACCAGCGAGGAATCCTCTTTTCTGCGGATCGCCATTGCCGGCTCCTCGTCAAAACCGATGACGGTCTGCGCGTGGAGCACCTTTATCTTATCCTGTGGATAGGTATATTTTGCCAGCTCCTGCTTTACGATGTCCTCCTTACCCACAAGGGTGAGGGGCACACCGTATTCCTTGACTGCGTCCACTGCGCCTTTGACAATCTCGACCGGCGCGTTGTCGCCGCCCATTGCATCGACGAATATATTCACGTTAACACCTTCCTAAAAATAACTCCGTATAGAGAAAAAACAGAGTCGGAACTCTGTTTAGTCTTCAATCATTACATTTACATCTTTATAGGTTCCGCAGGATTTGCATACGCGGTGTGGTAATTTGATTTCACCACATTTTGGGCATACGCTCATACCAGGGATATTCAGTTTGTAATGTGTTCTTCTCTTGTCTCTTCTAGATTTAGAAATTTTACTCTTTGGTACTGCCATCTTTTACACCTCCTATGTTTAAGTCACAGCTTACAGTAGCTTTTTAAGGGCTTCCATCCTCGGATCAATATCCGAGTCATCCCCGCAACTGCATTGTTCTTGATTTAAGTTTGCTCCACAACTTGGACATAACCCCTTACAGTCTTCGTCACACAAAACCTTAAACGGCTCGTTGATAAAGAGACACTCCTCAACATAGGGCACCATATCAATGGTCTCCGTACCCGGGTCCGTTTCGATCGTGTCCTCAAATTCAAAGACACTGCTAACGGGGGTGGGTGTAAGACAGCGGGCGCAGGGATAAACAATCACGCCGGTCAAAGTAAACTTCATCAAAAACTCAGCAGCCCCGAGCTTTTTAATGCTGCCCTTTACCAAAGCGCCGTTTTCATCCAGCTTTCCCTCATAATCGTCCCCATATCCTTTGAGATCATCCTGAAACAGACGAAATTCATAATTCAGGGTTTCATCATTTAATAATTTTAAAACATTAATAATCATTTCATAACTCCAAATGGGCAATCCTCATTATATATAGGATTGCCCATTTTGTCAAGTAAAAATCTTTACAAACGGGCCACATGTTTGTTGTAACATTTATTGCAATAGAAAGACCCAAGAAAAAATTAAGAAAGGA
>CAUEUD010000097.1 GCA_959020865.1 Eubacterium limosum | reverse complement strand
CGTAATCGTAAAAAGAATACATTGAATTACATCAATCAATTCAAAATCGGGAGGAACCGTCTCAGAACAAAAATTAGAGATCTTGTCTAAAAGTCTTATTACAAACTTCATATATTTTTGTAAAAGTCTTTGTACAAATTTCTTGCATTTGGTCATTTTAGATATCCTCCTGTAAAGATTTCGACAAAGACATATTCAATGGCTTCTTTGACCTCGTTCGTGGCTAAACACTGGTTAAAGAGAAGCCGTAATTCCCGTTTACTGACCATGATATGAGCAGGGAAATCAAAGATTTCTTCGTAGATACTGTTGATGATCTGCTCGGTTTCTTCTTTGGTGCCTTTGAAGGAAAGGCGCTTCAGATTGTAAGATGTGTTTGTTTTTAGGTTTCTCATGGTGACTACCTCCCAGCCAGTGAATCAAGATAGCTTGTCAGTTCGTCAAAAGCCATTCGACGTTCTGTAAGACGTTGCTTATCATCATCAGGAGGTAAAAACCCGGATCCCATGACATCACAACCGTGATCATATTGTAAATTTGCATACTCAATTGCTAATTCAAGAATTTTATCGGCTTGTCTGGCGGTTAATACTTGTTCTACTTTCATTAGTAGTACCTCTTATAAGTTTATTCAAAGTAAAGAGCACAACCCCTTAAGTACTTTGTAATTTCATTATAAAACTTTTCTTATGGCTCAGAAGCAAAACTAAGCTTTCCAAATACGGGGAAAGTATGATATAATAAAAAACTGCGCCGCGGGCTGTATTGTGGCCTCCGGCCAGAATTAAAATATGTAAGTGAGAAAAACATTGGGTAAATTTAAAATAGAGGGTGTTGCCCCGGGCAGCATCTTTGAAGAACTGGAAATTGAAAAGGGCGATACACTGCTCACCATCAACGGAATGCCTGTGGCCGACATCATGGACTACCGGTATCTGCAGGCGGACGAGCAGCTCATGATCGAAATTGAAAAGCCCAGCGGCGAGATCTGGGAGCTGGATGTGGAAAAGGATTTTGAGGAGGATCTGGGGCTGGTATTTGATGAGAATATGCTGGAAACCCGGACCTGCAAAAACAACTGCGTTTTCTGCTTCATTGACCAGATGCCGCCGGGAATGCGGGAAACCCTGTATGTAAAGGACGACGATGAGCGGCTCTCCTTTCTGCTGGGCAACTACGTCACACTGACCAACCTGACCGAGGCGGAAATGGAGCGCATTGTACGCTACCGGATCATGCCCATCAACATCTCTGTGCATACGACAAACCCAGAGCTGCGGTGCGCCATGCTGCACAACCGCTTTGCCGGGTCGATTGTGGAATCCCTGCGGTATTTTGCCGATAACGGCATTGGCATGAACGGACAAATCGTGCTGTGCCCAGGCTATAATGACGGCGATGAGCTGAGTCGGACGCTGAACGACCTCATGGGCTTTTACCCACAGATGGCCTCGGTCTCTGTGGTGCCCGTGGGCCTGTCCAAATACCGTGAGGGGCTGGCAAAGCTCGATAAATTTGACGCAGAGGGCGCCAGAGAAACCCTGTCCATCATCGGAGGCATCCAGGCTCAGATGCGGAGCCAATACGGTACAAATTTTGTCTACGCCAGCGACGAGTTTTTCCTGCTGGCCGGCGAAGCCTTGCCGGATTCCAGCTATTACGACGGTTTTCCGCAGATCGAAAATGGCGTGGGAATGATGACGGATTTTAAGGAAGGTCTGGACGCCGCCCTGAGCGAAGCCTGTGCGGTACGTGGAAACGACGTACCCCGCAGAGTCGGCATTATCACCGGGCGGCTGGCCGCGGATTTTATGCGGGACTGCGCCGGAAAGGCAAACGCCGTCTGCGGCTCGGAGCTGTCTGTTTACCCGGTCACGAATGATTTTTTTGGCGAGGACATCACAGTGTCCGGGCTGATCACAGGGACGGATATTATCAGGCAGGTGCCTCCGGGGGCAGACCGTTATCTGATCCCGGAAAATATGGTCCGCAGTCAGTCCCATGACCTGCTGGACGATGTGACAACAGAAGATATTGAAAAGGCGCTTCAGGCAGAGGTGCGCATTGTCCCGGTGGACGGCGCGGCCTTTCTGGAAGCGATGAAATAAGGAGGAATACTATGGCAAAACCGATTGTCGCAGTGGTGGGACGCCCGAACGTGGGCAAATCCACCCTGTTCAACAAGCTGGTGGGCGAGCGTATCGCCATTGTGGAAGACACGCCCGGCGTTACCAGAGACCGTATCATTGCGGATGCGGAGTGGCAGAACCATCATTTTACACTCATCGACACCGGTGGGATCGAGCCCCACACCAAGGATGATATTTTATTGCAGATGCGTGTCCAGGCAGAACTGGCCATCGACATGGCAGATTTGATTGTGCTGCTGGTGGACGGGCGCGAGGGGATGACTGCCTCCGATTTAGAGGTGGCCAACATGATCCGCAAGCACAGTAAAAACGTGCTGCTGGCCGTAAACAAGGTGGACAGCCAGCAGCTGGAAAACAATATTTTTGAATTTTACAATCTCGGCATTGGTGAGCCAATCGCCATTTCCGCTGAGCAGGGCCTTGGCCTTGGCGATTTCCTGGACGAGGTGATCGAACGGGTTAAAAAGGTCTATGATGAGGATGCGCAGGAGGATGATAACCTGAAAATCGCGGTGATTGGAAAGCCAAACGCGGGTAAATCCACCCTGATCAATAAAATGCTGGGCCATGACCGGCTCATCGTCAGTGATGTACCCGGCACCACCCGGGACGCCATCGACACAGAGGTGCGCTTTAATGGACGGGATTACACCCTCATTGACACTGCGGGGCTGCGGAAGAAGAAAAAAATTTATGAGGATATTGAGCGCTACAGCATTGTGCGCGCCATCGCCGCTGTTGACCGAAGCGATGTGGTGCTGGTGCTCATTGACGGGGAAAAGGGTGTGACCGAGCAGGACGCTAAGATTGCCGGTATCGCCCACAACCGCTCCAAGCCGTCCATCATCATTGTCAACAAATGGGACATTGTGGAAAAGGACACCAAGACCATGGATAAAATGAAAAGGGAAATCCGCGATACCCTTTCTTTTATCGACTATGCGCCCATTCTGTTTATCTCAGCCAAAACCGGGCAGCGGGTCAGCAAAATTTACGAAACCATTGATTTTGTCAAGAGCCAGACGGAAAAACGCATTACCACCGGTAAGCTCAACGAGGCCATGACCGAATTCATCATGATGAAGCAGCCGCCGACCAAGAGCGGCCGCCGCCTGAAAATCTTTTACGCGTCACAGACTGGCGTGAACCCGCCGACCTTTGTGGTCTTTGTCAACGACGCGACGCTGATGCACTTTTCCTATCAGCGCTATCTGGAAAACAAAATCCGCGATACCTTTGATTTCGATGGCACGCCCATCCGGTTCTTTGTGCGGGAACGAAACGACTAACACGAATACAGGCCCCTTCACTGCGTGGAGAGGGCTTTTTTTGCAAGGAGGGAAAAATGGAGCGGGATATTACTTATCGTGTGGGAAACGGGCGCTTTAATTTTCGTGCGGCGGCTCTGATGATACATGAGGACCGCCTTTGGGTCATGCGGGACAGGCGCAATCCTTATTGCTATCTGCCCGGCGGGCGTGTGAGCTTTGGGGAGACTGCGGAGGAGGCGCTCAGGCGGGAGCTTTTGGAGGAGATGGGGATGGATTTAAAGATCGAGCGTCTGGCCTGGGTGGCGGAGACTTTTTTCACGGATGATGTGAGCCGGGAGCACTTCCATGAGATCGGGTTTTACTATGTGGTCAATGCAGTGGATGATAATCTCCTGAGGCGGGGTGAGGCTTTTGAGCATATTGAGGATAACGGAAACCGACTGAAATTTTCGTGGATGCCGCTTGAAGCAGTGCCACAGGCTTATCTATATCCCACATTTATCCGAGAGCGTATCCGGGATATTCCCGAGCAGGTGGAGCATATTGTGGTATATGAGTAGATCGAAGTCGAAAATATGATACAATAGAAATATATTTCTGCGGAGATTTGAGTTCTTTATGGGAGGAAAGCCATGGAAAAGGAACAAAAAACGATGGTGTTGCTGATGCTTGGCGGAATTGTATTTATGACTTTTATGGACGCGGCTGGGCATTATCTGGCGGGAAATTGGTATCCTTATGAGTTTTTACTGACGGTAAAAAATGTGCTGTATGCCGTTGAATGGACCGGCATCGGCTTTGGGCTGGGGCTGCTGGCCCACGGCGGCAGAATGAAGGGAATCCGGGTATCGAAAGCATATCTGATCGGTGCGGTGATGGTTTTTCTGATTGGCGCCTGTTCAAAAAAGATTTATGGGATTATTCCACACGGTGTGATGGATTGGTTCTACGCACAGGAGATTTCAATTAGAATCTATGATAACTGGTTTTTTGCTATTGCGGGTTTGCTGTTGTTTTTAGGATTGGCGGTCAGCCATGCAACGAACAGTAAAAGTGGAAGGAAGCGGGAGTGGATTACCTGTTTGCTGTTTCTGTTGTTTCTATTTCCGCTTGGACAGCTTGGGTATACAGTGCTTCAAACGCCAGATGGAGTTGGGCAGCAGATTTATGTAATGCTTTATTTTGTCCGCTTTCTTCTGTTTGGAATCGCTGTGTCGCTGATAGCAGGGGCGGCAAAGGCCGAGATACCATGGGGGACAGGCAGTGTTAAGGTGGGGATTCTCTGCCTGGCCTTTTCGCTGGGCTGGTTTTTCCTGACAAACTGGAGCCTGGTTTATTTCAAACCCGAGATTTTTTGGAGCGGAGCCTACTGTACGGCGCTTATGCTTGCCGCTTACGGCGGACTGTTTCTGACAAGAGGTGCTTTGGAACGATTGAGGTTGAAAGTGGAAGGCTGAGGAACCCTTTGTCTGACGCCAAAGCGATTATGGACAGGGCAGAGGCAGAGAGCGGAACCACGAGGGCGTGGTTCCCTACCGTTTACAGCGGGCGATATAGCCAAAATGATGGACAAAATGGCCGCAGGCCCTGTCTGGTCAAATCTGCCTTTGGCAGATTTGCACCATAACTTTCCACTTTCCACTATCAACTTTCCACTAAAAAGTCCTCTTTTTACCCCTTCTCCTCCACACGATCTCTCACCTCTACACTAAAAAATAATCCTCTTCCTCAAGCACGAGCTTAACAATCCTCAGATTTTCGAGCTCGGGTTTCAGGGCGGCGAGCTGCTCTTTCAGGCTGTCAAGTCTGCTGTCGTCATAGACGCTGGCTTTATGGATGCCGACCAGGGTGTAGGTGCCGTCGGGGGCTGTTTTCAGGTAACCATTGTCGGATTTTAAGGCGTAGAGATTCATTTTACACCTCGGCGGCCTGGGTGACGGCTTTCAGCTTCGCGAGACCGGCCTGGGGATCGCGGTTCTGGGCAGCGACCCATTTTTCCAGCGCCTTGTAGGCCGCGCCGCTTGCGATGAGCTCATGGCTGCGCAGATAGCCCTCCGGAATGCTTGCGGCTTTTCCGGCAACGTAGAGGATCAGCGCGCTGTTCAGGCAGACGATGTTGGTGCGGGTGGGGGTGGAGGCGCCCTTCAGGATACGGACAATGCCCTGGGCCGCCGCGTCCACAGAGCTCCAGGGAGCCAGCTCGTCCAGTCTGCCCGGCTCGATTCCCAGGCTTTCCGGCGTCAGGGTACTGCGTTTCACAGTGCCGTCGGGCATCAGCTCAGCCATGTGGGTGGCGCCGACTGTGGAGGCTTCGTCGATACAGCCGTCACCGGCTTCGCCGTAGACGACCAGGGCGTGCTCATAGCCGATTTCGCGCATGATGTCTGGGACAAATTCCAGCATATCCAGGGAGTAGACCCCGCGGACCGCGTATTTTGGCAGGGCGGGATTGGCCAGGGAGGCGGAGATATTTAAAACGCTGCCGAAGGAGATCTGTGACAGCACCCGGCCGAGGGCAGTGGGATGGACCTCTGGGCTCATGCCGTTAAAGATGCCGATGCCCGCGTTCTCGATGCTGGCCTTTACTATGTCCACACTGCAGTCCACATCCACGCCCAGGGCCTCCACCGCGTCGATGGTGCCGCACACAGAGGTGAGCGCCCGTGAGCCGTGCTTGGCCATGGGGACGCCGTCTGCGGCGGCGATGATGCCGGCGACCGTGCTGATATTAAAGGTCTTAAAGGTATCCATGCCCGTGCCGCAGTTTTCCACCACAGGCACAGCGGTCTGAGGCGTGACCTTGCAGGTGTCGATTTCGTAGATGGCCTCAAAGCTGCCGGCTACCTCTGCGGCGGTCGGACCCTTGGCGCTGAGGGCGGCCAGGAAAGCCCCCTGCTGCATGGGCGTCTGGCGGTCGCCCAGGATTTCCATAAACATTTCCTTGGATTCTTCTTTGGTCAGATTTTCACGGTTGATGAGGCCGGTGATCACCTGGCCGTATTCTTTCATAGTCACTGCTTCCATTATTTTACTCCTCCATATGGTGTGTTAATCAAAAACGACGATGGTCGACAGGGTTTCAAGCTGACGTACACGCTCAAGGCCGTGCTGCAGCTCCTCGAGCGGAATGCGCTCAGTGATCAGGTCCTTTACGACCAGGCTGCCGTTCTCCAGAAGCGCCTTGGCCCGGCGGCTGTGGGCGATGCTGCACCCGTAGGCGCCGGTCATGATCTGCTCCTTGTAGTGAATGGTGTTGATCTCGGGCTGGGTGGCGCCGTCTGGGATAATACCGCTGAAATGGCCGAAGCGTCCCTGCTTTTTGAGCACCCGGAGCGCCAGGTTCATGGCGTCTGCGGCCGCGCAGCAGGGGATGACCGCGTCCACGCCCTGGCCGTCTGTCAGTTCCTTAATGGCGCCCTCGGCCTCCTGTCCGCTCGCGAAAACCGCGTCAAAGCCCAGCGTCTCGGCCCGGGCTGCCCGTTCGGGGTCAGACTCAAGCAGAAAGACTTTTCGGACGCCCAGGGCTCTTGCCACACGCAGGTTGAGGATGCCCATCCGGCCTGCGCCGATGATCAGCAGGGTGTCGTCAGGCGCAAGCTTCAGTTTTTCCTGGACGTTGACGCAGCAGGAGAGGGGCTCGATAAAGGAGATCTCCTCAAAGCTCAGCGCGTCATTTTCAATGATATTGATGATCTGGCCGCGGACGCCCTCCTCAGGCACCACCAGGTATTCCTGGAAGCCGCCGTCATAGTTAAAGCCCATGATGCGCACGTGGTCGCAGAGGTTATCATCGCCCTCTTTACAATAGGCGCACGCGCCGCATGCAATCCCCGGGTGCACGTGTACCCGCTGCCCCTTCTGGTAGCCTGTGACCGAAGCGCCCACGCCGGCGATAACACCGGAAATTTCATGGCCCAGCACACGCGGGTATACCAGGTCGCGCTGACCCATGGTCAGGCATTTGAGATCGGTTTTACATAAATTGCAGGCCATGACCCTGACGAGGACTTCGTGGTCGCCGCAGGCCGGAATGGGCCTTTCGGTCATTTCCAGCTGGCCGGGGCCTGTTAAAACAACTGCTTTCATTTGGTATCTCCTTATTTTTTCAAACAAAAAAAGCCCGACCTTAATCTAAGGTGCGAACTTTCCATCATTCCCACAGGCCTCCATCGCTCAGATAAAGACCGTCAAACCACTTCAGGCAGGTTTTCTGACTGAGGATTAACGCCGGGCTCCCTTCCCATCCTTCCGGACAGTGGTGATGAGCCGGGCAATCCACTTACAGCGGCGGGCCCGTCTAAGAATCTCACTTAGTTCCCTATTATCTGCCATGCAGCACCTGAAATGTTTTATGCTTTTTTTATATTATATCGCATTTGCTTTGGGTGTCAAGACAAAATGTAAAAGTTTTAATCCAAACGTGATATAATAGCGGTATTAACTGTGCGGCGACGCTGTTTATAAAAAATGAGGAGGAAAAGAATGGGACATTTTGGTTTTTCATACATCGGTGTACTGTATCTGCTGATGCTGTTCATCCCCAACCTGATCTGGACAAGAAGACAGCCGGAGGGCTATGATTTCAGAAATGAGAATAAACTGCTGGTGTGGTGCGAGCGTGTCGGGCAGGTGGGGGTGAGCTGCTGCGCCCTGATCTTTACGGATTTTAATCTCCGCCCCCTGACGCCCTGGAGCCTGTGGCTGGCGCTGTCCTTTGGGCTGATGCTGCTGTACGAGGGCTACTGGGTCCGGTATTTTAGAAGCGGGCAGAAGCTTAAGGATTTTTATTCAAGCTTTTGCGGTGTGCCGCTGGCAGGTGCTACGCTGCCGGTGGTTTCGTTTCTGCTCCTGGGGATCTACGGGAGGGTCATCTGGATGGCGGTGTTTGTGGTGATTTTGGGCGTCGGGCATATCGGGATTCACTGGCAGCATTTCCGGGAGCTTAGGGAGTGACAGATACGCTGGCTAAAAGTCAAAGGATTACGAAAGCTTGAGGCCCTTGTCGCTGTCCGTGGATTAAAAACACCCTCTCTCCGTAAAATGCGACACCTGCGGTGTGCACTTTAATCTCGAACCGGGTGTTCTTTAATCCGCGGACAGCTTTTTTGTACAATCCATTGACTTAGAAGGCTGCCGCGTCCTTAATATCAGCGGTTTTCGACACAAACAAAGCCCGCAGATACCCTCTTTCTCGTCTGTCCCGTTTTGCTTTAGCGTGGTGTGATCTCTGTCGAGAAAGCAGCGCTGCCCGTTTCAGGTCAGTGGTTGATCGGTGATGTGTTTTACAAAAATATCCTGCCTTTTTAAATGAGAACTTGTAAAAACTGATCACTCCGATGGCCTGAAACGGGACTAAGTCGCTTTTGAGATCAGCGTAAACGCCATGCTAAAGCAAGTTAGGGGCAGACATCGCTGGTATCTGCGGGCGGCAGTCTGTCACTCTTTAGTGCGGCAGCTTCTCGTTTTTTTAATAAACTAAATTTAATCCAGATTTTACATGCTCTTAACACAACATATGCTATAATCATATTATGTTAAAATTGAGCGAGAGTTGGAGAGAAAATGAAAAAAATTCTGATTATAGAAGATGAACTTAATATATTTGAGTTGATTAAATTCAATCTGGAAGCCCAGGGCTTTGAGGTGGCGGGGGTCCACGAGGGGACCGGAGCGGTTGAGAAAATCGTGGACATCCGGCCAGATCTGATCATTCTGGATTTAATGCTGCCGGGCAAGGACGGGCTCACCATCTGCCGCGAGGTGCGGGCGGATAAAAACCTGTCTTACATTCCCGTCATCATGCTCACCGCCAAGAGCGAGGAGTTTGACAAGGTTCTTGGCCTGGAGATGGGCGCGGACGACTATATGACCAAGCCCTTCAGCGTGAAGGAGCTCTACGCCCGGGTGAAGGCTGTCCTGCGGCGCACCGAGATGATCAAAAGCTCAGACACAGAGGAGATTACAGTGGGCAGCCTGCGCATTCTGCCCGGCGCCTTTGAGGTCTACAAAAACGGCAAAAAGCTGTCGCTGACGCTGAAGGAGTACGAGCTGCTCCTGTATCTGGCAAACAATAAGAACAAGGTGCTGACCCGGGATCAGCTGCTGGACGAAATCTGGGGCTATGAGTATTACGGCGAGACCCGGACAGTGGACGTCCATATCCGTTACCTGCGGAAGAAGATTGAGGACGACCAGGAAAAATACATCGAAACCGTGCGCGGCGTGGGCTACCGCCTGGTAGAAAACCTGGGAAGTGATCAATGAAAAAACGCATCACCATTGTCTTTTCAATTCTGATCGTGCTGGTCACTGCCTTTTCAGGCGTTTTCTCCTATGTGATCTTCAAGAATGCCTACTATGAATCCACTGAGAGCAACCTGAAAAGCAACAGCGAGTATATTGTCGAGGACCTGATGCCCGGCTACATCAAGACCGGCGACGTCGCCGGGCTGGAGCATTATGCCAACAGCACCAACCAGCGCATCAACATCATTGATGTGGAGGGGAACGTCCTGTTTGAGTCCCTGAGCGGTATCGGTTCGCTGGACAACCACCTGAGCCGGCCCGAGGTCCAGGGCGCCATGAAGGGGACGCCCACCACCTCGGTGCGCTATTCCGACACCATTATGAAGAACATGCTCTATCTGGCGGCGCCATACTATCAGGATGGGCAGATAACGCATATTGTAAGGATCGCAGTGCCTCTTGACGTCATGGAGGATGTGAGCTACAGCATTATCAACAACCTGATTTTTGTGGCGCTGGCCAGTATCCTCATCGCCATTGTGATTTTTGCCTTCCTCTTAAACAACGAGACAAGGCCCCTGGACGAGGTCACCATTTTCGCCAGAAAGATTGCCCGGGGCGATTATAAGACAAAGCTCACCATGCTCAGGGACGATAAAATCGGCGACCTGGTCGACTCCCTCAATACCATGGCCGAGCAGCTGGACGCTTCCTTCAGCAAGATCAACCGCAAGAATATTGAGCTGTCCTCTGTGCTGTCCAGCATGAACCAGGGCATCATCGCCGTGGACCGGGACAACAAGATTATCCTGATCAACGATACGGCCCGGGGCATCTTTAACATCGACCTGAAGAAGGAAATCAAGGGAAAGAATATTCTGGAGGTTTACCGCGATCCCTTTGTGTACGAGCTTCAGGATAAGCTGGCAGAGACCGAGGACGGGCGGCTGGACTACGAAACCCGCATCGAAGAGCGTGTCTACAAGGTCACAAGCTCCCAGATGCTGGACAAGAGCGACCAGACCTACAACGGCAATATCATCATTCTGGAGGATATTACCATGATCAAGGGGCTTGAAAATATCCGCCGGGACTTTGTGGCCAACGTGTCCCACGAGCTGAAGACCCCCATCACCACCATCCGCGGCTTCATTGAGACCATTCAGGAAAACCACATTACCGACGAGGCCACCCTGGACCGCTTTTACAGCATCATCGCCGATGAGAGTGAACGCCTGACCCGCCTGGTCAACGATATTCTGATCCTCTCGCACCTGGAAAACAACCAGCGCAGCGGCGAGGACAAGCGCGAGGTCATCGGTGTGAACCAGGAAATCCTGCGGATCTTCGACATTCTCAAAATGACGGCCGAGTCCAAGCGTATCGAGCTGCGCTATCAGAAGGAGGGCGACATCAGCGTCATCATCAACCCGGACGATTTCAGGCAGATGATGATTAACCTGGTGGACAACGCCATCAAATACACGGACGAGGGCGGCAGGGTAGATGTGTCGGTCTACGAAAACGGCGCGTATTTCTGCATTCTGGTAGAGGATACCGGCTGCGGCATTCCTGAGGAGGACATCCCGCGGATCTTTGAGCGTTTTTACCGTGTGGATAAGAGCCGCTCCAAGGAAAATGGCGGCACCGGCCTGGGCCTTGCCATCGTCAAGCACATTGTCCAGAACAACAAAGGAACCATCGAGGTGACCAGCTCCGTAGGGATCGGCACTACTTTTAAGGTGACCCTGCCAAAGAACTGTGACGCGTGATGCAAAGGGGGAAGTCAGGAGGGAATGGAAAATGGAGAATGGAGAATGGAGAATTACAGGTGCAAAATGCTGCGCATTTTGATTGGATTGGCGGTCGCAGGCTGCTGTTTGAATCGCTTTTGCGCCAGCAAAAGGGTTCGATAATTCTCCATTTTCCATTAACAAACCTCTGCTGAACACTTTTTCTCGTAAGGCTAACGTCTCCTCCTCCGATGATGTGCTTTTTTGGCGCATCATCTTTTTTTATGGCCGCAGGCGGTTTGGGCCGGGATGGAAAGTTAAAAAAATATCAATTCAAATAAAGCTTTACCAGTAAAGCGTTGGGTGCTATAATGGATATAATAAATTATTAGATTGAATAAAAATTCTTATAGCGGGATGGCTGCTGAAGCCCGTGCAGAAGCCATTGTGAGGGCCTGAGGATCAGGCGTGGGAGGAGGATAATATGAACCAGAGGAATCCCTATTTAAAACATGTAAAGCGGATAGAATTCAGCGTGACACAGCGCTGCCGGAGCCGGTGCGCGCACTGCTCGCTGGGCCCGGACAGGCTTGCCGGGGAGCTCTTGCCAGAGGAGGCTGTCGCTGCCCTTGAGGCGGCGGACCGCGCCTGCGCGCTGGAATCGGTGCTGACTTTTGGCGGCGAGCCTCTGCTGTGCGTGCCCACTGTCTGCGCTGTGCACCAGCGGGCAGAGGCGCTCGGCATCCCCAGGCGGCAGCTGATCACCAGCGGCTGCTTTACCCACGACAAGGCGCTCCGGGAGCATACAGCCGACCGGCTGGAGGCCAGCGGCGTCAATGAAATCCTTTTATCCGTGGACGCCTTTCACACCGAGCACCTGCCGATCGCCGAGCAGTACGCCTTTGCCCGCGCCCTGTGTGAAGCCGGGCTGGGCAGCGTCACCGCCCTGCACCCTGCGTGGCTGAAAGGCCCGGAGAGCCGCGATCCCTATGACGCGAAGACCAGGGCGTGTCTCGCCCGGTTCGAGCCTCTGCGCCTGCCTGTGGGGGCGGGGAACCGCGTTTTTCCGGGGGGGAACGCCAGGATTTACCTCGCGGATTATTTCCAGAGGACGCCGTTGGATACTGCCTTTCAGTGCGGCACGGCTGCCTACACCGAACGCCTCGACGCCCCGACCGCCCTGGCGGTGGACCCGGACGGCAGTGTGCGGTTGTGCGGCTTTGTCATCGGGAATCTGCACCGTGAGGCGATGGCCGATATACTGGGAGGCTATAATCCCAACCGGCAGCCCCTCATGCGCGCCCTGCTTGAGCGGGGTATCCGCGGCCTGATCACCGCCGCCAGAGACTGCGGGATCGAGGTGAGCCCCGGGGACTACGATTCCCCCTGTGCGCTCTGCCGCGCGGTTGCCC
>CAUEUD010000096.1 GCA_959020865.1 Eubacterium limosum | reverse complement strand
CGGGCGATCTGGAGGAAGGGCACTATGGCATCCTGGAGGTTAAGGACGACTGCCGCCGTGTGGTCGCGCCCGAAAAGCTGGATCTGGTGCTGGTACCCGGCATGGCTTTTACCGAAGCGGGCAACCGCATGGGCTTTGGCGGAGGCTATTACGACCGTTTTCTTGAAACCATCCGGCCCGACTGCAAAACCGTCGCGCTGATCCGTGAAGATTTTATTTATGATGAAATCCCCATGGAACCCCATGACAAGAGTGTGGACGTCATCATTACCGAAGACCGGGTCAAGGCCTGCCGGTAACCAAGGAGAAAAAGCAGAAAAATGAACGTACAGGAAACCATTGACTTTATCGAATCCAACGGGAAGTTTGGCATCCGGCTGGGCCTTGAAAGCATCGGACTGCTGCTCGGTGAGCTGGGCAACCCGCAGGACAAGCTGAAATGTATCCACGTGGCTGGCACCAACGGCAAGGGCTCTGTGAGCACCATGCTCTCCACCATTCTCAAAACCGCCGGGTACACCACAGGGCTCTACACCTCCCCGGCCCTCGAAACCTTTAACGAGCGGGTTCAGCTGAACAATGTCCCCATTCCGGATGACGACCTGATGCAGGTAACCCAAAAAGTTCAGGCTGCCTGCGACGCGCTGGTGGCAAAGGGTGAGCCGCACCCCACTGGCTTCGAGATCGAAACCGCCCTGGCCTTTGAATATTTTTATGAAAAAGGAGCCGACCTCTGCGTGGTCGAGGTTGGCATGGGCGGACGGCTGGACGCCACCAACATCATTCCCTCACCCGAGGCCGTTGTCATTATGAGCATCAGCCTGGATCACACCGATTATCTCGGTGACACCATCGGAAAAATCGCTGCCGAGAAAGCCGCTATTATTAAGGAAGGCACGAACGTCGTCATCTACCCTCAAGAAAAGGAAGCTGAGGACGTCATCGTAAGCTATGCCCAATCCATGAAAGCGCCCTTCACAATCGTCAACCCTGACAATATCTGCCGGATTTCCGAAAGCCTTGACGGGCAGATCCTGCAATATAAAAAGCCCGGCGGTATTGCCGGACTGGATACGTTCAGGCTGAAGCTTCTGGGTGAGCACCAGATTTTAAACTGTCTGACGGTACTCAATACCCTGGAAATCCTGTTGAAAAAGGGTTATGCCATTCCCACATCGGCCATTACCGCCGGTCTTTCAGACGTCACCTTTCACGGACGCTTTGAGATCCTTCACCGCGACCCCATTATTCTGATTGACGGCGCCCACAACCCGAATGGCATCGAGTATTTTGTCAAAAACATCAAGACCTATTTCCCGGGAAATAAGATCAACCTTTATTTTGGCATGCTGGCCGACAAGGACATCGACCTGGCCCTTAAATACCTCATGCCTGTGACCGGCGACGTTCATGCCCTGACACCCGAAAACGACCGCGCTCTTCCAGCCGATAAGATGGCTGAGCTGATTCACCATGAGTACGGCAAAAATGTCAATTTCTACGACACCATCGAAGCCGCAGTGGACAGCATCGACCTGAGCGCAAAAGACCGGATCAACGTGTTTGTCGGCTCCCTTTATATGATCGGAGTCGCCCGCACTGCCATTGTTAAAAGACTGGAAACCAAAGAAGCATAAGCAAAAAGCGCCTGACAGCCGTCAGGCGCTTTTTTAATGCCGGTTGTTATTCCACATCCATCATCTGCATCCGTTCTTCCAGATGCTTTTTAACCACCGTCAGCAGCAAAACGCTGATGACAATGGAGACAACAGCGAAAAAGCTGTACCCGAAGACCGGCGCGATGAAAAATCCTGTGACGGCGGAAATCCCTACTACCAGAAGCATGTAGACCCAGCCCACCATCATGGCAATCATGACATTCATGTTGTTCTTGACTGCCTTCTGCGGATTGTCCCAGTTGAGCAGCGGGCGCATCATATCCACAATCAGGCCAAAGGCCAGCAGCGGGAAGGAGCCGATGGTGCCAAACACCAGTGAAATGACCACGGTCCCAAGGGTCAGCGGCGTGATAAACGCCAGCAGAATGAGCGTAAAAACAATGCCCAGCAGCTGAATGCACAGAGCGCTCAGGCCACGCCCGATCATCTGATCCAGCGGACGCACTGGCACGATGCAGGTCAGCCAGATGTTTTTGCCTTCCCGGGAGAAGGTGGTAGCTGTGGTGCAGGCTGTACTTCCGAAAAACATGAAGACCATGATCAGAATCAGGTTCATGGCATCGGGCATCGCCTTATAAAAATCTGACACAAGGGTCATAATGTCCATACCGCCGGATTTTCCGAAAAACATGGACATCAGAAACACCAGGGGCACCACCACCACAATCGATACATTGTTAAAAAAGTAGATCGGCGTCCTCAGCAGGAGGCGCATATCCATTTTAAACACTGCCAGCGCCGGAGCGGAGCGGTGAGACAGGGCTTTTTGCAGCTTCGTGGCGGACAGGGCCTTTTTGCCCCTGCCGCTTTCCTTGCCAGAGATCAGTCCTTTTACATAGACCCTTTCTCCCACAAAAACCATCAGGGCAAAGGCCGCCGCGGTGAGAATAAGCAGCCCCAGCAGGCTGAACATCCCTGTCAGGGTAATGCGGTTGAGGCTCTGGGCCACCAGCAGGCTGACCGGATACATCCGGGTAATCGCCTTAAGCAGATAGCCGTTGTCGGCAAGCATGCTGTTGACCATTGCCATGGGGTCATCGCTGCCGCCGGCCATGCTCGACAGGTACATCTGCAGTCCTAAGAAAAACGCCAGCACCGCAAACAGGGCGACAATCTGGAAAACATCCTTCTTTCCCTTAAAGCTGTTGCTGCGCATCAGCAGCATAATCAGCAGGGTTTCAAGCGCCAGAGGCAGCACCGGCAATATGACAATGACGATCAGCGCCATCATGTAATAGAGGATGCCCATTCCCTGCCCCATGCCGTAAATAACCGCCGGAGGCAGCATAAGCGCTGCGGACAGCAGTACCTCCATAAAAATGATGCTGCCAAATTTACCGATGATGATATTTCTCGGCTTAATGGGCAGAGGCAAAAGCATTTCGACACCGCCGGAAAAGTAAAACTCTGCCATGATATAGGCGAGGCCAAAGAAAATGATCACCACTGAAATCATGGTATAGGCCATGGGCAGAAGCACAGATTCCTGTCCGATGGCTGCCATGCCCGTATACATCATGGCCATATATGCCACGTACAGGCCATAGAGCGGCAGCATAGCTACCAGTACCAGGGCAGGCAGTCCAACCTGCTTTAAAAAGGCCTTTTTGTTGTTTTTACGGTTATACTGGATCAGAGACAATCCCAGGTTGGTATTGATAAAGAGCTTGGTTAAGCTGATAATTTCTTTCATTTTTCCGTCAACTCCAGGAAGATATTTTCTAAAGATTCTTTACTGCCCACCTTTGCCCGGATTTCATCCATGGTGCCGATTTCGATAATCTGTCCTTTGTTGATAATGGCGATCCGGTCACAGAGCTTTTCGGCGACATCCAGCACATGGGTGGAAAAAAACACTGATTTTCCACGGTCGCACATTTCCCGCATAATTTTCTTCAGCTCAAAGGAGGCTTTGGGGTCCAGGCCCACCATGGGCTCATCGAGCACAAAGAGATTCGGGTCGTGGATTAAAGCGCCGATCAGGGCAATTTTCTGCTTCATCCCATGAGAATAAGAGCTGATGGGATCCCCCACTGCCTTGTCAAGCTCAAAGATTTTCAGATATTTTTCCGCACGCGCTGCCCGGTCTGCCTCTGGCACCTGATAAACGTCGGCCATAAAGTTCAGGTACTCGATCCCCTTGATCTTTTCAAAAAGCTCAGGATTATCCGGCACATAGCTGAACTGCTGCTTGGCGCCCATAATATCCTGGCGGTTGTCCACACCGCCAATAAATATCCGTCCGCTGTCTGGCTTAAGCAGGGTAACGATCATTTTAATGGTCGTGGTCTTGCCCGCGCCGTTCGGTCCCACAAATCCGAAAATCTCACCTGGCCGCACCTCAAAGTGAATATTGTCAACGGCCTTTACTTTTTTGTCGCCGTAGGTTTTTGAAACATTTTCAATCTTTAACATTCAGGTCACTCCTTTTGGTTTGTTACCCCTATTATAATCGCTACCCTTTTGGTTAGCTTTTATAAAGTTTAAAGAAATGATAAAGATTAAAAAAATCCCTCTGTCACATCTCAGACAAAGGGATTTTCAGTTTTTCTATTCCATAACCGCTTCAGGATTTTCTTCGCTTTTTTCCGTCTCTGGCGCTTTGACCTCCATATCCTTTGGCAGCACCAGATTCAGGATAATGGCTACCACAAAGACAATGGCCACACAATTATTCGCAAAAACCTGCTGAACCATCTGAGGAAAGATCGTGAAAATTTCAGGAACCTCAGTAAAGCCGATCCCCACGCTCAGTGAAAGGGCCACAATGATGGTATTGCGCTGGTTAAAGCCACAGCGGGTGATCATCTGGATACCGCTGACAACAATGGTGCCAAACATCATGATGGTGCAGCCTCCCAGCACCGCCTCAGGCAGCGTTGCGAAAAGCTTTCCGACCACTGGCACAAGTCCTGCCAGAATCATAACACAGGCGCCAGTCATAATGGTAAAACGGTTGACCACCTTCGTCATGGCAATAAGGCCGACGTTCTGGCTGAAAGAAGTAATGGGCATACAGCCAAACAGAGAGGAGATAGAACTCATATAACCGTCGCAGGCCAGCGAGCCTGAGATTTCCCGGTCCGTCACATCTCTGCCCAGGCCGGTCACAGTCATGGCAGAGGTATCCCCAATGGTCTCAGTGGCTGAGACCAGAAAGATCAGGGTCACAGCAATGATGGCGCCCAGATTAAACTCTGGAACAAAGGGCATGAACTGCGGCAGGGCGATCACCCCCACACTGTTCATATCTGAAAAATCCACAGCTCCCATAAAAATCGCGAGAATATACCCGACCACCAGACCAAACAGCACAGAGAGCTGCTTCCAGTAGGATTTCGCAAAAATATTGAACAGCAGACAGCACACCAGTGTCACGCTTCCCAAAATCAGATTCTGGGCCGAGCCAAAGGTTTCACTGCCGCTGCCGCCTCCAAAGGAGGTTGCGCCCACAATCAGCAGGGAAAATCCGATAGAGGTGACCACACAGGCCGCCACAATGGGCGAGATAATCCTCCGCCAGTATTTGGCGAAAAGTCCCAGCGTCCCCTCGATGAGCCCGCCGACAAGCACCGCGCCCATGGCGGCCGCGTAGCCGTAGGTGGCAGAGACATAGCTCAAGATAGTGACAAAGGTAAAGCTGATCCCCATGACAATGGGCAGGCGGGCTCCCAGCTTCCACAGGGGATAAAGCTGTACCAGCGTCCCAATCCCGGCGATAAACATGGCGTTCTGCACCAGCATAGCCTTCTGATCTTCACTGAGCCCAGCGACATTGGCCACAATGAGGATCGGGGCAATATTAGCCACAAACATGGCCAGCACATGCTGCACACCAAAAGGAATGGCCTTTGAGACCGGTACACGGCCGTCAAGCTTGAAAATATTGCTGACGCTGGCCGTTACGTTTTCTTTTTCCTTCATTTCATTTCTCCTTGTAATTTCTCGGTAACTTAGTAAGTATATCCGATATGACTGTCTGTTTCAAGAAAATCTTAACGCGGCTTATCCAAATATTTAAAAACCCCGCGGGATCGCAAACGGCGAATCCGCGGGGTTTTGCTTATCAGGCTTCTGCCTACTTTTCACTGTGCTTCTGGTCCACGGCGTCCACCACAAAGGCAATGGCCTGGTCGCCCATAATATTCGTCGCTGTCCCAAAGCTGTCCTGGGAAAAGTGCAGCGAAATAATGAGGGACTGCATGCTTTCGGTAAAGCCGAGCATGGAGCCGATAATACCAAGAGCCGCCATAACACCGCCGCCCGGAACTCCCGGAGCGGCCACCATGGTGACGCCCAGCATCAGGATAAACGGCAGGTAAAGGCCAAAATCCGGCGACATTCCGCTTGCCAGCATAATGCCCATGGTTCCAAGCACCAGACAGACCGTATCGCCGGCCAGATGGATGGTCGCGCACAGAGGAATGCAGAAATCCGCCACATCCTTTGTGATCTTATTCTTATAGGCACATTCCAGATTAACCGGAATGGTTGCCGCTGACGACTGAGTCCCCAGCGCGGTAAAATAAGCCGGAATAACATTTTTGATCTTCCTGAACTGATTTTCTCTTGTTAAAACCGATGCGATGCCAAACTGAACAAGGAGATAAACCCACTGAAAAACAAGGATCATGACAAAGAGCATGATGAACATCTTAATGGTTGAAAAAAGCTCTCCCGACGCGGCAATACCGGCAAACTGCGTAGCGATATAAACCGGGATCAGCGGGATAATGATCTTTTTCAGCGTGAGTGTAATAATCTGCTGTAAATCCTTCAGACAGCCCAGCAGACGCTCCCCCTTAATATTTGCAAGGCCGATTCCCAGCACAAAAGCCAGGATCAAAGCCGTCATGACGCCAAATACCGGATCGACGCTGATGGTAAACAGCGGTGAAAACTCTGTTCCGCTGGTATTCATACTGCTGATGGGGCTGATCCACTGCGGGAGTACAGCGTATCCAAAAAAATACGCCAGCAGGCCCGCAAGCACCGTAGAGCAATAAGCCAAAAGCAGCGTAACAAGAAAAAGTTTATTGGCCTTCTGGCCCAGATCCGCCAGACCGACTGCCACAAAGGAGACGATTAAAAGCGGGATCAAAAATTGCAAAAAAGTGCTGAACAGCGAGGTGAACGTCGCTGCGATTTCGATGACCAGGCGAAAGGCCGGGGCATCGCTTACATTAAAAAGATTGCCGAGGGAACCGACCAGTATCCCGATCAGAATCCCCAGCAAGAGCTTCGGCAATATGCCTAAATTGAGTTTCCCCATAATGGCCTTGAACCTCCTCAAGCGCTTCGCTTAATCCAAATTATGGATAAAGAGCCCGCTTCGGAGTTTGGGTTCAAACCAGGTGGATTTCGGCGGCATGAGCAGATCAGCGTCTGCGATGGCCATCAGCTCGGAAATCGCGGTGGGATACATTGAAAAAGCCACCTTCATGTCCTCGCCGACACGGCGTTCAAGCTCGCCAAGGCCCCGGATACCGCCGACAAAGTCAATGCGCTTATCGGTCCGGATATCCTCAATGCCTAAAATGGGTACCAGAATATTATTCTGTAAAATCGCCACGTCCAGGCTGCCCACCGGATCGTCGGCAGCATAGGTGCCTTCTCTGGCAGTCAGCAGATACCATTTGCCCTCCAGGAACATCCCAAAGGTGCCCTTTGCAGGCGGATGGACAGGCTCTGTACCTTTTTCTTCCACGTCAAACTGTTTTTCCAGCGCTTCGATGAACGCATCTGCGGTCAAGCCGTTCAGATCCTTTACCACACGGTTATAATCCATGATGGCAAGCTGTTCATCCGGGAAAAGTACAGACAGGAAGTAATTAAATTCTTCATCTCCGGTATAATCCGGGTGCTCCTCGCGTCGCATGAGGCCTACCTTAACGGCAGAAGCGCAGCGGTGATGTCCGTCGGCAATGTAAAAATTACCGACTTTTTTGAAATCCTCGACCAGACGGTCAATGGTTTCTTCGTTGTCGATGACCCAGACACGGTGAATAACGCCATCGTCGGCTGTAAAGTCAACTACCGGTTTGTTTTTCATGGTTTCGGCAATAATGCCGTTGATATCCTCCTGTCCGCGGTAGGTCAGGAAGATCGGGCCCGTGTTGGCGTTGCAGGCATCCACATGCTTAATACGGTCCTGCTCTTTATCCTTACGGGTAAGTTCGTGTTTTTTAATGGTGTTGTCCAGATACTCGTCAATGGCTGTACAGGCAACCAGGCCTATCTGGCTTCTGCCGTCCATAACAAGCTCATAAAGATAAAGGCTCGGCGTTTCATCCTGAGCGATGACCCTGCGGTCATACAGTTTCTGAAGGTTCTTGGCTGCCTGCTCATACACAAAAGGATCGTACATATTCATGCGGTGATCCAGGGTGCTTTCCGGACGGTCGACTCTCAGAAAAGAGTCATACTTGCCGTAAACGGCAGCAGCCGCCTCCTCACGATTATAGACATCGTAAGGAAGCGCTGCCACATCAGCGGCTTTTTCCGGAACAGGGCGAACGGCTTTAAAGGGTCTGATTGTTGCCATATCGCGTTCTCCTTATCCTTATTTTAAAACACGGACGCGGGTGACGCCTTCAATGGTCTTTAACGCTTCTTTCACGTTATCGCCCACTTCGCTGTCGACGTCGATCATGGTATACGCCCATTCACCTCGGTTTTTGTTGGTCATGTCAGAGATATTGATGTTGTGTCCCGCGAGCACAGCAGTGATCTGACCGATCATGTTCGGAATGTTTCGGTGATTGACGGTGATGCGGTGTACGCTGTTGCATACACCCATGCTGCAGTTTGGATAGTTTACAGAGTTTACAATGTTACCATTTTCGAGGTATTCGCGCAGTTCTTCTACAGCCATAACTGCACAGTTTTCTTCACTTTCCGGTGTGGAGGCACCGAGATGAGGAATGTTGATCACATTCGGCATCTTTAAGGTTTCTTCATTTGGGAAATCTACAACATATGCGGCAACGGTTCCGTCTTCAAGAGCCGTCTTGATGGCTGCATCGTCGACCAGACCGCCGCGGGCAAAGTTCATGAGACGCAGGCCTTTTTTCGTTTCCTTTAAAATGTCTGCATCCACAAAGTTCTTGGTTTCTTCCATGAAGGGTATATGTAAGGAGATATAGTCGCAATTTTTGAAGATTGCTTCCTTGCTTGTGGACCGTTTTACTTTTCTGCTTAATCCCCAAGCATGTTCAATGGATAAATAGGGGTCGAAGCCGTAGACCTTCATACCAAAATCTACTGCCATGTTCGCTACCAGTACCCCGATAGCGCCAAGGCCGACAACGCCCATTTTTTTACCGTACAATTCCGGCCCGACAAAGGCCTTCTTTCCCTTTTCTACAGCTGCTCCGACATCGCCGGTTTCAGAAAGCAGTGTTTTCGTCCATTCGACGCCGTCCACTACCTTACGGGAGGACATGAGCATCCCCAGCGCTACCAGCTCTTTAACAGCGTTGGCGTTGGCTCCCGGAGAATTACAGACCACAATCCCCTGTTCAGAGCATTTATCGATTGGGATATTGTTTACGCCCGCGCCTGCGCGGCCGATAAACTTAACGCTCTCGGGAATGTCCATATCGTGCATTTTTGCACTTCTCACGAGAATGGCGTCCGGTGCTTCTACAGCATCTGCAACAGTGTAGTTTTCATCTAATAACTTAAGACCTCTTTTAGAGATATTATTGAGGGTTTGTACTTCAAAATTCATTTGTAATTACCTTTCAATTCAGCTGCAGCAAATCCTGGCCTACTTCGACACTACCCAGGCTTTACTACACGCAGTATTTGGTGCGCCTGCAATACGGGCGCCGGTGCTTAACGTGCTGTCAATGAATGTTTTTTATTTATTTGTTTTCTGTTTCAAACTTCTTCATGAAGTCGATAAGTGCATCTACGCCAGCCATTGGCATTGCGTTGTAAATGCTGGCGCGCATACCGCCGACAGTGCGGTGGCCCTTCAGGTTTTCAAGGCCTGCTGCTTTGGCTTCTTTAACAAATTTCGCATCCAGCTCTTCGTTTCCGGTTACAAAAGGCACGTTCATTAAAGAGCGGTCTTCCGGAACAACGGTTCCCTTGAACATGGCGCTGTTATCCAGAAAATCATACAATTTCGCAGATTTTTCTTTGTTAAAGGCTTCCATGGCTGCAACACCACCCTGTGCTTTTACCCAGTCGTAAACAAGCTTGCAGATATAAATGCCATAGCACGGCGGGGTATTGTAGCAGGAGTCTGCATCCACATGTGTCTGATAATTCAGCATGGTCGGTGTCATGTCCATGGCATGTCCAACGAGATCTTTACGGATAATTACCGCAACCACGCCGGCCGGTCCCATATTTTTCTGAGCGCCTGCAAAGATCAGTCCGAACTTGGACACATCGTATACTTCAGACAAAATATTGGAAGACATATCTGCGATCAGCGGCACATCGCCTGTTTCCGGCAGATTGTCTGGTCTGAAGCGTGTTCCGTAAATGGTGTTGTTGACACAGATATAGAAGTAATCCGCATCTTTTCTGAAGGTTGCGGCATCCAGCTTGGGGATGTAAGAAAATGTCTTATCCGCAGAGGATGCAACGGCCTGAGCGTCACCATAACGTCCGGCTTCCTGGAAAGCTTTTTTAGCCCAGTTACCAGTGATCACAAAGTCAGCCTTGCCGGTGTTTGTCATCAGGTTTAACGGGATCATGGCGAACTGTGTAGAACCGCCGCCCTGTAAGAACAGGATGTCGTAATTGTCCGGCACGCCCATCAATTCCTTGTACAACGCCTTAGCGTCAGCCAAAATTTCAGCAAATGCAGCAGAGCGGTGGCTCATTTCCATGACAGACATTCCGGTTCCACCATAGTTGAGCATCTCGGCTGCGGCTTTTTCAAGCACTTCTACCGGCAAAGCAGATGGACCGGCAGAAAAATTGTAAACTCTTTCCACTATAAATTCCTCCTAAAAAATTGGTATGATTTCTGCATCATTTTAGGTGCATTGTATAATTATAAATTAACCGCTCTCCTTTTTCAAGATAAAGTAAGCAATATTCCTGTCAAATCAGTATTAAAACCTTTGCAGTTTTTTCGGGATTAATCCTCAGTTAAACTCAAAAGACCAGTGCAGAACTGCGCCGGTCTTTTTACTTTCTTTATTCAATGGTCACCGTTGTCCTAATGGGTGAGATACTCTTAATCTGGTCAGATGGAAGGGATATCTGGATCGTCACTTCCTGGTCACCCTTTCCGAGACCGTTCAGATCAACGAAAGCTTTTATGTTATCCGCAGTCAGCTTGTTAAGCTCGGTGGCTGTACCACTCAGCTTCACAACTACCGAAGAATCCTTTACCTTGGCGGCGGTGAGCCCCTGACCCACATTTCGGGTCTCAATACTGCTGATCGTGAAGCTCTTTTCAATAATCGGTTCAATATTGACAGTAACGGTGGCCTTATCGCCATTATCCAGGAAAGAAGCCCCATCCGGCAGTTTCAGAGTAACCTCCTTGGTCACCGCCTTATTGGCCCCTGAAACATCCACCGGGTCAATCTGAATGTTCTGGATAGTGTCCAGAACCTCCTGCTTGGCGCCGACCATTTTCTGCGTCGGGTCAACGGTCACGCTGGTCACTTTGTAGCCAGACTGGGGATCACCCGTCGTTGTCGGCGGAGTGATGTTAACCGTTTTTGTCTTACCCACTTCAATATTAACACGGACAACATCCGGCTCACACTCAACGCCGCTGACGATATTTCCATCTTTATCGTAGGGTGTCACTTCCAGCATTCTGGAGGTATCCTCGGTCAGGCCATTTACATTGGCTGTGACCGCAATTTTATCGATGGCCGCAATGCGGTCTTCCGCGCCAGTTACCTGAACCTTTTCTGAGCTGGTGGCTGAGATCACAGCATTATCATTGCCAGGCTTCCCCTGTGTAATAACCTCTACATTCTTTTCAGACTCGATAACGTTGTCCACCACCAGATGCAGCGTGCTCGGATTAACTTCCTTCAGAATAACGGAGTTGGACAGCCCCTTGATGACAATCTCAGGGTTATACTCGCCCTTTTTATCAATATCCTTCATATCCACCTCTGCGGTGATCTCATTGGTATTGATCTCCTGGAGACTGCGGTCTGTTCCCTGCACACGCAGGTTAACATAATAATTGCGGTTATCCTCAAGCACCAGGTGCTTTTCCTGCAGGGCTTCCATATTTGTAAAAGTGACTGGAATGGCGTTGATATCCTGGGGGACAATATCATTGCTATTCCCGTTGATGAACAGCCAGAGGATAATGGCCAGGACCGCTGAGCTCAGCAGCCTTATGGTTTTTTCATTGATTGATATCTGTTTCTTTTTCTTCTTCGTTGCCATCTTTTTTTCCTCGGAATTTAAAGAATCCTTTTTCACTGTCATTTTCGTCATCCTTTGCCATAAAACGGTCTGTTAAGAGCTGCTTAACCATCTCTGGCGTCATGTTTCGGGTCAGTGTGCCCTTTTCCGTATATGAAATGGTACCCGTTTCCTCTGAAACGATGATGGTAATGGCGTCGGATTTTTCCGAGATTCCCAGGCCTGCCCGGTGTCTGGTTCCCAGCTCACTGCCCAGATAACGGTTGTCGGATAAAGGCAGCAGACAGCCCGCGGCCCGGATCTGGTTTGTCCAGAGCTTCACCACCATTGCGCCGTCATGGAGCGGCCTGTTTGGTGTGAAAATATTTTCAATCAGCTCCTGGCTGATGTCTGAGTCCAGTTCAATGCCTGTATCCACAATGTTGTTCAGCCCGGTGTTCATCTCACAGACAATCAGCGCGCCGATATGCTCCTTTGAAAGGTTTCCCACAGCCCGGCTGATCTCGCCGATATCGCTCAGCATCCTCGTCCTGTCACGATTGCTTTTCCTGAAAACCTGTTTAAAGGCTCTGTTATTTCCCAGCTGCTCGAGAGCAGAGCGCAGCTCAGGCTGGAACACCACCACAAAAATGATGAACGCGAAGGTAAACATGCTGTTGATTAAATAGTTTAACGTCGTAAAACCCAACCAGTTACTGAGTGGCGATAGAAACAGTAAAATAATGATCCCTTTTGCCACCTGCTCTGCTTGGGTACCGCGTATCCACATCAAAACCTTGTATATTAAAAAAGTAATAATGATAACTTCGATGACGCTGCTGACTGTTATTCTTGATTGTATATATAAACGTAGTTCTTCCATACCGTTGTTATCCCCATATATAGTATGCATTTATTATACACTATTTTTTCTTAAGTTATAACCAGATTTGAACAAGTTTTTTTCATTTTACAATTTTGATACACTTCTTTACAAAAATAACGTTTACAAATCCAGAAAAGGTGGTATAATAATATCATAATCAATTAA
>CAUEUD010000095.1 GCA_959020865.1 Eubacterium limosum | reverse complement strand
TGTTAAGAAAGCGTTGAATGCTTGTCAATTCTTGATAATAGGCGTATAATAAATCATAATAAGTATAAAATTTTTAAAAAAGCCGATGCCGTTAAAAAGGAGGGGAGCAGTATGACACAAAATACCATTGAATCCATTCTTAATAACCTGAGTGGAACAGCGATCTATGTGATTCGTCAGGATGATCATCGAATACTATATTTTAATGACCGGGTAAAAGAAGTTACACCAGACGCCAGAATTGGATCAGTCTGCCATGAGCTGTGGGCCGGTACCTGCGCAAACTGTCCGCTCCCGGGACTTGAAGGCAAAGAACAGCACAGCACGATCAATTACAATGACCCTTTTGGCGAGGTGGTGGATATCTCTGCTTCAAAAATGATGTGGGAGGATAAAATACCAGCTGTATTGATCTCTGTAACACCGCATATTTTAACTGAAACAGAGCGAAAGGCAGAGGAGAGAAGAGATTATCTTGCAGCGGCGGCGCTCAAGGTTTATGGACTGATTATTTCTGTGGATTTATGCCGAAATACCTATGAGATCATCGGCTGTGATGAGAGCAACTGGTTTCCCGAGGGCGAGTACGGCTGTTATGATGATCTGCTGGAGCAGGGAATCCGATCTACCCACCCTTCCTACAGCAGCGCTTTGAGAGAAACCTTTGGCCGTCAAAATGTCCTTAAAGCTTTTGAGAATGGAAAACGGGAACTGCAACTTGATTTCAGGCAAAAGGATGAGGACGGCACATATCACTGGATGAATACATTGCTGCTCCGTGTCGGCAGCGCTGCAGAAAAAGGGAAGGCAATTTTGATGCTTTCCCAGATAGACAGCCGGAAACGTCTGGAGCAGGAATGGGAAGCCTTTAATGCAGGTGTCACCACGCTTTTTGGGGAGTGTATGCTCCTCAATCTGGGGGACGGTACCTACACAACCGCGAAATTTGACAATTCCTTTCCGGAGTTCCCGGTGCAGGGGGATTTTGAATCCCAGAATATTGAGTATTGCAACGCCCTGATACATCCCGATGACCGTGAAATGTTCCGAAAGGCTTTTTCGCTCGAAAGTATTAGAGAAAGCGTAGAGGCCGGGGAAAAGGTGATTGTCCGGGAATTGAGGAGACTGGCGCCGGATGGGGTTTACCGCTGGACTGAAATGATTGGTGTTTTGGTAATAAGCGCGGCGGTGGAAGAAAAAACGGTGGTGCTGACCTTTAGGGATGTGGACGATATCCGAAAAGAAGAGGAACGGAAACGCGCCGCTCTTTTGGACGCTTTGAATCTGGCTGAGCAGGCTAACAACGCAAAATCGGACTTTCTGTCCAGAATGTCCCATGATATCCGGACACCAATGAACGCCATTATCGGCATGGCCTCTATTGCCGAGGCCAATATCCATGATATTGTCAGAACAGAGGACTGTATACATAAAATTCAGGCTTCAGCCAATTTCTTGCTGGCTCTGATCAATGATATTTTGGATATGTCGAAGATTGAAAGCGGAAAAATGACCATCAACCGGGAGCCCTTTGACCTGTGTGCCCTTCTGCGGGAGCTGGAAGCTATTATTGATGCACAGGCCAGAGAAAAAAGGCAGCAGTTCAGTGTGCTTATGCCCGAGCATATGGAGGCAGAGTACTACGGCGACAGCCTGCGCCTTAATCAGATTTTGATGAACCTGCTCAGCAACGCGGTCAAATACACGCCTGACGGCGGTAAGATTACCCTTCGGGTTAATGAAGAACGCAAGAAAGGCAAGAAGAGCGTGATGCGGTTTGAGGTCGAGGATAATGGTATCGGTATGTCTGAGGAATTTCTGGAGCATATATATGAACCCTTCAAACAGGATGGAAGTAAGGAAGGAAAAAGACAGGAAGGAACAGGTCTGGGGCTTTCTATTACCCGGAACCTTGTGCACCTGATGGGCGGAAGTATTTCCATCTCCAGTGAACAGGGAAAGGGAAGCTGCTTTATGGTTGAGCTGCCCTTTGTGCAGGAAGAAGGGAATTGGCCAGAAGCTTCCTCCGAAAAGAAAAAGACCGATGAACCGGAAAAAACAAAAGGTGGGTTTGAAGGGAAACGTCTTTTGATCGTAGAGGATAATCCGCTGAATCTGGAAATTGCTGAAATACTTTTCGGAATGGAGGGCTTTGATATTGAAACTGAGGAGGATGGAGAAAGCGCAGTCCGCTGTTTTTTAAATTCACCTGAGGGCTATTATGATATGATCCTGATGGATGTGCGGATGCCGGTGATGGACGGGCTGGAGGCCACAAAAGCTATCCGGAAGCTGAAACGTCCGGACGCGGCCACAATTCCAATTTTAGCTATGACCGCCAACGCCTTTACGGAAGACGTTAAGGCGACCCGGGAAGCAGGAATGAATAGCCACTTGGCAAAGCCTCTGGAAATGGAAGTCGTACTCAGGGAAATACGGAAATTTATATAAGATCTTAAAAAACCGCTGCCTGCAAAGCTGCGGTTTTTTTGCTTAAACATTAATTTAATAATTCTTAAGAAATTGAGTAGGCCTTTCTTTATTTTTAGCGCGTACAATAAAGCTATAAAACAAGGGAGGCCAAGACAATGATCCAGACACTAAAAAGAACCTTTAAATATTGGACAGTTTCGGAAGAAACGGATAAGAGCAGCTTTGCGCGGGGATTATGTTTTTACAAGCTGTTCTGGATTTTTCTGCTGGGCTGTGTTTTGGGTGTTGTTGTGGAAACCCTCTGGTGTTACTGGACACGCTCCTGTATCGAAAGCCGCAGCGGCGTTCTCTACGGGCCTTTCAATCCTGTATATGGCTTTGGAGCTGTGGCGCTGACACTGGGGCTTCAGCGGATTTCTAAAAAAGGTCGCCTGTGGATTTTTTTAGGCAGTATGCTGCTGGGCGGCGGGGTTGAATACCTCTGCAGCCTGGTACAGGAGATGAGCTTTGGCACATTATCCTGGGAATACAGCGGGACTTTTATGAATCTTAACGGCAGAACAAATCTTATGTTTGCCTTTTTCTGGGGAGCCCTTGGGCTTCTGTGGATACAGTTTTTTTATCCACTGCTGTCAAAAGGGGTTGAGCGGATTCCTAAAAAAACCGGGATCCGTCTGACTTGGATACTGGTAATCTTTATGATCGTCAATATGGCAGTTTCCGGCCTGGCAGTGGCGAGATGGTCCGAAAGAACAAGAGGAGTACCTGCGTCAAATGCCGCAGCAGTTCTGATTGATCAGAAATACCCCGATCCGCTCATGAAGCGGGTTTATCCCAATATGACTTTTCCGGCAGGTTTTCAGGAGGATGCCTCCGCAGAAAGCACCCCATCCAGATAACCGCAATAAGTATCGGAAAGCCCTTCCAGCAGATTCATGCGGTATACGGGAGCAGCCCTGTTAAAGCGGTTTCGGATTTCGTCGGAAAAGCGTATCATCTCAGGAGTAGCGGCGTCAATTTTATTTTGGACGATGCCTTCTGCCAGAGGAAGGGATTCCTCAAGGAGCGGCTCCAGTATAGAGAGAAACATTTCTGTCCGCAGAGGATCGAGGATAGAAATGTGATGGATGGAATCTCCACCATAGCCGGCCTGGCACAGTGGCTTATAGAGGGCTTTTGGGCTGGCAGTGCCAGAGGGCTCCATGAGAATGGCGTCGAGGCTGTAGCGCTCATTTAATTCAAGAACCATTTCCTTAAGATTTTGGGCCAGGGTACAGCAGATACAGCCGCCAAAGAGCTCCTTGACCGCATAGCCTTTTTTCTTCATATACAGGTTATCAACGCCGGTTTCTCCAGCCTCGTTGATGATCATGGCAATTTTATATCCCTTTTCAGTCAGATAACGAGCCGTGAGGTTGAGCAGAGTCGTTTTCCCTGAGCCAAGAAAGCCTGAAAAAAGGAAAAGCTTCGGTAAAGTATTCATGATATTCTCCTTTTCTTTGTGCTTAGAATAGCATATTTTAAAAACGAATAAAAGCTTTAAGTAAAATCGGCTAAAAGAGTTCAAAAAAGCATAAAAGATTACCAAAATTGTGCTTTTTATGAAAAAAGTATGTTGAGGCGGCGTTTGAAATCGCTTGCTTTTTTACAAAAATACCGGTTTAAGAACAATACTTAAAAAAGCGCCGGGCTTATAATAGTCTCATAAGGACTAGAGTTTTTATTTCTAAAACAAAAAGAGCAAGGAGAAATGTGAGAATGAATTCAAGAGAAAGAATGACGCTGACCCTACAGCACAAGGAAGCGGACCATGTGCCGGTCTACCCGCTTATCAACAGCGCGTCGCGGCAGACCATTGGCTGTAACTATGAAGAATGGACAAAGGATGCAGATAAGTGCGCCGAATCCATTATCAAAGCGACTGATCTGCTGGATGTGGACTGCATCTGTACGCTGGTGGATCTATCCGTGGAGGCAGCAGACTGGGGTATGAAAATGATCTATTACGAAGATCAGGCAGCCTGCCCGGACCACAATGATTTCTTTCTGAAATCTGAAAATGATTATGAAACACTGCCGGTGATCAATCCCCGGGAAACGCCGCGCATGAGTGAAATGATCCGGATGACTAAAAAGCTTGTGGACGCCAGAGGAGAAACCAAGCCGATTGTGGCCTTTGTTTTTGGCCCGTTGGGGATTCTCGGTATGCTCAGGGGACATGACTATATGTTTATGGATTTGATTATGTACCCCGAAAAAGTGCACAAAGCGCTCAGAACCATTACGGATACCCTCAAAGAATATTGCAGAGCATTAATTGAAGCCGGGGCAGACGCGATTATGTTTGACACCCTTTTTTCATCTAAAACCATCATGCGCAAGGAAATGTGGGATGATTTTGAAGGGCCGTACATCGAAGAACTGGCAGAGCTGGTACACGATGCGGGAAAGATGGTCATGATCCACAATTGCGGTGACGGCATTTATTTTGACGTTCAGATCAAGCGGATGCACCCTGAACTGATCTCCTTCCTGTATCTGCCGGATGACTGCGAAAGCATGGAAGAGCTCAAGGAAAAATATGGTCACCAGACCACACTGCTGGGTCATATTGATCCCGGAGAGCTGATGGTCACCAGCAAGGAAGATCTGGTTAAACAGTGCAGGGAACAGATTGATGTTTATAAGAAGGACGGTGGCTTTGTACTGGCAACCGGCTGTGAATATCCGGCGCAGATGGATTTTGAGCACGCGAAAACCATGGTGGAGGTCGCAAAGACTTATGGTAAATATGAATAAAAACGAAAAGCGGGCATTGTGCCTGCTTTTTTATATTTAGAGTAAATAGTCAGACAAAGCAACAAAGTGGCATAATGAAAATCAAATTTTTTGAATATAATATTGCAGTTTTCAGAAAAATTGTTTATAATATAAAGAAAAGAAGTAAGTAAAACGATGTATAAATCAACAAAGTGGGTTGAAATGAGTACCTGGTGGAGCAGATGTACTCTTTTTGATAGAGAGATTGGATATCTAATAAAAAGCGGCGGCCGAGGGGGCAGTCGTTTTTTATTTTCTGAAAATAAAACAGAAGAAATCTGTATTAAATAAAAGTATGATAAATAATAAACGCTTGCAAACAATCCGATGAGAGTATATAATGATTTATAGGGAAAATTAAAAATTAAGGGAGAAGAATCATATGAATGAAATCAATCATAAAGAGATCGGCCAACGGATTCGGAAGCAGCGTACTTTTTTAAATATGTCACGTGATGAGCTGGCCCGTAAAATTGGAATTACGCCAACCTTTTTGGCGGATATTGAACTCGGAACAAAGGGATTTTCGCTGAAAAGCCTGAACCGCTTCTGTAATGTTTTAAAAATGTCCGCAGACGCTATTTTGTACGGTCCCAAAGAATATAAAGGCGTCAAATATACAGAGCTTCTGGAGCTTCTGGAACGCTGCTCGCCTGAAAAGGCCAAGTTTGCTCAGGAAATTTTAACGATATACCTCTTGAGCCACGACCCTGTTGAATAAGACCGTGCCGGCGCCATTGATCACGCCGGCATTTTTTTATTTTTTGGTTCCTGAAAGAATATAAAACGCCGTGGTATCGACGGCAATGTCAATATTGAAAGCAGAAGAAAAAATCTTGCTTTCGGACTGCGCGTCTCTGAGACCGGTCGAAACCTTGCGGACCTCCTGGCCGGAATGCCGGCCGTTTATAATTTCCCGGCTCTCGCTGTGGGCGACCATAAACCGGCCGCCGGGTTTCAGGCAGGCTGAAAGCTGGTCGCAGAAAAAGGACTTATTCTCAAAGTGCGGGTAAGCGCTGTAGGCCACTGCAAAATCAAAGCTGCCCTCCTCAAAGCAATAGAAATCCGCAGTCTGGAAATGGACCCGCGTGTCAGGGTACTTTTTTCGGGCTACGGCAAGCATCTGGCTTGAGAGATCAATGGCGACGATTTCCCGTGGATTTGTATCCAGCAGGCGGGGAATCAATACCCCTGTCCCCGTGGCGATATCCAGAATCCGGCTGTTCTCGGGCAGCTGGGCAAGGCTGACGATTGTGTCAATTTTTTTCGCGTCATGATGACACAGGTTATCCCAGTTTTCAGCAAGATTGTCAAAATAGATTTTTGTCGATTCAATATTCATGGCAGACCTACACTTTCGAAATTGTGGGTTTGGATATGACCGTAGCTTTTTCCAACCCGATAACAAGAAGCGGAATGATCAGGAGCTGCAGAATAATTCCCGGGAGTCCTGTGACAAAAGCACCGGTCAGAAAAATCTGAAAGCCATAGTCCTTCCCCGCAACGCCGTAAAAAACCGCTGAGGCGAGGCCGGAGACCGCGCGGCCGCCAACCATGGCGGCGATGAGCGAAATGTAAATATTTTGCCGGAGCTTTCGGTACAGAATTCCGGACAAGGCGCCGTAGGCGGCCAGCTCAAAAACCATGGCGGCACCGGTGGGGAAAAGGGGCGGCATGCCGGTCATAACAGAGGACAGAAGCGGTGTGACAGCGCCGCAGATCAGGCCAAAGGGCCAGCCGAAGCACAGGCCGCAAAGCAGCACAGGGATGTGCATGGGGAGAAAGACAGGTCCTGCGCCGATGAGGTGGAAAACCTGAGGAAGTATAAGCCCAAGTGCGATGCAGAGGGCTGTGCCGACAAGATTTTTAGTTTGTGAGTGGTTCATAATATTACCTCCTGAAAAAACAAAAAAACCGGCAAAACAGAGATTTCCTTCAGGAAATCACCACCTTACCGGCTTGTTGTCCACTTTATTTGTTTTCATTCTATTATAAAAATGAAAAGAATGCAAGGAGAAAAATAAAAAACACGGCTTGACAATTAAGGGACAATCCTGTATGATTTAAGTAAATGGATTACATGTATATACAAGACTGGATGAACCAGTCTGAACATAGCGGAAAGCTCTGTGAGCTTTCCGTTTTTTGTTTTTTGAAGCAGGCATTCTGGAGAATGATGTGATTCATAAGTCCATGGCAGTGTTTGATGCGCGCATTTATACAGAATCATAAAAACTGGAGGAAGAAATGAATCAAGAATTGTGGGAAAAAGCAGTGGCGTTTCACGGGCATGCCTGCCCGGGACTGGCCATTGGCGTTAAAGCGAGTGAAGCAGCTGTTTTAAAGCTTGGGATCGGCCAGTCTGAGGATGAGGAAATTGTCTGTGTAACTGAGAATGACGCCTGCGGTGTCGATGCGGTTCAGGCCATTCTCAGCTGCACGATGGGAAAAGGAAATCTTTTATACCGTGGAACTGGAAAGCAGGCCTTTTCGTTTTTTAACCGGACGACCGGGGAAAAGATACGGATGTGGTTGAAGCCTAAAAACCATGAGATGGACAGGGAAACTTACATGCACTATCTTCTGGATGCGCCAGTGGAGGAAATCTTTGAGTTTTCGGTGCCGGATTTTGATTTGCCGGAAAAAGCACGCATTTTTAATACCATATACTGCGAGCTCTGCGGCGAGGGCGCGCCAGAGCACAAAATGCATCTGCAGGAAGGCAAAAAAGTCTGTGAGGACTGTTTTAAGCCCTACAACAGAGGCTGGTAGACAGGAGGAAAGCAATGAAAAAGAGACTGGGTCAGGCGCTGACCGGCGTTTTACTGGCGGCACTGCTTTTAGCGGGATGCAGCGGCGGAAACACCGAGAGCGGCGCAGCAGAGGGCACGCGGGAAATTACCGACGCCGCAGGGCGTGTGGTGGCGATTCCCTCCGAGGTCAAAAAAGTGGCGCCTCTTGGAGTGGGCGCGCTGCGTTATATTTTGTATGACGGCGGCGTGGGGCAGCTGGCAGGCGTGGAGCAGAATGATCTGGATGTGCCGGTGACCAAGGCGGCCAGCTACGCTTACCAGGAGGAGCTTAAAAAGCTGCCGGTCATTGGAGACAGCGGAACGCCTTACGAGGAAGAGCTCATGAAAGCTGCGCCGGATGTGATCATCACCTCCAATGACGGCAAGGCCGCTGACGACCTTCAGAATAAAACAGGAATACCGGTTGTGACCATGCCAATCACCGATAAGGTTTTTGACGATGAGATTTATAACGCTCTGAATTTGGTGGGCGATGTCCTGGGAAAACAGGAGCGCAGCCAGGAGGTTGTGGATTATATGAAATCGGTGGCTGAGGATTTAAAGAGCCGCACTGGAGATATCCCGCAGGATAAAATACCGACAGCCTACTGCGGCGCTGTGTCCTTCAAGGGCGCGCATGGCATTGAGGGGACTGAGGCGGGCTACCCGCCGTTTTCAGCGCTCGGCATTACAAACGTAGCGGATGAAACGGGCAAAAAGGGCGCTTTTGACGTCGATCTAGAGCAGATTCTCAAGTGGAACGCTGACTATCTGTTTTTAGATGCGGGCAATCTGAAGCTGGTCAGGGATGATTACGCGGTGAGGCCAGATTTTTATAACGAGCTGAAGGCAGTGCAGGATAAAAAGGTTTATTCTCAGGTAGCCTACCGTTTTAACGGAACAAATACCGAGCTGGCTCTGGCCAACGCCTATTATGTGGGATGCGTAGTCTATCCGGAAACCTTTGCGGATGTGGACATTGCGAAAAAAACCGATGAGATCACAGAAAAAATGCTGGGCGTGCCCTACAGCCAGAAGCTTAAGGACGCGGGCCTTGATTTCAGGCCAATTACACTGGGAGAATAGTTGAAATGACCGGAGCGGAGAAATCAGAGATTAAGGATTATCAGGCGCTTAAAAAAAGGAATATGGTGGTTTTAGCACTGCTGGGAATTATTCTGATGCTGGCAATGCTGTTTTCGCTGAGAGCGGGTTCCTCGGATTTAAGCATGGGCGATATTTTAAAAGCCATTGGCGGTCAGTCGACAAAGCAGAATAATATGGTCATGTGGAATATCCGGCTGCCGCGCATCATGACAGCCGTGCTGAGCGGTGTAGGCCTCGGCGTAACCGGAGCGGTGCTCCAGGGGATACTCAAGAACCCTCTGGCAGATACCACGACTCTTGGTATTTCCCAGGGTGCGGGCTTCGGGGCAGCCTTTGCCATCATCGTTCTGGGCGCCGGTGTACAGGGGAGCAGCGCGGCTAACATGAGCTTTAATAATCCCTATCTCATCACCATCTGCGCTTTTGGAGGCAGCATCAGCGCTTCGGTTATGATTCTGGTGCTCTCCCGGTTCCGCAGGATTACGCCGGAAGCCATGGTGCTCTGTGGTGTGGCGCTTAGCGCCATGTTTACCGGAGCGACGACGCTGCTCCAGTATTTTGCCGATGATGTCCAGCTGGCCTCTGTGGTTTTCTGGACCTTTGGCGATCTGGGGCGCACGGGCTGGAAGGAGGTACAGATCATCGCGATAGTGGTGGTCATTACACTGGTTTATTTTCTGCTTAACCGCTGGCATTACAACGCCATGGAGAGCGGGGAACAGACAGCCGCCAGCCTTGGCGTCAATGTGGCGCGGTCCAGGATCATCAACATGCTGGTCTGTGCCCTGACCGCGGCGGTGATCGTGTCTTTTATCGGGATCATCAATTTTATCGGGCTGGTTGCGCCGCATATTATGCGGCGGTTTCTGGGCAATAATTACTGCTGGCTGCTGCCGGCCTCCGCCATGGCCGGGGCGGTGCTGCTGCTGCTGGGCGACGTGCTGGCAAGAGTGATCATCGCGCCGGTCATTTTGCCCATCGGCGCCATCACCTCATTTCTCGGCGCGCCGTTATTTCTGTATCTTTTATTCAAAGGAGGCACAAAGCGATGATACAGGTTAAGGATCTTGTTTTTGGTTATAATACCAGCCGGAAAATTATTGATCAAATCTCATTTGATGTGGAGGACGGGCATTGTATCGCCATTCTCGGCAATAACGGCGCGGGAAAGAGCACGATGCTGAAATGTCTGAACCGAATCCTCTCGCCTAACAAGGGAGTGGTGTGCGTGGACACGTTGGAGATCACGACTATGAAACAAGGGGAGATCGCAAAGCATATGGCCTTTGTGGCTCAGAAGAATGACAATAACCGGATCACGGTTTTTGAGGCGGTAATGCTGGGGCGGATTCCCTTTATCAAATGGGGCGTCACTCAGGAGGATGAGGCGGTCGTATCCAGTGTGATCAGCCAGATGCACCTTGAGAAATTTGCCGTCCGTTATCTGGATGAGCTGAGCGGCGGGGAGCTGCAGAAGGTGATGATCGCCCGGGCGCTGGCCCAGGAGCCCAGGGTTCTGCTTCTTGATGAGCCGACCAGCAGCCTGGATTTAAAAAATCAGCTGGAGGTGCTGGGGCTGGTCCGGAAAATCTGCCATTCCAGAAATATTGCGGTGATCATCGTCATCCACGACCTCAACATGGCGCTCAGATACTGCGACCGGTTCCTGTTTTTAAAGGACGGCAGCGTTCACGCCTACGGCGGTCAGGAAGTTATGACCTGCGAATGTATCGGTGAGGTTTACCAGATGCCTGTGTGCATCGGTACGATTAACGGCTATAAAATGGTTGTACCGGAATAAAGCTTGTCTCATCCCCTGTGGGATTTTATATAGAAGCCGCAGCGCCGAAACACCAATATTTTTTCTAAAATCCTCTCAAATCCTTCTGAAAATACGGCGCGGCGGCAATTTGGGAGGACGTTTTCAAAAAAAGAGGCATGGCCTGTATATACTTGTTGACACCAAATATTTTTCATGGTATATTAACCGTGCAAATCAATTAATAGAGATAACAGAGCCATGAAGGTTCGTTTTGCGCTGAAGGCGCGGACGGGTTTCATGGCTTTTTTGCTGCCTTTTTATGGAGTAGAACAGGGGGAGTACAGGTATTGGAGTGCGATTAAAAAATAATCTGGTTTATTTTCTAAAAAAAATGCTGCAGTTTATGCTGGTAATATTTTTACTGTCATTGATTGTGTTTTACATGGCAAGACTGTCGCCGGGAGACCCGCTTCGGGCATATTACGGCGAGAGCGTTGAGCGCATGAGTGTTGAGCAGCAGGAAAAGGCCAGGGAGAAACTGGGTTTAAATGAGCCGATATGGGTTCAGTATTGTATCTGGGTCGGAGAGGCTTTTCATGGTGATTTTGGCATATCCTTTAAGTATAAGCAGGATGTCATGGGAGTCATTGAGGGTGTCTGGGCAAATACGCTGATTTTGGGCGGCTTGTCCTATATTCTGACCTTCGCGTTTGCGCTGCTACTGGGCGTTTTCTGTTCCATGCACGAGGATTCGCCCGTGGACCGGGTCATCTGCAAAGTCGGGACGATTACCAATTGCATTCCTTCTTTCTGGGTGGCGCTGGTGCTCATACTGGTATTCAGCATTAATCTGGAGCTTTTACCCTCCAGCGGGGCCTACGCCATGGGACAGGCAGACAATATTGCCAGCCGGGCTGCCCACCTGATCCTGCCGCTGATTGTTATGGTTTTAGGACATCTCTGGTACTACACCTACATGGTGCGCAACCGGATGCTGGAGGAGCTGCGCAAGGATTATGTGCTGCTCTGCAAGACAAAGGGAATGACCCGGCGGCAGATTGTATGGCGGCACTGTCTGCGCAACATTATGCCGACCTTTATCAGCATTATGGCCATCTCAGTGCCGCATATCATCGGGGGAACCTACGTGGTCGAAAAGGTCTTTTCTTATCCGGGGCTGGGAACGCTGAGCTTTGAGAGCGCGAAATATCACGACTACAATATGCTCATGGTGCTGTGTCTGCTGACTGGTATTGTGGTGGTGTTTTCAAATATGGTCGCTCAGATCATCAATGATAAGATTGACCCGCGCATGAAGCACGAAAGGGGTGAGCTCCTGTGAAAAACGAAGCCTTTGAACTGGTTGGGCCAGACTACAAGTCGATGGAGCAGGCGGCCATACCTCCTGCCAAAGGACGTCTGGAACGCCTGAAGGGCATGCCCTTTGCAGCAGTTACGCTCCTGGCCGCCATTGTTCTGGGATGTGTATTCTGTGAGGCTGTCATGAACCATGACCCGACCTATATGGATCTGGCAAACCGGGCAGTACCGCCAGGCAGTCAGTTTTATTTTGGCACAGATATGATGGGGCGGGATATTTTTTCCATGATCTGGTACGGCGGGCGTATTTCCCTGTTTATTGGTCTGGCGGCCACAGCGCTTTCAACGCTGATCGCTGTTGTTTACGGCAGCATCAGCGGCCTTTCAAGCGAGTGGGTCGACGATGGAATGATGCGGCTCACGGAAATTATTTTGAGTATCCCGTCCATTTTGATCGTCATTTTTATCCAGGCCATCATCGGCCAGACAGGCCCTCTGACCATTGCCTTTGTCATTGGCATCACCAGTTGGATGAACATTTCAAAAATTGTGCGCAGCGAGGTCAGGCAGATCCGCAATGCAGATTATATTCTGGCAGCAAAAACAATGGACGGAGGCTTCTTCTATATTTTGAGGCGGCATCTGCTGCCAAATTTTGTATCGTCCATTATGTTCATGGTCGTCACAAATATCGGCGCGGCCATCGGGACAGAGGCGACGCTGAGCTTTCTGGGCATCGGGCTTCCCGTTGAGATTATTTCCTGGGGGAGCATGCTGTCAAACGCCGATCAGGCGCTTTTATCAAATGACTGGTGGATTATTCTGATACCGGGGCTTTTCCTGGTGGTGACACTGGTCTGTATTACGGATATTGGAAATTATATCCGTAAACGCAACAACCGCGGTATGCGGGAAATTTAGTTTAAAACAGCGGAGGCTGTTCGGAATGGTGACAAATGGTATCATGATGAGGTAAAGCGTTAGAGAGAGGCTTATCCAGTTGAAAGTTGAAAGTGGATAGTGGAAAG
>CAUEUD010000094.1 GCA_959020865.1 Eubacterium limosum | reverse complement strand
CGCTTTCCTGGCATACCGCTATGTCAGTGCAATGTTACCCGGGGACACGCAGGGGGCATTTACGGATATCCTGTTAAAAATCACGGTTTTAGTCATTGTTATCGGCCTTTTTCTCAATTTTTTTATTCTACAGAACTATTACATTGCCATTTCACGCATTATTGGAATACTGGATGAAAACAACAGCACCCCTGTGGATGATTATTATACGACACAGAATCCCGCAGGTCATATTTTCCAGACCTTTGATCAGTTTTATAAAGAGTACGACACCTATAAGAGTAAAGTCGAGCAGCAGAAGGATATTCTGTTTGAAAATTTTCTGATCCGTCTGCTGAAGGGTCATATTCAGAATGAGGCCATCTACTATCAGCTCATGGAAGAATATGATTTTGATATACGCAGCCATGAATTTGTGCTGGTGCTCTTTGACGTAGTTTCTGACGAGAACCAGATCGAGGATGAAAAGCTAAACTACATTTATACCTTTATCCGGAAAAATTTTTCTTCCTATATGAAACGTATTTACCAGTGTTATGGCACTGAAATTGACGGCCGTATCGCCTGCTTTATTTTATCCGATGTGGCATCACTCGACACAACAGTATCCTCCATCGAGATTGAGCGTATGGTCAAACTCATGCGGGACAATATCTGGCATGAGTTTAATTATGATCTCTGGGTCTGCGTCAGCGGCGTCCATCGGGGAATCCCCGGCTGCAAGACTGCTTATTTTCAAACAGTAGAAACATTGCAGAAGGCCCGCCTGACGGGAAGTGACACACATATTCTCTTTTACACAGACTACACGGCCGGACAGCCTTATAAAGGCAACGAACAGCTGTGGTTTAAATATGAGCATCATTTTATCAATGCCATCAACGCCGGGGACTATGAGGAGGCCTCGAAAATTTTCAATAAGCTTTTAAAAAATGATTACATCACAGGGGCTTCATCGCTTAACCTGGCGCGTTTCCGGCTGTTCGGGCTGCTGAATTCCATGATCAACGCATTGGGGGAGGTTCGTCTATCCCTGGACGTGGAATTTTTTGATCAGCTGGATGCCCAGCGACTTTTGCTGGAATGTAAATCTCTGCCAGAACTGGAGGCTGTATCTCAGGAGATCTTTGAAAAGATCAACCAGTATTCCGCGGGAGATTCGGTATCGGCCGCAGACAGCAAGATGCAGCGGGTGAGCACGTACCTTAAAAGCCATTATCAGGACTCGAACCTGAACGCTGTGGCGGTGGCCGAGGAATTTAATATGAATCCCTCCTATTTTTCCAGAAGCTTTAAAAAAGCCATGGGCACACGGTTCAGCGATTATCTGTCAAGGCTGAGGATACAGGAGGCCTGCCGTCTTTTACGGGAGTCGGACCGGACCATCACAGATATCGCCGAGCAGGTAGGGTACAATAACGCTCTGACACTGACCCGGACTTTTAAAAAGATTGAGGGCACAACGCCCGGGCAGTATAGACAGAGCAATCATATTTAAAAAGGAATGCGATTATGAAAAATGATAACCTCATTGGCTATAAACAAAATATCATCCGGTGTAATCTGGGCTTCCGCTACGCCCTGATCTGCGGCACCTGTTGGGGGATGGCCTATATCCTCATCACCTCGGTCATGAAAATACACCAGAGTGACAGCTATTCCCTGACAATGCTGCCCACAGTGCTGGCCACGGCAACCACTTTTATGGTCGCAGCCATCAACCTGGTGTGGATCGGTTCACAGCATAAATTTAAGGAATTTCTTCGGTGCCTGCATTCTCCGCCGGTTATCAGTAAGGTGGCATTGGCGGCTCTGGCAGGCGGGATCGCGGCCTTCTGTACCTACATTCTCGCCTTGTCCGACACGGTTTTTTCGACCATTGCGGTGCTGTTTTATCCTGTGCTCACAGCCGCCATCGCGCGCAAATGGTATAAAGAGATTATCAGCTGGCAGTGTGCCCTGGGAATCCTTGTTATCTTGGTATGCTCCAGTCTGATTTATCTGCCCAACCTTTTTGCAGAGAGCAGCAATTCACTCATGTTGTCCCTGTTTGGGATCGCGGCCGGCATTGGCTGGGGAGTAGAGGCAGCCATTGTTGGAAAGCTCTGTGAGACCTCAGACTCGGATGTGTGTCTGGGGATACGCTTCTGCTTTGAGAGTCTGCTCTGGCTGATGGTGTGTCTGTTCCTACTGTTTACAGGCTCACCGATCCTCGCTGCTTTTAAGGCCTGCTTCCAGAGTCAGAGCGCATGGATGATCCTGGGCATCGGGATTTTTCTGGCTGTCAATTATATTCACTGGTATCGGAGTATTGTCTTTATCGGGGCCTGCAGGGGGCCGGCGGTCAGCAATCTTTCCGGCTTTATTCTGCTGGTGCTCAGTATGGCTTTTTTCATGGACACGCCGGACTGGTACACTATTTTGGCAGCCTCAGGCTCCCTGATCGGGGTGGTCATTGTTTATATGGACTGCGCCAACTCGGACGGCCTGCCGCTGCTGCGCCAGAAAAACACGGTCAGCTCTCTGGTAAAAAGGGAGAAAGACGTGAAACGCCCGCCAGCTAAAATTGCCATCCTGGAGCATCTGGAGGACGCCCAGAAGCTGTGGGATTATGAAATTGCAGATTATATTGAAGCCTATGAAAAAAACTATACCACTGAGTACAGGGAGTTGGTAAGAGAATGGACCGTGGAAATGCGTGCCATGGGCCTGATCGAAATCGTCCAGGAAACCGTCGATAACGGTGAGCATTTTCAGCGCGGAAAACGGCTCTGCCAGTATCGGCTGGTAAAAACAGAGGAATAGAAAAAACCCGCCGCAGGGGAGCCCGCGGCGGGTTTTTATTTTTTATTTAAAGGCTTTTCTGAAAGCTTCCTCGTTGGCCTCGAGCCATTTCAGACAGGCCACAAAGTGCTGGGTGTAGAAAAGGTACTCGTAGGGGTCCAGGGTGGAGTCGTAAACACAGGCAGAGCTGCACCAGCCCAAATCGTAGAGGGCCCCCTGTACGGTTACCTCGTAGAGATAATTTTTCTCAATGTCTGTCAGAGGCTCGATGCCGCCGGCTTTGCGAAGTTCTTCGTCGTAAGTTTTTACGAACAGGGACGCGCGGCCCAGGTTGATGATGCCATTGGTGTCGGAGAGCCAGGAAGAGAAGCAGTAGTGGATAGCCAAACCCAGCTCGAACAGACGGGAGTCGATTTTTGCCATATCGTAGTCAAAGCTGCCACAGACCTCGCCGTTGTCCAGGTATTTAAAGTTGCCGGGGTGGAAGTCGCAGTGGCAGACGTTGGAAACCATGGTATTATAATCGGCGTCTGGAATTACTGAGCGTTCGCACATTTTGGCAAAGTAGTCGTAGTTGGCGTCATAGTATTCAGTATAAACATTTTCAAAGCCTGCTTCGGCGTAGCTTTTGCGGTATTCCTTCAGGGTTTTCGGGAATTTCCGGATGATTTCATTTACGGTGATGTCCTCATTGTCCATGATGTTGTCTCCGTGGCGCCCTTCGGGGTCAAATCCGCGGGTTGAGTTGTGGAATTCGGCCAGCGATTTTGCCGCTGAGGTGACAGTAAGATCGGCGACTCCAGCGTTGGCCCAATTGGGAATCCAGTCGTAGTGTGCTTTCCCGCCCACAAAGTTAAAAACAGCAAAATAGCTTTTGGTCTCGCCCTCAGTGGTGGTTTCCGTTACCTCGTGATAGGTTTTACCATCCTTGGCTGGGATGGGGACCGCACCATAGCTGAACCCGTTTTCCCTGGCGTACTTCAGCATACTGTGTTCAAAGAGCAGGGATTCCAGTTCCTTGCCGTTTTTGTATTTACGGACAAACCAGGTTTGTTTTTCACCGTTCTTTTCAGTATAGATACCAAAGGATGTGTTGATGTATCCGCCAAAGATCTGATACACGTCCAGCAGTGTTCCGATATCATAGTAATTTTCCACAAGGTCCCTCAGCTGTGTGTACAGATAGGACTCACGCGTTTTGGCCAGAACGTCATCCAGATATTCCTGCATACCAGAGGCGGCGTTAAAAATGTTTAACAGCGCCTGGGCGTTTGCAGGGGGATAGTTCTTCATAATCTCGGTCTGCATTTCAATAAATTTTCCGTCTACCATTTTTTATTCCCCTTTTTATATTTATTGGGCAGCCCGTGTACAGGGCTCCCTGATCTGTTTTCAGGATAGCACAGTTTTTTTGAAATCGAAATCAGCAGTTTTTGATATTACGATCCCCCAGTGCAGAATGTCAAAATTTGATTTCAATGGAAATTTTTGAAGGTTTTCAGCCAGCGTACCATCTTTTTTTGATCAGTGACCATAAAAAATTGAAGGAGGCATCAAAATTTGATTTTGGAGAAATGTGCATGCAGATGTCAGAACCTGCGCGTTGTCAGCGGGGGAAAAACAGGCTATGATAGAGCCATAAAACGAACGGGCCGTTCAGAAAAGCAAAAATTCAGGAGGAGTAATAAACATGATGAATTCAAAAATTGAAGTGCTGAGTCCAGAAGCAATGGATCGAGTACACGAAGCCAGTATGGAGATTCTGGCGAAAAAAGGGGTCATTTTTGAAAGCGAAAAGGCACGCGGCCTGTTAAAAAAGGCCGGATGCAAGGTAGAGGGCGAGATTGTTTTCTTTCCAAGGGCTCTGGTCGAGGCTTCTGTTAAACAGTGTCCCTCCACCTTTAAGCTTCAGGCCATGGACGATGCCAAAAGCGTCAATTGTGGCGCGCAGCTGTCGGCCCACCCGGCAGGGGGAGAGGTTTTCGTTTCAGATCTGAAACAGGGACGGCGGGCTCCTCTCTTGAAGGACTTTGCCAATATGCAGAAGGTTTACCAGGCCTGTGAGAACATTCCCATTGCCGGCTACCAGCCCATGAGCCCGAGCGATGTTCCCCAGCGTTATAAAGGAATGTACATGACCTATGAATCCTTTAAACACTGTGATAAACCGCTTCTGGCACCTATGGAGCTGGACTCCATCGCCGAAAAGGAAGAAAACCTCCGGCTGTATGAGGTGGCCTTTGGGAAAGAGGGCTTTTGCCAAGATCACTATGTGACCTGGCATGCAGTCTGTCCAAATTCTCCGCTGTACTATTCTGAGTTTGCCTGCGAGGGCATCGAGGTTTACGCCGCCTGGAACCAGCCGGTTTCCATTGTATCTGCCCCCATGTCCGGCATCACCTCGCCGGTATTCCTGTATTCGACGGTGGCTCTCCAGAATGCTGAGCAATTGGCCGGTCTGGTATATGCCCAGCTGATCAAGCCCGGTGTTCCGGTTATCCTGTCCGCGTCCCTGACCTACGGCAATCTCAAATACGCCTCATGGGAATGTGCAGCACCGGATACAGCCCTCATGCTCATCGCCGCCACACAGATGTACAAGGATTACTATCATCTGCCGGCAAGAGCCCAGACCGGTGTCACCAGTTCAAAGGCCATTGATTATCAGGCAGGTATGGAAACCATGCAGAGCTTTATCCTCACCGCACTGGCGGGCGTTACCTTAACCAGTCAATCTGTGGGCACCCTGGAAAATCTGATGTGTACCTCTTTTGAAAAAACCGTTCTCGATGATGAACTCATCGGCCGTGTGCAGCATATATTAAAGGGGATGGAAACCACTGAGGAAACCCTGGCCCTTGATGAAATTTATGAAGCGGATTTCCGCGGTGATTTCATGACCAATGACAGTACGCTGGACTACTGCCATGATGATTGGCAGCCAACCGTCTCTGACTGGGAAAGTTATGAACAATGGGAAAAGAACGGAAGCCCAGACCTCATTGAGCAGGCCAGCAAACGCGTTCAGAAGATCTTAGATGAAGCGCCGGAGATGGTCGTTGACCCAGCGGTAGAGGCGGAAATGAAAAAATACATGAAGATGGTGGAAGCGCGCTAAGAGCAGCCCCCAAGAGAGGTGAATTATGTCAGCGAACAAGAAAAAGGGAATCCTGTTTGGGGTGGCCTCCGGTCTGTCCTGGGGATTTTATACCGTGCTCCTGTACAATGTTTTAAACCTGTATGCAGGCAGCACCGGGACCGTTGATAATTTCCAGGGCTGGATTCTCATCATTACCACCGCACTGGTCATCGGTCTCTGCGACAGTGTTTTTGGACTGATCTTTGAGTGCTGCTACCTGATAAAAATTGGTGAGTTCAGGGATTACCTGAAGATATTATTCAGCAAAAGCTCTTTCGGTATTATTCCAGCAGCTTTGTTTTCCGGGCTGCTGGGCGCGATCCCGTACTCCATTGCCAGCAGTTACTCCACATCGGTGGCAGGCACTATTTCTGCCGCATTCCCGGCCATCGGGGCCATTGTGGCCGCCATCTGGTTTAAGGAAAAACTGACAAAACTAAAATTTTTCGGCATTATCCTGTGTATCGTGGGCACCGGCGTTATGTACGGGCTTTCCGGCGCGGGTGTTCCGATCTTTGTATACGGCATCGCTTTTATATGTGCGGTCGGCTATGCCATGGAAGGCTGCTTTGGTTATAACATGATGCGCGGAGATGTGTCCTCGACGGTATCGACAACCCTGAGAAGAACCTTCCTCCTGCTGTTATACCTGATCTTAATCATCATTATATCAATCGCTACCAATAACTTTGGCTATGTACTCAGCCTGGTTCAATCCTTTGACATGAACATGGCGATCCCGGCCTTTGCAGGTATAGGCGGCGTCAAAATTGCAGTGTGGATCATTCTGTTCATTGGTTCCTGTCTGGGCGGGGTATCCTACATCACCTGGTACTACAGCATGGAATACAGCGGCGTTGCAACCGCTCAGGTGCTCAATATCACCTATGGCATCTGGATCGTCATTATCCTGATGTTCCCGCCGTTTTTGGAAATGCCGGGACTCGGCACGATCCTGGGCGCGCTGGTGCTCTTTGGCGGTGCGGCTTTAGTCAGTAAGGAAAGTTAGATTTTAGAAAAGAGAGAGGAAAACGGATGATTATAATAGGAGAAAAAATTAATGGTTCCATTCCCACAGTGGGAGAAGCCATCAAAAACCGTGACGGAGAAGAAATCAGGCACCGGGCCAGGATACAATCCGAGGCCAATGCCACCTTTATCGACTGCTGCGCCTCAGTGGCGGAAGAAAAAGAAGGTGAAACCCTGAAATGGATGATCGACCTGATTCAGGAGACAACCGACGTTCCTGTCTGTGTGGACAGCCCAAGCCCCCGGGCCTGTATTGAAGGCATGAAATACTGCAAAAAGCCGGGACTCATCAACTCTGTATCCATGGAAGGGGATAAAATCGACACGATCTTTCCCGTCATCGCGGACACTGAGTGGGAATGTGTGGCGCTGCTCTGTGACGACCGTGGCATCCCAGACACGACGCTGCGGCGCATGGAGGTCTTTCACAATATCATGGACAGAGCCGAGGCGTACAATATTGCCCCATCCAGGCTGCATATTGACCCGCTGGTGGTCACACTCTCCACCAGTGAGGACGCCCTGACCATGTTTGCACAGTGCTGCCGTCAGATCAAGGCGGAGTACCCGGAAATCCATATCACCAGCGGCCTCAGCAATATTTCTTTCGGGCTGCCGGGGAGAAAATACGTGAACCAGGCCTTTATGGTGCTGGCCATGGAGGCCGGCATGGACAGCGCCATTGTGGACCCGACCAACCGGGATATGATGGCCATGATCTACGCTGCCGACGCTCTGCTTGAAAATGATGAGTACTGCCTGGAATACATCGATGCCTTTAGAGAGGGCGTTATCGGATAAAATGGCCATAAGTATTCAGATAAATTGATTAATAAAAAGGGAGAATAAAAAATGAACGAAAATATTCAAAAAGTATCAGAAGCCATTGCAAAAGGAAAAAGAAAGCTGATCCAGGGAATTGTGCAGGAAGCCTTAGATGCCGGCTGTGATCCCATGGAAATTTTGAACACTGGGATGATCGGAGCCATGGACGCAATCGGCGAACGTTTTAAGACCGGTGAGGTCTATGTGCCCGAGATGCTCGTTGCCGCCAAAGCCATGAAACTCGGAGTAGAGGTCTTAAAGCCCCATCTGGCAAGCGGTGATGCCGCAAGCGGGGGAAAGGTCCTGATCTGCACTGTCCACGGCGATCTGCATGACATCGGCAAAAACCTTGTGTCCATGATGATCGAGAGCGCAGGCTTTGAAGTGACGGACCTTGGTGTGGATGTGCCAAAGGATAAAATTATCAAGACCCTTCAGGACAACCCGGACATTGAACTGGTGGCGCTGTCTGCCCTCCTGACCACCACTATGCCGTCGCTTGAAGAAACCGTGGCGGCCATCCGTGAAGAAGACAGCGTCAGCCATGTCAAAATTTTAATCGGCGGTGCGCCCATTACCGCTGACTTTGGCGAAGCCATCGGGGCAGACGCCTACGCTTCCGACGCGGCGTCTGCGGTGACCTCTGTTAAAGAGCTGATCGCTTAAACCATGTGTGTTCAATCATAATCCTTTCATAATCCAGAAAGCCCCGCGATTTTCCAATCTGCATCGCGGGTGCTTTCTTTTTGTGTGCGTGAAATGTATAATAAAAGCAGAGGCTGAAAAGCCAATGATAAGAATCGAGGACCGATTATTTTGGAAAACAACGAGTCAATCAAGAAAACGACCTTTTTTAAAAAGAAATCAAACACCATCCTCACAGCCATCCTCTGCACCTTTCTGTGGGGGAGCGCCTTCCCGGTGCTCAAGATCGGGTATCAGTGGTTCCAGATCCCGACGGGGGATATCTGGTCCAAGATGGTGTTCGCCGGGCTGCGCTTTTTTCTCGCGGGTTTTGTGGTGCTGGCGCTCAACCGGCTTTTTAACCGGGGAGACCGGGTGCGCTGGCATCCCGAATACGGCCGGTGGATCGTGGCGCTGGCGCTTTTGGGTACCACGGTGCAGTATTTCTTCTTCTATATCGGGGTGGGCAACACCACCGGGGTTAAGGGCAGCATCGCCGCGACGGCTGGCACCTTTCTGGTTGTGCTGCTGGCGCCATTGTTTTTCAAACGTGACCGCCTGAACCGCAACAAGGTGCTTGGCATGGTTCTTGGTTTTACCGGAATTATGCTGACTGCTGTCAACGGCGGTACCGAGGGGCTTAATTTTAATTTCACCCTTACGGGCGAGGGCTTTCTTCTCATCGCCGGACTGGGGGACGCCGGGGGTGTTCTGGTGGCCAAATACCTGTCGGACAAGATCAATCCCTTCCACTTTTCCTTTTACCAGATGGTTCTGGGCGCACTGGTGCTGCTGGTGCTGGGCGTGGGGTTTGGTATGGCCGGCGGCGGCCTGCACCTGGTCTTTACCCTTAAGGGCGTGCTGCTGCTGATCTACGCCGCCATTATTTCCGGCGTGGCCTTTTCTTTGTGGAACGTGCTGCTCCGCTATAATGAGGCCAGCGCTATCACGGCCTTTAAGTTTCTGATCCCGGTTTTCGGCAGCCTGCTGTCCATCCTGCTTTTACCCGGAGAATCTTTTACCGGCTTCATTCTGCTGGGGCTGCTGGCCGCGTCACTGGGCATCTATCTGGTCAACCGGAAAGTGGACCGATAGATGAATAAAATTTGACAAGACTTACAAAATCCGATATACTTGAATTCAATTCACAGAATTTTTATACTGGAGCACCGGGCAAGGAGGGAACAGGATGACGACAAGGTCTGAAAAGAAACGTGCTTTGACACTTTTGCTGGCAGCATTTTTTGTTGTGTTCTTTTTCCTCAGCACCGCCTTCCTGACAGAGGAGGCTCACCATGATTGTGTGGGCGACGGATGCCCGATCTGTATGCAGATGTCTGCGCTCCAGAACTTTTTCAAGCAGCTGGATACCGGCGCGGCCCTGACGGCTGCGGTGCTGGTGCTGCATCTTATTTTCCGCTGTATGCCCCTCAGATGGGACAACTTCTTTTTAGTCACTTCGCCGGTTCGGCTGAAGGTGCGGATGAACAACTGAAAAAACCTCAAAGGAGTAGTTCTGCTTATAAAAGCAGCCTATCCTTGTTTCTTTATACTCAAAATCAGAGAAAATGGAGGTTTTTTTATGATAAAACAACGCTTAGCATGGTTTTTAACCATTATTTTATTAGTAGGCATGCTGATACTGGGAGCCGCGGGCTGCCAGAAAACCAGTGAACAAACGGATGGAAACGCCGTTATCAAGGTGGTTGCCACAAATTTTCCACCCTATGATTTCGCAAGGCAGGTGGGCGGCGACAAGGTCGAGGTCACGATGCTGGTGCCCCCGGGAGCCGAGAGCCATTCCTATGAGCCCACCCCCCAGGACATCATCAAGATTCAGAACTGCGATGTGTTTATCTATGGCGGAGGGGACTCCGACGCCTGGATCGACAGTATCCTGGATGCCATCGACGCACCCAGCATGAAGAAGATCGCCATGATGGACTGCGTGCAGCCTGTGGTGGAGGAAACTGTGGCCGGCATGGAGGACGAACATGACCACGACCAGGACGGCAGCGAAGCCGAGTCGTCCGAAGCGCCGGAGTATGACGAGCACGTTTGGCTGGACCCGCAGAACGCTGTGAAAATTGTCGAAAAAATTGACAGCACCCTGGACGAAATCGACCCGGACAACAAACAGACCTATGACCAAAACACTAAAATTTATACTGGCAAGCTCAACACCCTTGACGGGCGTTTTAAGGATATGGCAGCCGGCGCAGTCCGAAAAACCATTGTGGTGGGCGACCGGTTCCCTTTCCGATATCTGACAGACGCTTACGGTCTCAACTACTATGCTGCCTTTCCGGGCTGTTCCACCGAGACGGAGCCCAGTGCGGCCACGGTGGCTTTCCTGATCGACGAGGTAAAAAAGGAGAGCATCCCTGTGGTGTTCCACACCGAGCTCTCAAATGAACGGATGGCCGACTCCATTGCCGAGAGTACCGGCGCGGTAAAGCGGCAGCTGAACGCTTGCCATAACGTGACGCAGCAGGACTTTGACAGCGGCAAGACCTATCTGGACTACATGAACGAAAACGTGGACGTTCTGCGGGAGGCACTGTACTAAAATGGCACTGTTTACCTGTAAGGACGTTGCTTTTGCCTACGACGGTGTGACCGCTGTGGAGGGGCTGAATTTTGAGATCAATGCCGGGGATTACCTCGGGATTGTGGGAGAGAACGGTGCGGGAAAAAGCACCCTGATCGCCGGACTGTTGGGGCTGAAAAGCCCTGGCTCTGGCCAGATTATCATGGGGGACGGCCTCAGGAAAAACGAAATTGGATACCTGCCGCAGAAAAGCCCCATCCAGCGCGATTTTCCTGCCAGTGTGTACGAGGTGGTGCTCTCCGGGCGGCTGAACCGCCAGGGGTTCCGCCCTTTTTATAAAAAAGCCGATAAAAAAGCCGTAGAGGTTAACCTGAAGCGGCTGGGCATTGAGGACCTGAAAAAGCGCTGCTTCCGGGAGCTGTCCGGCGGCCAGCAGCAGCGGGTTCTGCTGGCCCGGGCCCTCTGCGCCACCAACAAGATTCTGCTGCTGGATGAACCGGCCGCGGGCCTCGACCCTGTGGCCACACGGCGGCTTTATGAGCTGGTAAAGGCTGTGAACAAAAAGCTGGACATCTCGGTGGTGATGGTGTCCCACGACATCGAAAGTGTGATGCGCTACAACAGCCATGTGCTGCACCTGGGCGGCTGCCAGCTGTTCTACGGCACGGTGGAGGAATACCGGCGCAGTCCGATAGGGCACCATTTTCTGGGAGGTGGGGACCATGCTTGACCTGATCCGTGAGATGCTGTCCTATCCCTTTCTGGTGCGCTCGATGGTGGTGGGGATACTGGTATCTCTCTGCGCGGCGCTGCTGGGAGTCAGCCTGGTGCTCAAGCGGTATTCCATGATCGGCGACGGCTTATCCCACGTGGGCTTCGCGGCCCTGGCCATCGCCATGGCCTTTAATTTGGCGCCGCTGTCTGTGTCTATCCCGGTGGTGGTGTTTTTCGCCTTTTTCCTGCTCCGCATCAGCGAAAACAGCAAGATCAAGGGCGACGCGGCCATTGCGCTTCTGTCTACCAGCGCCCTGGCAGTCGGGGTGGTGGTCATCTCCCTGACCACAGGTATGAACACCGATGTGTGCAACTATCTCTTTGGCAGTATCTTAGCCATGAGCGTGAGCGATGTACGGCTCAGCATGATCCTGTCCATTGTGGTGCTGGTGCTCTTTGTGATTTTTTACAACAAGATCTTCGCCATTACCTTTGACGAGAACTTCGCCAGGGCCACCGGCGTAAAGACTGAGCTGTACAACATGCTGGTCGCAATCCTGACCGCAGTCACCATTGTGCTGGGAATGCGCATGATGGGAACCCTGCTGATCACCAGCCTGATCATCTTCCCGGCCCTTTACTCCATGCGGCTCTGCAAAACCTTCCGGTCGGTGCTGATCTGCGCGTTGGTGATGTCGCTCGTGTGTTTTCTCATCGGCCTGGGATTTTCCTATGTCCGGGCCACTCCCACAGGCGCCAGCATCGTCATCGTGCACATTGTGGTGTTTGGTATCTTCTGTCTCATTGATTTTGTGAAAGGTAAGGTAATCCGATGAAAAGAAAAATGTTAACGGTGCTGCTGCTGGCCGCGGTCCTGCTGTTTTCCGGCTGCTCGGCGCAGGATGGGGGCAGCGGCGCCAGCGCGTCATCCTCCGCGCAGTCCTCAGGCGGCTCAGGCAAAGGCGCGCAGGAGATCCCTGTGGATGTGGACATCACTGAGAAGATGTTTGTGGCCCAGATCAATGATATTTACCTGAATCATCAGAACTATCTGGGTAAAACCATCCGTCTGGAGGGAATGTTCAAGAGTACGGCCAACCTGTCGACCGGGGACAGCTACCGGTTTGTGTACCGCAACGGCCCGGGCTGCTGCGGTACGGACACCATGCCGGGCTTCGAGGTAAAGGGTGACGGCAGCTACCCCGAGGACAATGCCTGGGTGCGGGCCACCGGTGTGCTGGAGGAATACGAGGAGGACGGCAAACCTTATTTCCAGCTGAGACTCAAGGAGCTGGTGGTGCTGGACAAGCGTGGTCAGGAAACGGTATCGCAATAAAGAGGTTTGAAAAATGACTATAAGGAGAAAAGGGCACAGTGCCTGTTCACAGGAGCAGGTATTGTGCCTTTTTTCGTTATCGGGAAGCAAAACAATGAGGTGATATTTTCTCGGCTAATTGTTTAAGGAAAAATTAATATTAGTGAAATAAATGGTTAAGAACCAAATTTGAGGGGTACAATTATGTACAACAAACAGTAA
>CAUEUD010000093.1 GCA_959020865.1 Eubacterium limosum | reverse complement strand
CGTCGTCTGTATATTAATTGGGATTCTTATTTGGCTTTTCTTTGAAAGAGATGAACCAGATAAAGAGCAAATTCTTGGGATTGGGAATATTCTTTTAACCTGTCTGAAAAACCCAAACGTCTGGCTGATGTCCTTTATTGTTTTTGGCGCGTTTATTTCCTGCACGACAACGCCTTACATGACACCATACGGGACGCAGATGTTTGGCCTGTCAATAACCCTGGGAGCGATTCTGGGCATGTTCAGGGATTATATGCAGCCCATCGGGGCCCTGATCTCAGGGAATGTCAGCAATAAAACCGGGATTTCAAAATTGTTGATTATTGTGACCGCGCTGCTGGCAGTCATCAATATTTTCATCGCGATTATTCCACAGCAGGCCTCTCTTGTGATTCTGGTATTTATCGGAACAGCGCTGGGATATATTATCCTCGGGGCAGCCAGAGGCATTTATTTTGCAACCCTGCCAGAAGCGGATATTCCAATGTATATGTCGGGCACGGTCATTGGGATTATTTCGACCATTGGTTTTTTACCGGACAGCTTTATGCCGATTATCATCGGTAACTGGCTGGACACCTACCCGCCGGAGCTGGCGTACCGCTTTATTTTTATAGCGGCAGCGGCAGGCGCCATATTTGCATGTATTATCTCCATTATTTTTCATAAACGAAATAAAGAAACCATCGCAAAGCTGGCAGTGATTCAAAAAGAAGGGAAAATTGCAGATAAAAAAAACACAGAGGCTTCTGTGTGAAGTGGGGAGAAGGTAAAATATGAAAGCCTATGAACAGTATATTTCTAAAGCGTCGGTTGAAAAAATACATGAAAATACGTTGAGGATATTATCTGAAATCGGTGTTAATTTTGAAAATGAGCGCGCGCTGGAGGTATTTAGAAAGCACGGTGCAAGAGTAGAGGGCGAGACTGTTTTTATTGATGAGAAAATGCTGGATACCGCTTTAAAAGCAGCGCCTGAAAAATTTATGCTTTATTCCAGTTCCTATAAAAATATGGAAATTGGCGGAGGCAGCATGATGAAAATCGCCCTTGCTTCCAACATCTACATTCAGGATGGGGAAAAAATCCGAAAAACAACGAATGAGGACAATATTAAGCAGTTTAAAATGGGAATCATGAGCCCTGTCATCGACTCCGCCGTGCTGAACCAGTTCCCGGATACAAAGCAATTTACAGCTGAGGAAAAAATATTTGGTGTTTACGCTATGGACTTAAAATATTCGGGGAAAAGCCATATAAATGCCAATGAAATGACCCTGGGCCTGGACCCTGCGGCTGTTTATGATCTGACACGGAAAGGTATCCAGCTCATTAAGGAATTTGAAGGGATCCGGGACCGGTATGTATGCTACCGAAGCCTGAACGTGCTGTCGCCCTTGACCTATGACAGCGCACCCATCGAAAAAATTTTCGCGGCCTGCGACGAGAACCAGCCATTGATTTTATCTCCCTGCGCAATGCCAGTGCTGACAGGACCGCCCTCGGTAGCGGGCATTCTCTCAATGAACAATGCGGAAATACTGGCAGGGCTGGTGCTCATACAGCTGATACGGCCAGGAACGGGCTTTGTCTATGGGAATACATCGGGCTCTTCAGACTTAAAAACACTTCAGCTGACCATCGGCACACCCGAGACAGCGTTAATCGCCTATGGAACTGCCGCGCTGGCGGACCGCTATGGCCTGCCCTTCAGAACAGGCGGCTCCTTATCAGACGCCAAGGATTTAGACGGACAGGCTGGCGCTGAAACGATGATGCTCCTAAAGGCAACGATCGATGTTCAGCCGGATGTAATCTACCATACCATCGGGACAATGGGTACCTTTAATGTACTGAGCCTTGAAAAATTTATTATGGATGAGGAAATTATCGGCATGCTTGAGCGTGAGCGAAGCGGGATTGACTGCTCGGAAGAGAAATTATGCTTTGACGCCATCCGAAAGGTTGGGCCTCGGGGCACGTTTTTGAAGGGCAGAACACCGAAGATGTACCGAGAAGAGTTCTATAGAGCGTCTTTGTTCAATAAAGAGGACCCAAATCAGTGGCAGAATGCAGGGGGCATCAGTATTAAGGAGAAAGCCGGGAACGAGGTTCAAAAGCGTCTGGAGGCTTATGAGACGCCAGACCGGACAAAAGACCAATGCAGATTATTGGACGCGTTTATCCCGAAAGCTTACAGAGAAGGGATCTAGCCCGATGAAAGCATATGAAAAGTACATAAAGAAAGAAGAAATTGAGAAGATACATGAAAAAAGCCTATACATATTAAAAAATACAGGAATCCGGTTTGAGCATCCGGAAGCCCTCGATATTTTCAAAAGAAATGGCGCTGTGGTTGAGAATGATACGGTTTATCTGGATGAAAAAATGGTCCAAAACGCGCTAGCCACAGTGCCGGAGAGCTTTACGCGGTTTTCTTTAAAAGGAAGCTACGAGGTGGGACACGGCTCCAGAATCATGCGTCCGGCAGACGGGGCGATCTATTTATCGGAGAACGGTCGTATTCGCAAAATGCACAATGACGATATTATCAGGCAGTTTAAATTAGGTGAGACAAGCAAGGTGGTCAACAGTAACGACGTAAACGGTTTTCTGGAAACAGCGCATTTCAGCAAAGAACAAAAGATATTTTCAAATATTGCGATCGCTTTAAAATACAGCCATACAGCGCCTGTGGCGCTTATGCCAAGAACTTTTGCCCTTTCTGAACAGGAAAGCGTGCGGGAAACTTTCGCGGCGGGAATCCGTCTGGTCAAACGTTTTGAAGGCGTAGAGGAGGATGAAAAATATGTAATTTCTTACGGGGTGAACACGCTGTCGCCGCTATGCTATGATCATGACCCCGTTGAGCGCATTTTAGCGCATTGTGATGAAAACCAGCCGTTGTGGATCAGCCCCTGCGGGATGGCGCTTTTGACAGCGCCTCCGTCAATTGCGGGCATGATGGCCATGACAAATGCCGAGACCCTGGCAGGGATTGTCCTCACACAGCTTTGCCGGCCAGGCCTGCCAGTTGTTTACGGAAACACCTCGGCAGGTACAAATCTGAGGACTCTGCAGCTGAGCATCGGCGCTCCGGAGTCTGCGCTGATCTGTTACGCGACGGCAGGACTGGCAGATTTGTATCATATGCCATTCAGGACAGGGGGAGCGCTGAGCGACGCCAAGGATTTTGATATTCAGGCAGGAATCGAGTCGGAGATGCTCACCTTTGCAACGCTGGACTGCGGCGCCGATCTGGTCGCCCACGCCTGCGGAATTATGGGTTCGTTTAATGTTATCAGCTTTGAAAAGTATCTTATTGATGAGGAAATAACAGCCATGTGTGACCGTCTCATCAGCGGGATTGACTGTGATGAAAGCCGTTTCTGCCTTGACGAAATTGAAAAAACCGGCGCGCGGGGCACTTTTCTGAAAGGCAGGACGCCAAAGATGTACCGGCAGGAGTTCTATCTTCCTCAATTTTTGAATAAAGAAGATCCTAATCAGTGGATGAACAAGGGGGCTCCAAGTGTTTATGAAATCTGCAGAGAGGAGGTTGAGCGGCGCATTGCCTCTTATCAGGCGCCCGATATTACAAAAGAACAAAATGACCTGCTTACACCCTATATTCCTGTTGAATATAGGGAAAAGATATAGACAAAATAGTGAGTCTTAATAAAAAATAAAACCATTTTGCCATACCGGTATTTTAGGTTAAAATACCATCACCAAAAAACAAGAGGTGCTTTATGAAAAATGGGAAAACAGATCAAAAGTTGATGCCGGCAGAATGCCTTGAAAAAATAGAGGATTTCTGTGTGCTGGTTGTCGATAAAAATAAAAAGATTATCGCTTATTCAAAAGGCTGTGAACGTATTGAGGAAATGAAACGAGAGGACGCGATCGGGAAAAACCCCAATGAAATTTATAAGCCGAACGATCCGGATAAGACTGTCAGTCTGGATGATGAGGGCCGGTCTTTACTGTTGAACACCCTGAAGGACGGGCGCTGCTATAAAGACACATTTTCTTATTATAAAACACAAAACGGCAAGGAGTGCACAGTGCTTTTTAATTCCTTTCCGGTTTTTGATGAAAATGGGAATATTGAAATGAGCGTGGGCACCTACCGTGAGATATCCGAGTATTTTAATCTGATCGATACCATCAATAAGAAAAACCACGACAACGGGACGCTGAGCGCTGTCAGGCTGCATAACAACACACAGTATACCTTTGAGGATATCATAGGAGAAAGCAACGAAATGAAGCAGTGCGTTGAAAAGGCAAAGCTGGCTGGAAAAACGGACGTGCCGATTATGGTCTCCGGGGCCACGGGAACAGGAAAAGAGGTCTTTGCCCAGAGCATCCACAATATCAGTGATCGGAAAAAGAATCATTTTGTGGCTGTTAACTGCAGCGCTATCCCTGAAAATCTTTTGGAGAGCACACTTTTTGGCGTAAGGAGCGGTTCCTTTACTGGCGCGAAAGAGCGGAAGGGGCTCTTTGAGGAGGCCGAAGGCGGGACACTTTTTCTGGATGAGCTGAATTCTATGAACATTACGATCCAGTCCAAATTGCTGAGGGTACTGGAAGAGAAGAGGTTTAGAAGAGTGGGCGGGAACAAAGAGATCGTTGCGAATGTCCGTATCATCGCCGCCATTAACCAGGACCCCCTCGAGGCCATCAGGGAAAACCGGCTGCGCTCAGACCTTTATTACCGGCTCAGCGTGTTTAATATTCAGCTGCCGCCGTTGAAAAATCGAAAAGAAGACATTATCGCTCTTTCAAACCATTATATTTCCGAGGTCGCGGCCTTCCTTGGGAAAAAAGTAAACAGCCTGTCAAAAACAAGCAGAAAAATTCTGCTGAAGCATGACTGGCCCGGAAACATAAGGGAGCTGCGGCATGTCATTACCCAAAGCCTGTATTTGGCCGGAAACGACTGCTACGCGCTGGAAAGCGCATGTCTGCCGGAATACCTGCTGGACCGGTACAAGGTGATCGAAGAAAAACAGACGGCTTCTCTGAGCTTAGGCGCCAACAGAAATCTCAGGGAGATGGTCGATAATTTTGAAAAAGAAACCATTATTAAGGCATTAAAACAAAATAACCACAATGTGACCCAGGCGGCAAAGCTTTTGAATATTTCAAGACAGAATTTACAGAATAAAATGAGAAAATATAAAATTTCCGGATAGATATCCAGATGGGAGAATGAAAAATGAAAAGCTATGAACGTTTTATATCCAGAGAAGAAATTGAAAAAATTCATGAATACTCATTAAAAATTTTATCAGAAATCGGTATGCGGTTTGAGCATGAAGGAGCCCTGGAGGTTTTCAGGAAGCATGGGGCCCGTGTGGAAGGACAAACCGTTTTTATTGATGAAAAAATGGTGACCGAGGCCCTCGGCCACGCGCAGCGCGCCTTTACGGTAAAATCCTGTAAAGGGGATCTGGAAATTGGCAGCGGCAAACAATATAATGGCGCCATCGGCGGCAATGTGTATTGTCATTATCCAGACGGGGCCATTCGGAAAATGAGCAATGAGGATACACTCAACCAGTTTAAGCTCGAGGATACCAGCGATATCCTTGATTTTGGGACCATCAATTATTTCCAGGATTATTCCAAGGGATTTACCTTAGACCAGAAAATATTCAGCAACATTGCCCTGATCCTAAAATATGGGCATAAGCCGCTGTTTCTGACAACCGCCAACACTTTTGCGCTGTCCGATAAAAAAGCCATCAAAGAAGCCTTTGAAAAAAGCGTACAGCTTTTAAATGATTTTGAAGGAAACGACGCGGTACATAATGTCTATATTTTAAATACCTTATCGCCGCTCACCATGGATCACGATCCGTTAGAACGGGTATTTGTCCTCTGTGAGGCAAATCAGGGCATCATGTTCGCTCCCTGCGCCATGCCGCTCATGACAGCGCCGCCTTCCATTGCTTCGATGGTGGCAATGACAAACGCCGAGGTGCTGGGTGGTTATGTACTGGCGAAATTATTAAATCCGAATGTGCCGGTTGTTTACGGGAACACCTCGGGCGCGACAGATATGCGGACCGTCCAGCTTGCAATCGGAGCGCCCGAATGCGCGTTGGTCGTTTACGCGACCGCCGGTTTGGCAGACTACTATGGACTGCCCTTCAGAACCGGCGGCTCGCTCAGCGATGCGAAAGATGCAGATATTCAGGCAGGGGCTGAATCCATGATGATGATTACAGCGACACAGGACGTCAACGCTGATATTGTTTTACACGCCTGCGGCTGCATGGGATCGTTTAATGTAACCGATTTTCGCAAGTTCCTGATCGATGAAGAAATTCAGAGAATGAATCAGCGGTTATTTGCGGGAATTGATTGCAGTGATGAAAAATTCTGCATGGATACCCTTAAAAAGGTTGGCCCGAGGGGCGCTTTCCTGACAGGCCGTACTCCCAAGATGTACCGTGAAGAGGTTTATCTCGCCCGATATTTTAATAAGGATGACCCGAACCAATGGCAGAATAAGGGAAGCATCAGCGTGGCGGACATCGCCCAGCAGGACGTTGAAAAGCGCCTGGCATCTTACACAGTGCCGGAAATTACAAAAGAGCAGAACGATCTGCTTCAGCCTTATCTGCCCGATGCGTATAAGGAAATGATTTAAGGCGGGATGTAAGGGAACAGCAATGAAATCCTATGAAAAGTACATCACAAAACAGGGGATTGAAAAAATTCACGAGCAGACATTGCGTATTCTCAGTGAGGTTGGGGTAAAGTTTGAAAACCAGGAAGCCCTGGAGGTATTTAAAGCTCACAGCGTCCGGGTGGAAAATGATACGGTATATATTGATGAAAAAACATTGATGGAGGCCCTGGCGATTATTCCGTCTCAGTTTATTCTTTCTTCCTTTAAGGGCGATCTGGTAATAGGGGGAGATAATACTGTTTTCAGGCCGCTTGGGAGCAACATTTATATTCAGACAGGCAAAGAAATAAGAAAAATGGAGAATGCGGATATATTTGACCAGTTTAAGCTGGCGGATACCAGCCCGGTGATCACAGGGTCGCATATTAATTTGTTGGCAAAAACCCCCAATTTTACACCCGAACAAAAAACTTTTGCCAATATGGCGCTTCAAATGAAATATGCCAATAAGCCGACTGTGACGCTTTATCCCAACACATTGGCTTCTGGAAAGGAGAGCCACTTAAGGGCATTGTTTAAAGAAACCATACAGATTGTCAACCGTTTTGAGGGCAATGACAAATACCATATTCTGCCAATGCTGAACTCCCTGTCCCCGCTTACCTTTGACAATGCGCCCATCGAAAAATTGTTTGCGACCTGTGAAGCGAACCAGCCCCTGTGGATTGTGCCCTGCGCCATGCCGCTGATGACCGCGCCGCCGTCTGTTGCCTCGATGATGGCCATGACAAACGCCGAGCAGCTGGCCGGGATTGTGCTGGCCCAGCTTTTGAGACCAGGTATACCGGTGATCTATGGTAATACCTCGGCATCAACGAATATGCACACCATTCAGCTGAGCATTGGGTCGCCCGAGACGGCGCTGGTCTGCTATGTAACCGCAGGGCTTGCGGATTATTATCACTTACCCTTCAGGACAGGCGGCGGGCTCAGTGACGCAAAAGATTTTGATGCCCAGTCAGGAATCGAGAGCATGATGATGCTTTACGCAAGTTTGGACTGTGGGTCTAATTTTATCGAGCATGCCTGCGGGACACTGGGAACCTTCAATGTCATAAATTTTGAAAAGTTTCTGATGGATGAAGAGATCATACAAATGACCACACATCTGCTGAAGGGGGTAAACTGTTCAGAAGACCGCTTCTGTTTTGAGGAAATCAAGGCGACAGGTGCGAGGGGAACGTTCTTAAAGGGACGGACGCCCAAAATGTACCGGGAAGAATTCTACCAGTCGCAATACATGAACAAGGAAGACCCAAACCAATGGCAAAACAGCGGCTCAAAACCCCTAAAAGAATTGATGGAGCCGGCTGTGAAAAAACGATTGGAGAGCTATCGTCCTCCGGAAATTTCAAAAGACCGTTTATCTGTCATTGAACCGTATATTCCGGAATGCTACAGGCTGGGGATATAAATTTAAAAAGCAGAGGCAGGCTTTGTCTCTGCTTTTTTTAAAAGGAGAGGAATCGCTATGGATAAAAACAAAAGGGTGCTGAAAATGGTCAACTGGTATGTGCTGCTGATTTCCGGAGCCGCCCTTATTTTCTTTGTGGCCTTTGCCTGCATTGCGCCAGAGGCTTTTTCAAAAGCTGCCGACACAGCACTTGCGTTTGTATTGAAAAATTTCACATGGTTTATCACGCTTGTCGCGTTTTCGGCCATTATATTTTGCCTGTGGGCTGGTTTTAGCAAATATGGAAAAATCCGGCTGGGAGGCCCGGAGGCAGTGCCCAGGATAAATAAATTTGTCTGGTTTGCAATCGCCCTGACCTCAGGAATAGCAGTGGGGATTAATTACTATGGTGTTTATGAGCCGATACAGTTTATCTATAATCCGCCGCCATTTTTAGACGCTGCGCCTTTATCCAGCGCTGCTGTTTTCGGCGCCCTGAAATATACTTTTCTGCACTGGTGCATCCATCCCTACTCAATTTATACAGCGGCAGGCCTGAGCGTTGTCTTCTTAATCTATAATAGCAAAAAAGATTATCGGGTTTGTACGGCGCTGTACCCTCTGGCGGGGGATAAAATCTATGGCGCGGCCGGAAATGCCGTCGATGCACTGGTTATTTTCGCGATCATTGGAGGAATTGCGACCTCGCTCGGATTCGCCACACTGCAGATCGCCCGGGGATTCGATATTATTATGGGATTTACAAGCAATTTGTACAGTTGGATTGTGATCATAGCAGTGATCACCCTGTTTTATACGCTATCCAGCATCTCCGGGCTGCACCGGGGCATTACATACATCAGCAACCTGAATACCGTGCTCTACTTTTTCGTTTTGGTTTTTGCCTTTATTGCAGTAGACCCTGTGGGGGTAACGGAATTGACCATTACAGCTGTGGGGCAGTATTTTAATGATTTTATCAACCTGTCCCTGTTTCTTGACCCCATTGAGAAAACAGGGTGGATCGGGGCTAATAATGTATTCTTTAACACATGGTGGATGGTCTTTGCGCCGCTGATCGGCCTGTTTTTAGTAAAGCTGGCCTATGGGCGCACCATACGGGAATTTGTGGTCATAAATCTCATCGCGCCGGTAGTGTTTTCCTTTGCCTGGTTTGGTATTTTTGGCGGAGGTAGCATTCTTCTTGAAAAATTTTACGGCGCTAATATCGGGGAGCTCATTGAGCAAACCGGATCAGACATGGCCCTGTACGCTTTCTTTAAACAATTGCCGTGGAGTGCTGTCATGAATGTGGTAGCCCTTGTTATCGTGGTATTGTCTTTTGTCACGTTGGCCGAGTCGATGACCATGTCCATATCCGCCATGTCTATGAAACAGTTTAAAGATGTAACCGGCGAGGCGGCACCGCCCAGGAGCATCAGTATATTCTGGGGGAGCATAATGGCGGTAACCGCCGCTGTTTTGCTGAGTGTGGGCGGAACAGAGGCTCTGCAGACGGCTTCCATTGTATGCGGCCTGCCCATTGCGCTTTTAATGGTATTGATGATGGCTTCTTATTACCGCGCTATGAAGCACCTGCGTCAATATGATGACTACAGCCGGGGAGATCTGAATATTTATAAAAAGATAATCCGTAATACCGGATTTTGTGGAAAAGATAAATCTTTCTTTAAAGCTTTCATGCTAAAATAGAATCATCAAAAAAAGGAGACCCCCGGCCACTTTGGCGCTGACCGGGGATTTGAGAGGAGTAAAAAATTAATTTATATAAAAGGAGACCGGTGTGGTTTCCCTGCCAGAAAGATATATACCCCTGATTTTTTAAAACTAACATATAAGGAGAAAAAGAATGACAATTTTTGATGATTTGGGAAAAACCCTGAATGACGTGGCCGCCGCAACAGCCGATATGCTCGGCGACCTGGCAGAAGCAGCAAAGGTAAAAACCACCATTGTGTCCGAAAAGCACGAGCTGGAGGCGCTTTTTGCCGAGCTGGGTAAAACGGTTTATGAAGCCAGAAAAGAAAATCTGGCGGAAGACAGTGACGATCCTTGTGATGTGCTGTGCCGCAAAATTTTAGAAAAAGAAGAAAAGATTGCAGAGCTTGAGGCCAGAGAAGCAGAAATGAAAGCCAAAGAAGAAACCAAAGAAGAAACAAAGGAAGAAAACGGAGAAGCAGCCAAAGATACAGACGAAGAAGCCGTTTCTGACGCGGAAATAATCGAGGAAGAAGAAACCAAGGATAAAGACGATTCAAAAGAAGCATAAGAAAAAGCGCAGGCATCAGACCTGCGCTTTTGTTATTTTTTGGTAATAAACCATGCCGGCAGCCAGAAAAACAAGGCAGATGGCAATGTAGAGAATAAACAGCGGGCTTTGCAGACCGCCTGAAAAGATGATCAGCGAGCCGACCGCTGCCAGAACCGGACACAGAATGCCTCTGAAAGCCCCAATCTGCTGTTTTCTCCCAAGTTTAAAGACCTGGTAGTATAAAGGAAGATAGAGCAGGTAAGAGACCACAATGGCGATTTCTGACACATCGGAGTTGGTCAGCAGTCCAAAGCGCTGTGTGAAATAATGGACGACAAACCAGCAGGTAACAATCAGGTAGGATGCGATGGTCGAGTTGAGCGGAAAATCCGACTTTGGTGTGAGAACCTTGAGCTTATCCGCGCCTGGGATCATTTTCTGAAGCGCCAGGGAGTAGGGCATCTGCGAAATCCCCATGACCAGACCGTTCAGACCGCCGAGTACAGAGATTAAAACAAAGAAGCCGATAAGCTTAGCGCCAAAGGGGCCAAAAACCATGGCCGCCGCCTGGTCCAGGTGGGCATCGCCCAGCTGCATAATGGCCGGGGCGCCCAGCAGGTTGGTGACGCCTACAAAGTAGAGGATGTACATGAGCAGAATAAACAAGGGGCTGATAACCAGCGCAATGGGCAGGTTCCGCCGGCTGTTTTTGATCTCATGAGCCACCGAGGTGGAGATGATCCATCCGTCAAAGGAGAAGGCCACCGAGGGGATCGCCATAATCCAGGAAGCGTGAAGCATCCCGGTGGCCGGGGCCGGCATGGCGACTGTGGCGGTTTCTGTATTCCCGTGGAGCAGTCCCGCTGCCGCAATGATCAGAAGTGGAATCAGCTTGATGACCGTCGCAGCATTCTGAAAAAGCCCAGCAAGCCTGGCCGAGAGCATATTCATGAGGTACAAACCTGTCAGCAGGCCAAAACCCACGAGACACTGAAGCTCCAGCGAGGCATTGATGTTAAAGAAAATACAAAAGTAAATGCCCGAAACCCAGGATAACACGACAGTGATGGTGGGCAGATAGACAAAGGTTTGAAACCAGCCGTAGGCCGAGCCCGCCATGGGGTTGATAAAAACCCGGGCATAAGTGAGTACCCCGCCGGGCTCATCGGTCCGGGAGGCCAGCTCCGCCACCGTCAGGCTTCCAAAAATAATGCTGACGGCCGCAAAGCAGAAGATGATTACACCCAGAACGACATTGCCGCCGGTGGCAATTAAAATATTATCGCTTTTAAAAAAAATACCGGAACCGATGACGATTCCGATAATCATGGCAATGGCTGTAAACAGTCCATAACGTTTTTTGATTGTGTCTGTTGTCATGGTAACAGACCTCCTGTCCTATTTAGTCCCGAAGAGGCGGTCTCCCGCATCGCCAAGGCCTGGAACAATATAGGAATGATCGTTCAGCCCTTCGTCGATACAAGCACAATAAATAGGTACCTCGGGGTGTTTTGCTTGTACAGCCTTTATACCCTCCGGAGAAGCTAAAATAACAACCAACTTAATATTTTTGCAACCCGCGTCCTTCAAGATGTCAATGGTGTGGATAGAGGAGACACCAGTGGCCAGCATGGGATCGGTGATGATGGCCTCGCGCTCAGCCATATCCGTGGGCAGCTTGCGGTAATACTCCACGGCTTCCAGCGTTTCCGGATCGCGGAATAAGCCGATATGCCCGATTTTGGCATTGGGGATAACATGGGTAAAGCCCTCGACCATGCCCAGCCCAGCGCGCAGAATCGGCACGATAACCACATCCTTGTCTGCCAGCACCTGTTTGGTGGTTTTACAGATCGGGGTTTCAATCTCAATATCTTTAAGAGGAAAGCGCCTGGTGACTTCATAGGCCATAAGTGTGGCCAGTTCCTTGACCAGCTCTCTGAAATCCTTAGACGGTGTATCCTTCATACGCAGTAAGGTTAGCTTATGGGTGACCAAAGGATGGTCAATGATCGTTACTTCATTCATAAAAAAAGCTCCTTTGTCTTGTTTACTAAACACTATAATACATTAAAAAAAGCTGAAAGGCCATTGTTTTTTACTTTTAATTCTTGACACTCTGCCAGAATAAGGTAAAATGGTAAAGAAAAGGACCGATATTATCAAAGCTTGAATAAAAATAGCCAATCAGGATATAAACATAAGAAACGGAAGGAAGTTTGATTATGAAAGAAATAAGATTATATACCTGGCCCCACTGCCCATTTTGCAATAACGCAAAGCGTTTGTTAGACCAAAAGGGCCTGATTTACAAGGATGTCGACATTTATGGCAATAATGAAATGAAACAGGTACTGGCCGAAAAGACCGGACAGCATACGGTTCCCTTTATTTTTGTCGATGAAAAGTTTATCGGCGGCTATACCGAGCTGGCCGAGCTTGATAATCAGGGAGACTTTGATAAAATGCTCGCATAAGCGGGATAAGATAAATAATTAAAAGGAAGAAGAGGAAGTATGGCATTTTCGTTTAAAGTAGTAGAAGAAGTTGGAGTATTATCCGATGGAGCAAACGGCTGGCAGAAGGAATTAAACCTGGTCAGCTGGAATGACCGCGAACCCAAATACGATATTCGTGAATGGGACGCAAACCATGAAAAAATGCGCAAGGGCGTAACCCTGACCATCGATGAGCTGGTAGAGCTGCGCAGCATTTTGAATGAATTAGAGCTTTAATTTTATTAGAAAAACGAATAAAAAAGAGAAAAAACGGACTCGAGAGGGTCCGTTTTTTACGTTGCTTTTAAGTAGAAAAAGTTCGCAGACTGTTGGTAGTCTGCGAACTTTTTTTGATTTTTCATTTAAGAAAATGATTTGTTTTTCAACTGCGTGATTTATTATAACATTCCCTCATG
>CAUEUD010000092.1 GCA_959020865.1 Eubacterium limosum | reverse complement strand
GCTGTCCGGCGACAGAGAGGGTTTTGCACGCCAGCTGGAAGAAAACAGCTGGAATATCCTTGTCCGTGAACGCCAAAAGCTCATGACAGCTGGCCTGTCCGATGTCAAAGCGATTCAGGTGCCGGAGCCCGCCATTTTAGAGCTGGCTGAATCCTGTATTCATTTTAATTCACACTAAAAAACGCAGGGAAAACCATAAGTTTTCCCTGCGTTTTAATTTTTATCAACGTAAGGCCGAGACCGCGGGCCAGAACAGCGTTTGGGGAGTGCTGTTTCCTACAAGAGCCATTCGCTTTCAAAAATCTAACAACATGATAGGTGGAGAAAGGTAGGTTTACAGCAGTGCCTGGCCGTCACGGTCCCTCCTTACTTTCCAATAAAAAGGAATCATCTGCTTTGGATACACATCGGTCGGATGCTTTATCATCGCCTTATTATAATCCAAAGTTGAGGACAGCGCAAGCTTAATTTATATTTTAATAATGCCTCACCCGCATTATCCACAGAGAAATTTTTGCATCTCTGTGTTTCTTTGAATGACACTCTCTATATTTTGTTAATTTCTAAACATCTTCGTGTTAAAATCCCAATATCTTGTATCTATCCACATTATACACAATTTATCCACAATATCGGTGAATACATGTGAATATGTGGACAACTTAGCTCCAGAAAGAAGTTTCACCTTCTTGGTCAAAGCGTTTGACCATAGCGCTCAGCTTTTCCGCACTCTTGGGGAAAAGGCCTCCGCGGTTACCCGCATAGTTTCTCACCGCATTGCCGGAACGGGTGCCCGCACAGATTTTGAACAGGTCGGTCAGGACAGACTCCACAGCGGAGCCGCCGCCCTGAATACGCGGCAGAATCTTCTGCAGAATGGCGTGATCCAGCCCATCCTCCTGGCTCATAAGGCCGTACTCGGCATTGTAGAGAAGATAAAAACAGATTTCGTCACGCACCCGGTAACCAATCTGGGCGTTAGCCTTCATGAGAATACCATTCATCGCCTCAAGCAGCGTGACAACCTCCTGGATCATGTCCCGCTGGCGAGTACAGTTAGCCAGAACCAGAACATCGCTTTTTAAAAACCTGTTGCCCAGATGGATTGGCTCTGGCATGGTGCGCGGCGGGCTCTGCAGATGCAGGCTCACCTGTCCGATCTCGATAAGGCTCGCCCGGTCCAGAACCTTGCGGCTCAGCGCAAAGGCTGTTTCCTCACTGCTGACAGTACCGATGATATAGAGGTTTTCCGGCAGATAAAGCTCGCCATAGCGTTCCCTTGCCAGCTCGTCACGGCCAAAGGCCTCATCTCCCAGCAGCGGGTCCGTTACGGTGCGGCCTTCCCGGTCACGCCGGGTCTCCATAACAGATAAAATCTCACTGAAATAGTATTCAACCCGGGCCAGATTCATCTCATCCAGACACAGGAAGTAAGGCTTTCTGGGGTTGTCCACCGCTTCTTTTATAAAGTCGTTGAGCGCGCCCGGGACAAAGCGTCCAGAGGAATCCAGGTAGCCGAGCAGACCTCTGGAGTCCTTCCAGTCCGGGCGGACCGGCACCTGCTTGTATCGGCCGTTTTCTGTGTTGGCTCCCATGGCCTCAGCGAACAGGCGTGCCAGGCTGGATTTGCCAATTCCCGCGATACCGGTCAGGATAACAAAAGGCTTGGCCTTCAGACAGAGATAGAGGTTTTCCACAATACCCGGTGTGCAGGTAAAGCCGTGGGCCGTAATGTAAGCCCCCACCTGACGGAGGGTTCCGGGAATGTCCACCGGTTCTTCCACCAGATTTTCGACCCGCTCCAGGATACGTTCCACTGCGTTGACCTCCTCAGTCTCAGCGGAGGATTCCTCCATGACACGCTTAGTTTCCAGATAAGCTGCCTCGCTGATGCTGCGGGCAGTCTTTCGAGGCGCTTCATTGGATACCTCGGCCGCCGGCGGCTCTGCCACAGAGGCCGGCTCAGGCTGAGCCGGCTCGGGAGCAGACGCCACGTGCCCGGGCTGGGTTTCAGCCACAGGCTCTGCCGCTTCTTCTACCGGCTCCCATTCAATGATTTCAGGCTCACTGCTCTGCTCATCCTCAGGTTCAATAATCTCGGCTGCCTCCATTTCCTGAACTTCAGCTTCAGCTGCGGTTACCGGTTCTTCGGCAGCTCCTTCAGTCTCTGAGACTTCCTCATCAGGCACTTCAGCAGCTTCGGGTTCCTCTGGTTCTTCTTCCTCGGGGTAAAGGTTCAGGATACAGCGCTCGTAATAATCGTTGTAAACCTCCAGCATTTCCTGAAGATCCTGCTCCAGCTGTGTGTCCCCGGGCACCATGCGGTCATATTCTCTGTAAAAGATCACGCCCTCACGAAAGCGGTCGTCATACAGATCCACATCCTTGCTGCCTGTGTCAAAACTTCTGGGGTCCACTCTCCTCTGGATTTCCGCCACCAAGGGGCGCAGTGCAGCCGCCACAACAGGCTTCACATCCTCCTGTCCGGTTTTCAGCACCTCATCCTCAACTTCTTTAAAGCCGTGAAACAGAGCCAGATACAGCTTCTGGGTATCTTTGTTGAGCAGGTACTGCACAAAGACGCCGGTATTCGGCACCCTGGTGATGCTGCGGTCAAGTATTGCCACCCAGGGAGTCCCGGTCCACTCCTCCACCCCCGCAAACCCTGTGACTTTATAGCGGTCGCCGTCCACAAATTTCAGAGCTTCAATACAGCCGGGAATGCCATCGGTCAGGATGTCTTTAAAGGAATAACGAAAATCTCTGGTAAAATAATGACCATACTCGTCCACCAGACTGGTCAGATTTTCCTGAAGGCCGGGACCGTCCATACGCTCAAAGTAGTGCTCGATTTTCTGGTCCAGCAGCTCGATGATCAGCCGCTTGTCGTCAGTGCTCAGCTCGTCCAGCATGGAGACCTCAAGGGCAAAGTAGAAATGCTCGTCGATGGTTTCCATGACCAGAAAGCCCTTTTCTGCCATGAGAGCGTAAGGGCCATCCATTAAAAAGGCCAGTACGTCATCCAAGCCTGCTTCTTTCACGTTTTCAATGGTCTTATCTGCATTTTTATCCTGGGACTTACCCTGTGCCTCCCGGGCCTCGTAAAACTTTTTGACGCCGGCAGACACCATAAATACATCAGCCTTGCCTCGGTTATCTGCCTGCTCCAGATAGTTTTTCAAGAAAACCATCTCGTAGGAGCTCTTAAAGGAAACCACTGTTTTACCAGGTCCCAGGTAATCGAAAAGCTCCTGCTTTTTGGTCAGCGCCTCATCGGTGGGCAGAATCATTTTGACCAGAAACTCGTCAGCCTCAAGTTTTTCAAACTGAAGAATCGGCCGCTCCTCCAGCTGGTACTCGGTCATATTGGCAAAGAAATTTTCGTAATCTGGGAACAGGCCGATAAATTTGCTGCTCAGAGCCTTGCTCCAGGTCAGCTTGATGCTGTTCGCGCTGTTTTCTCCGTAGCCGCACTCAATATAGGAGGGGAACTCCCGCCCCTCAAACAGGAAAACAACCCGTGTCTCCCCGCTTTCTGCGCCAAAAAATTTGTTCAGCTCCGCCGGAATTGTCATACCGCCGTCTCTAAATACAAACTGGTCGGTAATAAAGGTTACCGTATAATCATTCAGCATTTTCCACGCGCCGTTGGGTCCGAAATTTCGCTCTATCATCTATGAATCACCTCGTTGATTTGGTTATCGTTTAGTTTTTCTTTACAGGTACTATTGTAACATTTCTATCCTTAAAGAGATATTCAATATTTTTACCTTTAAAGATAAAATCCCACGGTTCAGGTTCTCTCACGTTTACTTATCCTCTGGTGAAAATAATCCCATGATTCTTAAATAAAATTATCAAAGCTGTTGCTGTATACCTTCAGAAAATCATAAAGCTCATGATCCCCATCCATTTCATCCCAGACTTTCGGGGCAGCAGTCCAGTATTCCTCCTGGAACCGCTTCCAGTTTTTCGGTCCGAAGAAAACCGGTCCCAAGTGCAGGCCTATCCTGATAAAGTAGAGGCGATGATCTCTCTTAAAGGCCCTGATCGCACGGTGAGGATCCTCAAAAACAGGCTTCCCCTCGGCGTTCAGGCCCACAGCGTAATCCCCTGTATTGGGAATGTGGTAGTTCCACTCGCTGGTTGCTCCCAGTGGTGAAACGACCTTTGCTTTTTCCGGGTTCAGATAGCGGTCATCATCGCCGAACAGCTGAATTCCGACCCAGGCAGCTGCATAAAAAAACACGACAACGGCAAGCAATACGCCGGCCCCTCTTAAAATCAGCTGACCTCTTTTCATTTAATCTCCCTCCCACCTTCGGCTATAAAAGCCTCTCATGTTAAACCATCCGTTTAATTGATTTTAGCACAGCCTTTGTTATTTGCATAGATCCGCTTTAAATAATACTTTGGGCTTAAGAAACAAAAAAAGAAAGAGCGGTGTGCTGTAAGTACCGCTACTTCTATCGGATTTTAGTTTACTTAAAGATCCCGGAGGATTTCCAGAATATTCTTTTTTTCTTTTCCAAAATCTGGGTCAGTGAGCTGATCCAGAGGGTCTTTTTTTTCAAGCGCTCGCTCAATGTCTTTGACGATATGGCCTGGCCGTTTACTGAAAACCAGTATCCGATGGCCCAGCACCAAAGCCTCCTCGACGTCATGGGTAACAAAGAGCACAGTGGGCCGCAGATCTCGCCAGACCGATAATACCAGTCCCTGCATCTTTGGCCGCAGCTGGGCGTCCAGCGCGGCAAAGGGCTCATCCATGAGCAGGCACTGGGGCTCCATAACCAGCAGCCGTGCAAGGGCTGCGCGCTGCTGCATACCACCGGACAGGGCGCCGGGGTAGTAGTCCTTGAAATCAGTGAGGCCTGCGAGAGCCATAAAACGGTCTACCCGATCCTGCCGCTCCTTTCCCCGCACACCTGCCTGCCTGAGGCCAAAGGCCACATTGCCCGCAGCGGTGAGCCAGTCAAACAGGACTGGCGTCTGGAACATCATACCACACTCCACCCCCGGGCCAGTCACAGGACTTTCGTTAAAGCATACTGTTCCTGCCACTGGCTTTTCAAAACCAGCGGCCAACTTCAAAAGTGTTGACTTTCCACAACCGCTGGGCCCCAGCAGTACGGTAATCCTGCCCGGCTCAGCCTTGAAGCTCACATCCTTTAAAACCTCCAGGCCGCCGTAGCCATGGGATATATTTTTAAATGCCAGACTCATTTTTCCTGCCTCCCCGTGGATAGATTCTCCTGCATACAGCCACCAGCAAAAAATCCGTCACCTTTGCTGCCACAGCAATAACAATCATGGCGGCCAGAACCATATCTACATGGCCGAGCATCCGGGCGTCACTCATGACAGCGCCCAGTCCCTTTGTGACCCCGGTGACCTCACCCAGCACCAGGTAGGCCCAGGCGACCCCCAGCCCCAGCCGAAGCCCCACTGCCGCCTGAGGAAAAGCCGCTGGAAAGACAACGGCACGGAAAAGCCTGAGGCCCTGCGCCCCTAACATCTGCCCAGCCTGAATATACATCTCCGGAATCGCCGCCGCCCCGGCAGCAGTATTGACATAGACCGGAAAAAAAGCTGCCAGTGATATGAGGAAAAGAGTGTTTCCCTCGCCCACTCCAAACCAGACAATGGCTATGGGTAGCCAGCCAATACCGGGCACCGCCTTGATCAGGTGGATCACCGGGTCAAAAAGACGCTTTAGCACCGGTATACGGCCAGTCAGAAAGCCCACGAGCATGCCCAGGCTCCCAGCGATGATAAAACCAGACAGCACCCGAAGCATGCTGACACCCAGATTTTCCCACAGAGTCCCGGAATAGGGTGTGATGCCCAGACGGCCAGAAGCAAAATCTGCCAGCACCCGAAGGATCTCCACAGGAGACGGCAGCTTATAGGCTGGAATCTGCCCGGAAGCAGACAGCCATAGCCAGATCAGCACCACCAGTGCCGGGACAATCCACCCCACCGGGTCCACCCGCTTTAAAATGTTCCAAAACCTTTCCATGGGGCTGCCTAACGCCGTTTAGCGGCCTGTTCCAGAAAGCTGAGGTCAAACATGGCGTCAATATCCGGCACAGTGTCGATCATGCCCAGCGCTTTCATGCGGTCCGCCAGATTTCTGGTGTTCTGGATGAAGGTATCGTCAATGTCCGAACAGAGCTCAATATTGTCTGCCGAGATTTCCAGCAAAGTCTTGTCTGTGCCAAATTCGGCTGATTTATTCAGCCATTTTTCCCGATCTTCGTTCAGCATCCTGGTAGCATCCACATGGGCATTCACCAAATCCTGAACCATTTCCGGTTTGTTTTTAATGGTGTCCTCAGTGACAATCATGGCCGCGTTGATGGTTCCAATGCTGTCGTCAAAGTAGGGATAGCTGAGAATACGTCCATATCCCTCCTGCACAGCCTGGGACGGGTAAGGTTCGCCGCTTAAAAAAGCATCAATGTCCCCATTTACCAGGGCCTGCCCCATATCGAAAAAGTCGATGCGCTTAAGCTCCACATCGGTGTCTGGGTTGATGCCATTGCGCTTAAGCACCTCCAGCAGCAGGGCATGGTGCATGGTGCCAGGCACATAGGCAATGCGCTTGCCCTTCAGGTCCGCCTCACTCAGGATACCAGAGTCCTTACCCACCACCAGGGCCGAGCACTTATTGCACAGGCTGATGACAATTTTGACCGGCTCCCCCTTGGAGGCCGCAGTAATGACTGTGACCAGTGTGGTGCCGCACATATCCAGGCTGCCTGCCAGCAGCGCGGTTTTCTGGTCACCTGGATTAGTAAAGGGCAAAACCTCGACGCTTTGTGGCATAAATTCATCGTAAAAATAAGGCGTGATGGTCTGGGCTGTTTTCCAGGTTCCCACTGTTATCTTCTGACTCTTTGCCGCTGTATCCTCCCCTGGGCTGCCGCAGCCAGCAAGCAGGCCCGCGGCCATCACCACCGTCAGAGCCATCGCCACATATTTTTTAATTTTCATTTTCTTCTCCTTTTTCACTGCATTTCCGCTCCTGCACACAGGGTGTAGCCGGCCTGCTCAAACCATTCACCCGCTGTCTGGGCGTCAAATTGATTCCATTTTTCCTTTGGGAGACAGCAGCTGTCCCGGGGAATCGAGCCAGTTTCCACCACAGCCACGTTGGCGCCAAAACGCATGGCCTTTGGCGATGCCGGATGCACGCAGATATCCGGCACACGGCTGCCGCCAGCCAGACGCGTTACGGCTATAATCTGGGCCAGGCGGTTTTCAGGTATCTGCGGGTGCACACCGAGAGGGGTCCCTGGCACCGGTACACGGGCCATACCGCCCGTCACGATGGCCTGGTGTTCAATGGCACACAGACAGATATCTGCGATTTCCTCATTGCTGTGCTCAATGCCGATGGGCTCGACCAGAAAAACCAGTTTCAGGGGGGAATCTTTGACGGCACGCAGTGTTTTCAGACGCTCCTCAGGCTTAAACCGGGTATCCCTGCCTTCCCCCAGCCTCAGAGAATGGTATATAAAGTTCACACCGGCGCGGTGCAGAGCATTGGCCTTTTCCAGGTCAAACTCACCCACGTTCAGGCCGATTTCATAACGGCCCGGCACAGTCCTTCGGATCTTTCCAATAAGCTCTGAAAGTACCTCCAGACTGTAAAATTCTGTGGTCCTGAGGACGATCCAACGCACCTTGTTTTCCGCGTAGTCCCGGACACTCTCAATAATCTCCGTTTCCGAAAAGTCCCGCTCATGGTCTGGCTCCACAATTCCCCAGGCTTCACCCAGAGAACAAAAGTCACAATTCATGGGACATGCCTTATAGTCAACTCCCATAGCACCCCAGAGGTAGGCTCTGTCACCAGTCACCTGTGAAGCCACCCGGCGGGCCGCCTGTCCCAGGCGCTCACAGGCCTCCGAATCCGGATCGATGTCGAGCAGGCGGATCAGTTCTGCCCGTTCCAATCCCTTCCCCTCAAGCACATTTTTTTCAGCCCTTTCAATAAAGGCAAACAGCTCTTCTTTTTCCTGCATTTCATTTCCTTTCACACATCTCTCTTTGTTCTTCTATTAGACTTTGTCACATAGATGTCAAGATGTAGTATAGCGTGTTTTAAAGCGTTTGTCCAGATGATTTTGTGCTGCTGTCGGCCTCTAAACTAAAAAATCCCGGAACCATCCGGTCCGGGATTTCAATACCTCTTTATTTTTTAATCATGTCTGTGGCCTTTTGAGAACCTTCCAGCATCAGACTGGAGGCTTCCATAGCCATCGCATCAGCTTCTCCTGCCTTGTCAACAAGGGCATTCAAACCCGCCTCATCAATATTATTGGGATCAATGGGTGCGTTGAAGCATTCCTTATAAAGGGCAATGGCGGACAGCATTTTATCCGATGCGCCCTTAAAGCTGGTCTGAACATCCTCCATTTTCTTCGGAGCTTTTAAAGACCCCAGTTTGGTCCAGCTGGCTTCCATCTCAGAAAGCTTTGACTGCACACTGTTGATCCAGTCCTGGCTTTCATAATCTGCTCCGTTTAAAAGCTTCTGCCAATCAGTGTTCTCCTGGGAAATTTCAGTCGCCAGATCGGTAAACTCCTCGGCATAAGCCTGGGTTCCATCGTCACCACAGCCGGTAATGGACAGCATCAGGCATAAAACGACCAGCCAAACCCCCAGTAATTTCATTTGCTTTTTCATTTTCTTCTCCTCTCACCGTAAATGATTACAACCATTTTAACATATTTTCAACGCTAATAAAAGAAGACTTTGAATCACTCTCGACAAAATATCCTCTTGTCTTTTTCCGCCTTTTGAGCTATTCTAATGACAAGGCTTACATAACAGGAGGACTTTATCATGTCCAATATTTTTGATTACCTTGACTGGCGGGGCGATCTCACCCTGGATCAGTCTCCCTTTAACGCGGTTGACAATCTGATTCTCAGCTGTGTTTCCTATATCCGCTTCGAGGGCATTGTTTCAAACAGCACCGAGACTGTCAGCATGGCCGAAGCTTTTGCCCGTTTTTCGGCACTGTCTGAGGAGGAGCAGCTGCTGCGTTTGCGGGTGGAGGAGGATGCTCGACTTTTGAAAGCGCTGGCACATAGCCGCCGCTTTTCAGACATGGAGCTTTGCCTTTACGATGACCAGCTGGACCCCATTCTGGAAAAGCAGTTTTGTGGGCTCACCGTTCTGACCGGTGACGGACTGGCCTTCATTGCCTACCGGGGCACAGACAACACCCTTGTCGGCTGGAAAGAGGACTTTAACATGAGCTTTAAAACCTGTGTTCCCTCCCAGACCGAAGCCGCCGAATATCTGAAGCGTGCTGCCGGGAGCCTTGGCACCATTCGCCTGCGGGTAGGTGGCCACTCGAAGGGCGGTAACCTGGCCGTATATGCCGGCATTCACTGCGGGGCTTACCTCAATCGTATTGAGACGATTTACAGCAACGACGGCCCCGGCTTTCCCGCCGAGGTGCTGGAGAGCTCCGCCTATCAGGCAGTCAGCGGCCGCATTCGTACCTTCGTGCCTCAGACCTCCATTGTGGGCATGCTCCTTGAGCACGCGGAGGACTACACCGTGGTACACAGCAAACAGATCGGCATTGCCCAGCATGACCCCTACTCCTGGGAAATTCTGGGACCCGATTTCGTCTGTCTGGAATCTGTGACTGCCGGCTGCCGTTTTATGGACGAAACCGTCAAGGCATGGGTCGATGACATGTCTCCCGAGGAGCGCGAACAGTTTATCGATACCTTTTATGACATCCTGTCTGTGACACAGGCTCAGACCGTCAGTGATCTGGCGCACTTTTCCCTGAAAAATGCCCGTGCCATCAAGCAAACCCTTGAAAATACCGACCCCGAAACAAAAAAAATGATGACTGAAGCCATTTCCAAGCTCCTGGACGCCGCCAAAGATTCCTTCCATACCCTGCTGCCGCACAAAAAAGCCTCAGAATAAAATCTGAGGCTTCTCCATTATACAGCTTCACGCCACTGGCCAATCAAGCGCCTGCCGCAAAAGGTCATGGTAATCTCTCCAGACTGCTGCCCAGACGCTTTTTTCACCGTAAGCGATGTCGTCTAACTGACGGACAGGCAACATCCCCATCAGAGCGTTGGTGACAAAGGCTTCATCAAAATCACCAATCTCCTCCGGAAAAATCACTCTTTCTTCCACATCGTAGCGGCTGATCAGGTAATTCCGGACCGTTCCCGGCAGCAGACCACAGGACAGAGAGGGCGTGATCAGCCGCCCTTTCTTTACAAAGAAAAGATTGGTTACCGCTCCCTCTGTCAGCTGACCTCTGGTGTTTAAAAATACCGGCTCATCAAAGCCCTGGGCGGCCGCCCGTCTTTTTTCCAGAATGTTTTCCCCATAGCAGAGCGTCTTGTGCCAGGTCAGAGGTGAGGTTTCATTGCGCCGCACCGGACTGGTTCTCAGCACAAAGCCACGCGCATAGTCCGCCGGGGCATAAGGGTTTTCCCGGCAGGACCACAGACAGTTCTCCTGGGAAACCATGATCTTGAGCACCCCGTTCTTCATGGAATGTTTTTTTAGAATTTCGTCCACCCATTCCGCGGTCACAGGGTCTGGTATTCCAAAGAAATCCAGCGCTTCTCTTAACCGTTTCAGATGTGACTCTAAAAACACAGGCTGCCCGTACATTACCGCGATGGTTTCAAAGGCTCCCAGTCCAAAACAGAAACCATCGTCCAAAATCAGCTCCTGTGCGCTCATCGCATGGCCTCCAGAAGCGCCCTGGCCTTTTGCTCTGTTTCTTCATACTCAAATTCCAGATCCGATTCGCAGGTAATACCGCCGCCCACGCCCAGAGTGTAGCAGCCGTTCTGGTAAACCGCGGTGCGGATCACAATGTTCAGATCACAGCTCCCGTCCAAACCAAGATACCCGATGGAACCCGTATAAAGCCCCCTGCGGCTTTGCTCCAGCTCGTCGATAATTTCCATGGCCCGTATTTTAGGTGCTCCGGTAATCGACCCGCCAGGGAAAGCGGCGCGCAGCAGGTCAGGGGTTGTCAGGCCGTCTCGCAGTTTTCCGACAATATTGGAAACCAGGTGAAAAACTGTGGCGTAGGTTTCCACGTCAAACAGGCTGGTGACCTTCACGCTGCCCGGCTCACAGACCCGGTTGAGATCGTTACGCTCCAAATCAACGATCATAAGCAGCTCACTCTTGTCCTTCCCGGATTCCTGAAGCTCCTTCTTCAGAGCAGCGTCCTCCTCCGGCGTTTCGCCCCGGCGGCGTGTGCCCTTTATGGGCCGTGTTTCCACCAGACCGTTTTTCATGCGCAGAAACCGTTCTGGCGAGGCACTGATGATCTGAAAATCCCCATAGTTAAAATAGCCGCCAAAGGGTGAAGGATTGTTCTCACGCAGGCTTTTAAACATGGCGTAGGGAGGCTTCCCGCTGTAGGCCATCATACGCCTGGTCATATTCGCGATATAAATATCCCCTTCCACAATATAGTCGATCATCCGGTCAATGGCTTTTTTATAAGCCTCCTTCTCGAAATCCGAGGCGATTTTCACGGGGTATTCTTCCCATTTTCCAGTCTCTTTACCGGGCTTAAAGGCAGTGATTTCGGCTTTTAAGGCGTCCAGAGCTGCTCCAGGCTCTGCCAGCATACCGCTGGCTGTCAGGTACAGCCTTTTTTCATGCCGGTCCTCAATGATGAGATTGTCATAAAAGTTCAAAATACAATCCGGGATCTCCTGAACCCTGGCATGGCGGGTCTTTATCCGCTCAAAGCACCGGCCATAGTCGTAGGTAAAGTAGCCGATAGCGCCCGAAATTATAGGCAGTACGGTATCGTTCTTTTCATAATGCGCTGCCATATATGCGCCCAGAACTTCCTCCAGGCTGCCTTCAGCCGGACTGCCGTCCACAAACAGAGAGCCGTCCTTTACCTCCAGAGTTTTATAGGGATTCAGCCCGATCATGGAGAAACGCCCCATTTCATTGACCAGAGAGGAATCCAGTAAAACAGCGCCAGGACGGCCGCAGTAAAGGTCAAAAAGCTCAGCTGCGCCGTACTTAAGAGGCCATTCGACAATCTGTGTTTTCATTTTGACACCACCACTCCTCGCATAATCGAATAAAATTGCCCAACACCGCATGTCCCGCTTCAGTCAGCACTGCCTCGGGATGGAACTGGACACCGTAAACCGGGTAATCCCTGTGGGAAAGCGCCATAACCACGCCGTCCTCAGACCGCGCGTCAATGAGCAGGGCCTCCGGCAGGCTGTTTTCAGCCACCACCAGCGAGTGGTAACGGGTGACAGGCATCTCCTGCCTGAGCCCCTCAAACAGGTTCCTGCCCTTATGAAATACTGGCGTAATCTTGCCGTGCATGGGTCTTTCCCCTTTTTTCACAGCTGCGCCAAAAACATGGCCGATGATCTGGTGCCCCAGGCAGACCCCCAGAATCGGCACTCTGCCTGCAAAAGCGCGCACAACCTCGGCGGATTTACCGCAGTCCTCCGGATTTTTGGGACCCGGAGAAATGATGATTCCCTGGATATCCCCACGTTCATGCAGCGCATGGATGTCCACCGCATCATTGCGGATTACTTCAATCTCCTGTCCCAGCTCTTTAAAATAAGCATCGAGATTATAAACAAAGGAATCGTAATTGTCAATCATGATATACATTTGTGGTCCTCCCTGTAAATTTGGTGCACAAAAAAAGCCAAAAACAGGCACGCCCTCAGCGCATCTGTTTTTGGCAGTCTTCTTTTCATCGAAAAGGCACACCCTATTTGGTTGACTGTTTTTATCTTAACTGATTTTCACTCAAAACTCAAGGATATTTTTCAAAAAAGGGAAACGGCGCCGTGATGATTAAAAACGGCGCCGCTTTCCAAATATATTTTAATTTAATAGAGGGAGCGATTTAGAGGTTTTCTTTGAAGAATGCTTCTAATTCAACAATAGCGGTATCTTCGTCAGGACCGTCCGCCTGTACAGTGATGGTTTCGCCATTTTTAGCACCTAAGCCCATAACGCTTAACATGCTCTTGCCATTACCGGTTTTGCCATCCTTAACCAGACTGATTTCAGATGCGTATGGCTGGGTTTTTTTAACGAGTAAGCCTGCTGGTCTTGCATGAATACCTGCCGGGTCCATAATTGTGTAATTAAATTCTTTCATTTTAAGTTCTCCTTTGGACTATAAAAATTTCTAGTATTATATTAACATTTTTACCCAAACTTGCATAGCAAATCTTGTCTATTTTCTAAAAATTTTTATATTTATACTAATCTGGC
>CAUEUD010000091.1 GCA_959020865.1 Eubacterium limosum | reverse complement strand
AACGATTTATTACAATCATATTGATGCATTATTTTCGGATGCGTTTTTTAAAAAAACCTATAAAAAAAGCGGTATACGTCGTTTCGACGTATACCGCTATATATTGTGTTATTTGCTAAAAGCATTTTTTTTAATACTATATACAGAACTTTCAACGCAGTTCCACACTCCTTTATCCTCCATCTCAAACGCCATTCCGACTCGTGGCTACCACCTGTATGCTGTCTGCGATAGTGTAGGTCTGGCCAACGGCTACCAATTGGTCGTATTTATCATAGTATTTTTGTTTAAAATAGAACACCGGGGTGCTCTCTGAGATACTCAGGGCGTTTATGATGTCCTGGGTTGGGCGGATCATACGGATTTCAAGGGTCTTGTTGATTTCCTTTTCCAGAAAATAGTCGATCCGGCGCAGGTTGTCGTAATAAAACATTTTCTTGGTGTCACCGCTGAAATGGTGCAGAAGGTATTTAATATCATAGGATACCGGCGCGTCAAGATAGGAATTGAAGGTCCGGCGGATTTTAATGGTCTGGATCTGCTCGCTGCTCTGGCTGTCAAATTCCGCCAGTCCGTTGAAGTCAAAGATCTGGGAGATACTCAGTATCTTGGTGTCCAGGATGGTCTCCTTAATATTGGTGATCTCGTTAAAAAACATGTGGAACAGGTCATTTTCACTTTCCTTTACATAGCAGCCGGAACGCTCCCGGGTCTCGATATAGCCTTCATTGGACAGGATGGACAGGCTGTTGCGCACAGTAATACTGCTCACATTATAAATTTTGGTCATTTCCTTGATGGAGGGCAGCTTATCCCCAGCGACCAGCTTATTATTGATGATCTTATTTTTAATGTCCTCTACGATGTTTTCATACTCTTTCACGACAATCCCTCCTACTCTGTCTTGGCAAAAAACCGTGTTTTATCCGGCAGGATATAAAGCTTGCCCCATCCAAAGGGCAAACCGCTCTGGTCATAGACGTTAAGCTCGACGAGCATGAGGATACTGCCCACTGGAATCCGCAATTTTTCAGCCACATCCGCATCGGCGTTGACGCCTTTGATCCGCAGATCCTGGTACATCTCATAAACGGAAATCTTGTTCTTGACCAGATCTGAGAAATCTTTGTATTTCAGACTTTTCTCTGAAATATTGATCCCTGCAAAGTAGGGCAGATATTTTTCATCATAGGCGATGGGCAGCCCGTCCTCATAAATCAGCCACTTTAAGGCCACAACCCTTTCATTTGGTGCAATGTTCAGATTATAAACCATGTAAACATCCGGTGTTACCAGGCTTGAGGAGATCAGCTTGGCTTCGTCATAGCCATTGTTAAAAATAGTTTTACAGCTGTAACGCATGGAAAACTTATTTTTCTTGACATTTTTGATGTAGTTGCCCTTCCCCTGTATAGAGTAAAGATGTCCTTCTGAAAGAAGAACGGATATGGCCTTTCGGACGGTTATCCGGCTGGCGCCATATTCGGCACAGAGGGCTGTCTCTGAGGGCAGAGGGTCGTTGTCTTTGTAAACATTGGTGGATATTTTATGCTTGATGCTCTCAATGATTTCTTCGTACTTGAATTTAGAATTACTCATTGCTTTTTATCCTGTCTTTTTTCGTTAAACAGCTTTTTCAGGCGGATACACTCTGTAACGCCGTCCTTGGCTGTTTTGGCAAAGGCATCGGCACCAGAGATGGCCGCAATGTCGATATTGACCATGGCGCCGCCGATAATGGTGATGATGTCCTTTGTCTCGGGGTCATTTTTCAACAGGTCAATGGCCCGCTGAATGGCGCCCACAGTGTTGGTCAGCACAGCGCTGATCCCAATTATGCTGGGGTGGCAGCGCCTTGCCTCCTCCACAAAACGCTCGGCCGGCACGTCCACTCCCAGGTCAATGACGTTAAAACCGACTGAAACGGCCAGGGAGTGAAAGATCGTCTTTCCAATATCATGGATATCGCCTTCAATGGTTCCCAGCAGGATCGTATCTGCAAAAACCTCCTCCTGCTGGCTTGCCGGAAACTGCATTCCCTCCATGTTCAGTATATCCTCAAAGATAACGCCGGCCATCATCAGGTCTGATATGCTGTATTCTCCGCGCTCGTAAAGCAGTCCCACCTTGTCCAGTCCGTCGTTGACGGCATTGACAATTTCCATAGGGGCAGCCCCAAGATCCAGCGCCCGCTCTACAATGCGGGTCACCATTTCATCTTCCAGCTCTACGACTTTTTCGGTCAATGCTGTTAAGTTCATTCGCTTGCCTCCTGTATATCATATTATATGCTCAAATTTGTTCTTTATTTTTACTGATTATATCATAATTTGGAATTCATTGACACTGCAGAGCCTTTTCGTCTACTCTTGCAGTATCCTTCTCCTGTTTTACCCTTCGCCTTTGCTCTCAATGTACTGCATATAGACGATGGCGCTGACGGATATGACCATCCCGATGATCTGAACCGTCGAAAGGCTCTGTGCATAGAGAAAGAACCCCGCAGTGGCCGCGACGGTCGGCTCCAGAACATAGGTCATGGAGGTATAGGACGCGTCGATAAAATTATAGGACGCTGTGGTGGCGCCGTAAGAAATGGCGACATTGACAAAGTACAGCAGCAGCACAAGCCACAGCACAGCACCGTGCTGGATGGTAATACTGCCCAGCTCCTTAAAAAGATCCCAAACCGAATAATTAAAGGAGTAGACAATCATGGCCCCCAGACAGGTGTAGGTCTGGACCACATAAAAGGGGATCTCTTTCTGTATATGAAAATAGTCGATGGTATAGGCAAAAGCCAGGCTCACCGTCACTGAGACACCCCAGAAAATACCGATGGTTGTAATGTCGCCGTCTCCCCCTGAGAATATCTCAAGGACAAACAGGATTCCAACCAGGCTGATCAGGCAGCAGATCACCTTTTTAGGTGTAATTTTTTCTTTGAAAAACAAACGCATCAGAAGCACCAGCACCACGGCGTTGGAAAAGTTAAACAGTGAGGTGATGGCCAGGGGCAGGCTTTCGATGGCTTTTACATAAGTATAATTGTAAGTGGAGTACAAAAGCCCACCGCTCAGGCAGATGGTTGTCAGGTACAAAAACTTATTTTTCAGGATCAGGCTTTTAGGATTCTTGACCAGCGCCACTGAGAAAAAGCATATGAATACAAAGAAGGGCGTTAAAATCGTCCGGCCGCTCTCACTGAGGCCAATGAAATCAAAATAGTTAAAAAAGATGCCGAAGATACCGGTTGTAACAGCGCCGGCGCAGCCCAAAAGAATCCCTGCCACTGGTTTCCTGTTTTTAAAAAGCTTCATTTGCTCACCTTATCCGCACAGCTTCTGTGCATAATATTATATGTTCAAATTGTATTTTTGGTTGCTTCTGCTTTTTCAAATTTTGTTTATTATAACACGTTTTTAGTTCCAATCACAACAAAAAGTTTTTTTTAGGTTTAAATCCCCTATTTTAAAGGTTTTCTTAGCTTTTTATTTGTAAATAGATTTTTTTTAAGATTTTTCTTGACAAGCCTTGGGGATCGTATTACAATACAGGTACAGTGTATAACACAATATGCACAAAAATTAGGAGGAAAGAAAAATGAATTTTACTTATGAACCCCTGACTAAAAAACAGATTGAAGACGTTCATCAGGCTACCCTGGATGTGCTGGAAAAATGCGGCGTTGAAATGTGCGACGAGCGCGCTCATGAAATTTTCAAAAAACACGGCGCGACGGTTGAAGGCAATATCATCAAGATTCCGCCAAAGGTTGTTGAAGATTGTATGAAGCTTGCTCCGAGATCCTTCATACTGGACGCGGCCAATCCGGACCGCTCTGTCAACATCGGCGCGACCGACCGTCCCCTCATCGCTCCGAACGCTACCTCCCCCTTTATCATCGATGAGGAATTTAAACGCCGCAAGGTCAATTTTGATGACATGCGCAATTTCTTCAAGCTGTCTCAGAGCAGCAGCTGTGTGGATATCGGCGGGCAGCTGATTGTATTTCCGACAGACAACTGCACCTACAAGGAAGGCGTTATCACCGCCATCTATGAATACTTCCTGCACATGGATAAACCCATGAACCTGTGCTCTGTTGACCGCAACACCATTGACATGACCATGGAAATGATGCACCTGCTCACCGAAAAGGAAGGCGGCTATCCTCTGTTCGCTTCCCTGTCTCCGATTTCTCCGCTTCGCTTTGACGAAGAACTCCTGGACGGTTTGTTCTACGCGGCTGAAAAGAATCAGGTCATGGAGGTTACTCCCTGCTCTGCCGCCGGCCTGACCGGACCGATCACCGGCATCGACAACGTGGTGCTGACCAACGCGGAAAACGTGGCCATGTTCACACTGATCCAGCTCATTAATCCGGGCCTGCCAGTGGTTTACTCCACCTATACCTGCATCACCGACATGCGTACCCTTCAGCTCTGCACCGGCGCTTCTGAAAGCATTAAGATGTGCGCCATGGCCCGCCAGATGGCCGGATACTATGAAGTGCCCTTTGATATGCCGTCCGGCAGCACCGACGCCAAAAACTGCGACGTTCAGGCTGCCCTCGAAGCGACGACTGCCATCATGAATGCCTTTGCCGCCAAGCTGGATATCGCCATGTTTATGCTGGGCAGCCTTGACAGCTTCAACAGCGCCAACTACCGCAAATTCATTCTGGATGAAGAAATCATCAAGCATGTCCAGGCTTATATCAAGCCGGCCAAGGATATGAATATTGATAAAACCGTTGACCTGATCACCGAGGTCGGGCAGCACGGCACCTATGTCAAACATAAAAACACGCTGCGCAACTACCGCAAAGAACACAGCTTCCCGGATTTTGGTTTCCGGAACACCTACGAAGAATATGTCATCGAAAACAAGGATATTACACAGCGCATCGACGATCAGCTAAAGAAACGAATGGACTCTTACGTTGCGCCTGAAATTCCAGAAGACAAAAAAGTCAAGATGAAAGAAATCTTTGAAAAATATTTACACTAAGCCCTTTTAGGAGGCCCTGTAACAGGGGTCTCCCTGTTCCCACTGGTTTTTAAGTTCTTATAAAGGAGAAAAAAATGGACGCAAAGAAAAGAAAAGGCGTCGGGTTTGGTATCTTTCTGGCGTGCAGCTCCGCGGTTGCGACTGGTACCTTTGGCATCTTTCTGCACTACCTGTCGGCCTTTGGGCTCAGCGATGATACGGTTACGCTTATCGGCCCGGTATTTATGTTTATTGCTTTTTTACTGATCGCGCTCATCAAGGACCGCAGGCTGCTTCTCGCACCGAAAAAGCTGTATTATTTTACAATGATTGTGGTCAGCGGCTTTGTTTTGTATCCGCTGTATAATTTTACTTATGTGCGTGTTTTCGCCAATCTGCCCATGGCGATCGCTTCCCTGTTCCACTTCTCAAATTCCATCGTTTTGGTATTTTTGATGCGGATTCTGTTTAAGCAGAAGATCACCAAGGAAAAACTGATCTGCTGTGTGCTGGCCATTGTCGGCATCATGCTGGTGCTCCAGGTTATTACCTTCGGCGCTGTGGCGCCGGATGACAGTGTTCCAATCACGAGCATGGGAATCTTCTGGGGCGTGGCAGTTGCCTGTGCCCTGGCGTTTGTCTATTCCATTGACTATTTCCACATCAGCCATGATGTGCCGGTTATCACCACTCAGATTTATGCCTGCCTGTGCAGCTCCATCATCCTGCTGATCACCTCTAATCCAGCGGCTGTCGGCCAGAACATCATGGAAGCTGTTTCCGCAAACGGCGCCATCGTCATTGTGGTTGCCCTTGTCTACTGCGCGGTGCTCATGTGGTCTTACTATTCCATTACGGCCTGTTACAATTATATCGACGCCTCCTACGGCGCGCTCACCTTTGTTCTGGAACCCAGTGTCGCGGCCATCCTTGGCTTCATTATCCTGCACGAAACACTGACGCCGCTCCAGATGCTGGGGATCGCCATTGCGGTTTGCGCCATTGTCTATATGCAATACTCCGAGGGCAAACGCGAAAAGGCCGAGCTGGCAGCCCAGGCCAGGGCCACAGGTCTCAACCAGGATTCTGCAAACGCAAATCCTGAAGTTGACGTCGAATAGCCTTTATGTCCAAAGGAGTGTGAAAGATAATGCCTCTTCTCAGACACAAAGGCGCCGCCTACGGCGTCCTGCTGGCCGCTTCCTCCGCGGTGGCTACCGGTACCTTTGGTGTGTTTCTGAACTATTTTGACAGCCTTGGCATTTCCGAAAACGCCATGTCGACTTTTACGCCGCTGGCTGTCTTATCTTTTTACCTTATCTACACCCTTGTCACACAGCCAAAGGTTCTCAGGCTGCCCAGGAAGCTGTTCTATTTTACCCTCATTGTGTGCAGCGGAATGATCGCATCGCCTATTTATATCTATACCTCGATCCGGTCTTTTAACACGCTGCCCATCGCTGTCGCCTCGCTGCTGGATTTCTCGAACGCCATTGTTCTGGTTTTTCTGATGCGCATCTTTTTTAAATCGAAGATTACCAGGGAAAAGGTGATCGCCTGTGTCATTGCTGTTTTCGGCATGGTGCTGGTGCTCAATCTTTTCAGCACTCATGTCAGCGATATTACAACCATTGGTATTTTCTGGGGGCTGGCCAACTGTTTCAGCTTAGCTTTCGCCTACCTTTTTGATTATTTTCACATTTCAAACGGCGTTTCCTATCTGGCGTACCTGGTCTATTCCAACGCCATGGGCCTCATTGTTTTTTCCTTTAAGACCACGCCAGCCGAGGTATTCCGGGAATTCGCGGCCGCCGCCCCTTCAGGCGGCCTGACCATGTGGCTCATGCTGCTCGGCTACTTTGCTGTTCTGGTCATCTCCTATGGGACCATCGCCGTTTCTTACAATTATATCGAAGCCTCGACGGCTTCCCTGACCTTTGTCCTTGAACCCACCACGGCCGCGCTTTTGGGCTTTCTGGTCCTGAGCCAGCATCTCGGCTCCCTCCAAATCGTCGGGATGGTCATTGCTGTGGGCGCCATTGTCTATATGCAGTATACTGGTGACAAGGCGGATGAAGCCCAGGCAAAACAGAATGAAAAGAAAAAAGTGGTTCAAAATGAGTGATAAATCTGGAAATGAAAAAAAAATGGCAGCCGTACCGATTGGGGTACAGGCTGCCATTTTTTACGCTATTTTTTTATAGAGCTTATCAAAAACATCGGTATAGCTGGTGGTTATCCGCTCACATATTTTAGCGGCAGCTTCGTCACTGTAGAGATGAGAAGTTGCATTGCGGTCGTTAAGAATCTGTATCCAAAGCGCTTCGTCCTCGATCAGTCCGTCGGCAAAGGCTTCCCGCATGGTGGCCTTAGGACTGTTAAACCCGCTGTATCCCTGGTCAAAAAGATACTCTCTTGTCGTTTTCCATGCAAGCTCTGTTGTAAATTCAAATCGCTGAATCACACCATCCCGCATCGTTTTATTGCCGCCGCTGGCTTCAAAATCTGCAATGGCTTCTTTTAAGCGCGCGATAGCCTGTCCGAAATTCTCTTTTTTCGTCTCCAGTTTATCCATAATGACTTTTCCTTCTTTATAAATATTTTCAAGCAGAGATGCCTCGGTATAATTGTCTACAAATACAAAATCAAATTTTTTCAAAGAGTCCAGATTTAAAACGTCCTCTGTAAATCGTGTTTGCTCGCTCAGTTTTTCCTCGGTCGTAAAAACAGCCAGATCGATATCACTATTCGGTCTTGAATCTCCACGGGCTGTTGATCCAAACAAGATAATTTTATGAATGGTTGGATATTGTCTGGCTTTTTCCGCGATTGCTTTCATCAGCTGTTTCATCTTCTTCACTCCTTTGCCTTTATTATACCTTATGGCCTTTACTTTGGCAAAAAATGTTTCTTCACGCAGAATTCTTAAAAACATCATAAATTCATCACATTAATCATGTAAAATTTTTGTAAAGTTTGAAATGAAAGGAAATATTTATGAACACACTCAGTCAGAGCAACAGCGTTTTTCAAAGGATCGAGAAAAAATACCATCTCTCCGGCGAAAAATACTGGTCACTCATACAAGCGCTAAAGCCCTATATGCAAATGGACGAATACGGACGCCACACTATCTGCAATATTTACTACGACACACCCCACTATGACCTGATCCGCCATTCCATCGAGAAGCCCCCCTACAAGGAGAAACTGCGTCTGCGCAGCTATGGTGTTCCTGGCCAGGAGGACACTGTCTATATTGAAATCAAGAAAAAATGGAAGCGCACCGTTTACAAACGCCGGGCCGCCATGCCCCTGAACCAGGCCGAGGCCTGGCTCAACCACGGCCTGCGCCCAAACCTTGACAGCCAGATTCTCCGGGAGATCGACTATTTTCTGTCTTTTTACAAGCCCGTTCCCAAGCTCTTTCTGGCCTATGACCGCATCGCCTGCTGCGGTATCGAAAACAGCGATATCCGCATTACCTTTGACGCTAACATCCGCAGCCGTGAGTCTGACCTGAGCCTTGCCTCAGGCGATAATGGCGCAGCTTTACTCGACTCGAAGGAGATTCTCATGGAGATCAAAATCCCTGACGCCATGCCGCTCTGGCTGAGCGGTATGCTCTCTGAGCTTGAAATCTACCCTGCTTCCTTTTCCAAATACGGCAGCATCTACAAGCGCAAGCTTATAACTGAAAGGAGGAATCCCGCTTGTTTACAACAATCATAGACACTGCCGCCACTGGCCAGATGACCATCAGCACGGCACTTATCTGTACCTTTGTGTCCCTTATCCTGGGGCTTGTCATCGCGGTGGTTTACATGGCCCACGGCACCTATTCCAAAAATTTTGTCATCACGCTGGCTCTTCTGCCCGCCATGGTGCAGATTGTCATCATGCTGGTCAACGGCAACCTGGGCACCAGCGTGGCAGTGCTCGGCGCCTTCAGCCTGATCCGCTTCCGCTCGGTTCCGGGAAGCTCCCGGGAGATCAGCAGCATCTTCTTTTCCATGGCTGTAGGGCTGGCCACAGGCACTGGCTACGTGGTGTTCGCCGCGGTCATCACCATCATCATCAGCCTGGTCATGCTCATCCTCTGCCGCTCGCCCTTTGGCGAACACAGGTCCCTTGACAAGGAGCTGCGCGTCACCATCCCTGAAAATCTGGACTATTCTGAAATTTTTGATGATCTTTTCAGCACTTACACAAAAAAGGTGTCGCTGGAACGTGTCAAAACCACTAATCTCGGCAGCATGTATGAGCTTTCATATCACATTGTCCTGAAACGGGCTGAGGATGAAAAAGCGCTCATCGACGCCATCCGCTGCCGCAACGGTAACCTCACTGTAATCTGCGGACGGCCTCAGACTGTTTCCGAGGCCCTTTAGGAGAAAACCCATGAAAAAAACAAGTATTTTGCTTTTAGCCTTTATTCCTCTCTTTATCCTCCTGCTGATCCTCACAGCCGGCTGTACTGCCAGGACTGAAACTTCATCCGGCGCAAGCGCCGCGGCTGCTGGCTATGACGCGGAGGACTATGACACGGATTACAGTGATGAAAACCCCCAGGCTGTAACCCTTAACGGCAGCGGCATTGATTTTTCAGGCGACGGCGCCACCGTAAACGGCAGCACCCTCACCATCACAGGGGCTGGGGCCTATGTACTCTCCGGCACTTTAAATGATGGCAGCATCGTCATAGACGCTGACAAAAACGCCACCGTCCGCCTTGTGCTCAAGGACGCCCACATCACCTCGGGCAGCGGTGCGGCCATCTACAGCAAGCAGGCTGGCAAAACCCTCGTTACCCTGGAGGCCGGTACCCAGAACAGCCTGACAGACAGCGCGGCCCGGGACAGCGCGGATACAGAGGCGCCAAGCGCTTCCCTTTATGTGCAGGATGACCTGACCATCAATGGCGACGGAGCCCTATCCGTGACTGGCAGTTATAATGACGCCATCACCTCCAAGGATGACCTGAAAATCATGTCAGGCAGCATCACGGTTGCCGCCTCGGCAGACGACGGCATTGTGGGGCGTGACGCCGCCAAAATTGCGGGCGGAACCATCACCATCAACGCTGCCGGCGACGGTATCAAGTCCACCAATGCTAAGGACACCGCCAAGGGTATCATCCAGATCGATGGCGGCACTTTTGACATTACCGCCGGTGCTGATGGTATTCAGGCTGAAAACAGCCTGACCATTAACGGCGGCACCTTCAGCCTGACCACAGGCGGCGGAAGCGCCAACAGCAGCGATAAGGCCGGAGCTGCTGGCAACACCTGGGGCAGCTGGCAGCAAACGCCCCAGACCGCGTCTGACGACACCAGCGACACGACCCAGAGCGCAAAGGCCCTGAAGGCCGGAAACGCCATTGTCATCAACGCCGGCACCTATCACATTGACTCATCTGACGACTCGATCCACGCAGGCGGCACCATCGACATTCAAGACGGCACCTTTAATCTGAGCTCAGGTGATGACGGTATCCACGCTGATACTTCCCTGACCATAGATGGCGGCACCTTTGATATCACCAAGTCCTATGAAGGCTTTGAAAGCATGAGCATTACGCTGAACGGCGGCAAAGGCAGCATTGTGGCAAGCGATGACGGCATCAATGCTGCGGGCGGCGACGGCTCCTCACAGAATGGGCGGCCAGGGCAGAATCCTATGGAAAGCGCCGGTGTGGATGACGGCTCCATTGTGCTGAACATTAACGGCGGTGACTGGGCCATCGACGCCGGTGGTGATGGGCTGGATTCCAACGCTTCCATCAACCAGACCGGCGGTACGGTCACCATCGACGGGCCCACCGACAGCGGCAACGGCGCGCTGGACTATGACGGCACCTATAATCTGACTGGCGGCACCCTCATCGCGTCGGGCAGCTCCGGTATGCTCCAGACACCATCGTCCAGCTCCACCCAGAACAGCCTCTCACTGACCTTTAACACTGCCCAGACAGCGGGCACATCCATCAGCCTGCAGGACGCAAACGGGCAGGAAATTGCAAGCTACACCCCATCCAAGGCATTCCAGAATATCATCATCAGCACGCCGGATATCCAGACGGGGTCTGCCTATACCCTGACAAAGAATGGCAATGAGCTGACCACCGTAACTCCTTCCGCCTCGCTCACAAGCATTAGCGAGGACGGGAGCGCCTACAACGGCGGTATGGGTGGTGGCCCCGGAAACATGGGCGGCCCCGGCGGCACCCAGCCCGGAGGCAGCGCCCCACAGGATATGCAGGGCGGACAGCCGCCACAGGGCATGCCAGGAAATTAAGGCATTAAAAAAGAGCTGCACCACGCAGCTCTTTTTTAGATGCTCTCTTTTAAAAATCGTTCTTCAAACTCTTCTACCGGCATGGGTTTGGAATAATAATAGCCCTGGGCCGCCAGGCAACCGCAATCATTCAGGAAGCCCGCCTGATCGCCGGTCTCCACACCCTCGGCAATAACCTGAAGTTTCAGATCATTGATCATACCAATGGTGTGCTCAATGATGGTCTTTCCCTTCTGGGTCGCCACACTCTCATTAAAGAACTCACGATCCAGCTTGATGGTGTTGACCGGAACATTTTTAAGCATATTGAGCGAGGAATAGCCTGACCCAAAGTCGTCCATTGAAAAGGAGATTCCCTCTTCTCTCAGGCGCTCCATGCCGCGGTACAGGTCTACAGTATTCTCCACAAAGCTGCTCTCGGTCAACTCGACCTCCAAAAGCTTTTTGGGAATATCGTACCTTCGGATAATGTTCAGCAGTTTTTTATAAAAATTCGGGTTGTACACCTGTACTCTGGACACATTGACTGACACCGGAACCGCCTCCATTCCCCTGTCCAGCCAGGATTTGATGATCCGGCAGGTCTCTTCCCAGACATACTCATCCAGCTTGATGATAAAACCGTTGCGCTCAAAGAGCGGAATAAACTCGCAGGGTGTCAGAAACCCTCTTTTGGGATGGTCCCACCGCACCAGCGCCTCGGCGCCGATCACTGCGCCGTTCTGCACGTTGTGCTTGGGCTGGAGGTACACCTTGAACTGACGTTTGTTAAGCGCCTCGTCCATTTCATTTTCAATACGCCGCTCCTCAAGCTGCTTGGCTCTCAGCTTTTTATCATAAAAGGCCCACTGCTTGATCAGGCTTCCCTTAATGGTTTTCTGTGCCAGGTTCGCCCAGTCGCAGAGGATACTCACCTGTGTATCGCGATCCTTCACAATACAGATCCCGCAGGAGGGCATGACCTGATAGCTCTCCGAAAACTGGTTGATCTCTTTCAGAATCTTTTTTATGCGCACGAGCAGGGGATTGCCTGAAGCATAGGACATACAGAGGCAGAACACATCACTGTTCATCCGCCCAAAGGCGTCCATAGGCCCCATATTGGCCGAGATAACAGTCGCCATAAAGCGGAGCAGGCGATTGCCCTCCTCTCGCCCATACAGGTCGTTAATAAATTTAAAACGGTTGACATCCAGACGCACCACGGCAAATTTCTGGCCCGGGTGCTCCCTGATCAGCCTCTCAGCCTGGGCATAAAAAGTATTGATATTGTAGATACCGGTCAGCATATCAAACTCTGCTCTGTATTTCAGGGTTTCGTTGGCGCGCTTGGATTCGTCGATATTGTTCAGGGTGCCGATCACCCGTTTGATGCTGCCATCCTTATTGTAAAGCACATTAAAGACGACTTTGCACCAGATGTAGCGTCCTTCTTTGTTGCAGAGGCGTATCTCCATCTCTACCTGCCCGTTGCTGATGGCCTCCATACTCATTTTCTGCTTTAATACATCAATATCCTTGGGATGGATCACCTCGTCGTCAAGCCATATTTCTTTAATGTCCCGGCCGTCATAACTGCCCACAAATATTTTCGGGAACTGAGGCGCGTAATAGCGCTGGTCAGTCTCGAGGTTCCACTCAAACACCAGTGTATTGGTCTGCTCAATGACCAGACGGTAGCGCTCGTCATCTAATTGCTTTTTTTGAAGGCCCTCGTTTTCCTTTTCAATCATTTCCATCTGCTTTTTATAACCGATATCCATGATAAAACAGAGCAGGATCTCGTCCTCTCCACTTCCAGAGACTGCCGGAAAAACCGTCACCGAAGCCCAGTGAAAGGCCCCATCCACCCACAGCTTGCGGAACTCGCCGATAACGCTGCCTTTTCCGGATTCCAGAGCCGCGTGGATTTTATCGAGATCAAAAAATTCCAAAAACCGTTTCGAATCCTCCGGATGGATCATGTGTTCGGCCACATCGGCAACAGCCTCCGACAGAATGCCTTCTTCCGGCGGTGTCACATACTTATCCTCCACGTGGTAAATAATGCGATAACGGTTTCTTGTAACGTTCAGTTCATAAAGCAGCAGCTCGGAGATACGGTTGAGAAGCGGGTCCACATCGTAGCGGATCGCCGC
>CAUEUD010000090.1 GCA_959020865.1 Eubacterium limosum | reverse complement strand
AAGGAAATGAGCCGAAACCAGATCGTAGAAAAGCTGAAGCATAAATATCCGGAGGAGGAACTTCTGGAGGTTATTCTGGAGCTTGAAATGCTTGAAAAACAGAAAATGCTTTTTACTGAAAGCGACTATGATCCGAATGTCTATAAAAACCACGATCTGGTCAAAGCCCTCTGTCTCCATGTTGCCCACGACTGCAATCTGAAGTGCAATTACTGTTTTGCTTCTCAGGGGGATTTTAATGGCGAAAAGCTGTTGATGCCCCTGGAAGTCGGAAAGAAAGCCATTGATTTTATTGTCGAACAGTCAAAAGATCGTCAGAATTTGGAAGTCGATTTCTTTGGCGGTGAGCCGCTCATGAATTTTGATGTGGTTAAAGAGCTGGTGGACTATGCCAGAAGTAAGGAAGAAAGCCATCACAAGAAATTTAAATTTACAATCACAACCAACGGTGTGCTTTTAGACGACGAAAATATGGCTTATATCGACGAAAATATGGATAATGTGGTTCTGAGCCTTGATGGAAGAAAATGCGTGAATGACAATATGCGAAGGACCGTCAATGACAAGGGCTCCTTTGATATCATTATTGATAAGATTAAGAAAATGGCAGCTCTGCGTGAGGGTAAAAAGGACTACTATGTCCGCGGCACCTATACCAAGCATAATCTGGATTTCGGCGAGGATGTGAACTTCCTGGCGGAGGAAGGCTTTAAAAGCATTTCTGTAGAGCCTGTCGTTGCAGAGGAAACGCATGATTACGCAATTTTGAGAGAAGACGTAGACCAAATTCTGGCAGAATATGATAAACTGGCCCTGGATTATCTGAACCGCCATGAAAAAGGCTTGGATTATAATTTTTTCCATTTTAATATTGATCTGAGCAATGGCCCATGTGTTTATAAACGCCTGTCAGGCTGTGGTGCCGGCCGTGACTATGTCGCGGTGACACCGGAAGGGGATATCTACCCCTGCCATCAGTTTGTCGGCAATGAGGAATTTAAAATGGGAACGGTGGATGAAGGCATTCAGCGCCCTGAAATCAAAGATGAGTTCGGTAAGGCGAATCTCCTGCAAAAAGAAAAATGCCAGAGCTGCTGGTGTAAATATTTCTGCGGCGGGGGCTGTCACGCAAATGCCTATAATTTTAACCATACAGTGATGGAACCCTATGATGTTGCCTGTGAGATTGAACGCCGCCGGGTAGAAAATGCCATTATGATCAACATTCTTGAAGGAAACGTCTGACAATAAAATAGTTGAGTGACAAAAAACTTCCATTCCATTTGATGGAGGTTTTTTTATGAAGCAAGACAATATTGATGGAGAAAACTTAAGAATTCTATTTTTGAAAGCGTTAAACACTTGAAAAAAATTCGGGGATGGATATAATGTGTTTCGTAAATAGGAATTGCAAATCTAATCGCTGTGGAAAAGCAGACGAAATACGAGCGAAAGCTGAAAGGAGATAATCAGATGTTGTATCGAACTGTAGTTGACCACACCATGCCTGGTATGGGTAATGATAGCGAAGCGGATGTTCGCTTGAAAATTGCGAGCACCATGATTGATCGTGATTATCCGGTTGCAGAGATAGCGAAGATCACAGGTCTGTCCATCGATGACGTTGAAGAATTAAAGTGAAAATTTAAATAGGTTATTAAAACAGGTGCAGCTTAAACGTACCTGTTTCTTTATTTTTTGCACGCTTGACAGTCCTTAAAGGTTTCTTTATAATGAAGTGGTCCCGTGTTTGTGGTTGAAAGTCGATGCCAGTCGCAGGCGAAGCGATCCACGTAAGGCTTTCTAAAAGCGGAAAGCTGATCATAGTGCGGCCTAGATGTAAGACCAGCCGGTGCAAAACCGAGAGGAGGAGTTGTGATATAAACCTTGAGCTAAACTCCCAGCTGGCGAGTGTGGGGGAAAAAACCAGGTCAAGCGGGACATCAGGAGGCCTTTGGCCTCCTTGTTACATTATTGTAACAATTTGTATGTGCATTTTCGTGTGAGTTATGGTATAATATTGCCATCACCAATACAGGCTGACGATTTTTGTTAATCGTTTTAATGTACTGGTACAGTGACCTTTTGAAAGGAGTTATCATTATGAAATTCACAATTTACGGAAAAAACATGCATGTATCAGAAGGTTTAAAAGAAGCACTCAGGAAAAAGTTCGAAAAGTTTGACCGCTACTTTGGGCAGGAGACAGAAGTGTATGCGACATTCAGCAAGGAAAAAAATTTCCAGATGCTGGAAATAACCATACCGATGGGTAAAACGATTTTACGAGCTGAAGAAAAAAGTGAAGATATGGCCGGTTCCATCGAAGCTGTCGTTGACAAGCTGGAGGGCCAGTTAAGAAAACATAAAACAAAACTGCAAAAACGTTACGCTGAAGAAGCATTGAAATATAACCTGGACGGTCTTGAACCAATGGAAGATTACGAAGAGCATCCGCCAAAGGTCGTGCGCACAAAGAAATTTGCCGTCAAACCGATGTCAGTCGATGAAGCAACCATGCAGATGGAGCTTTTAGGACATGATTTCTTTGTATTTTTAAATGCGGAAACCGAGGATGTTAACGTTGTTTACATGAGAAAAGACGGAAACTATGGCCTGATCGAGCCGATTTTCTAGTAAAATAAACCCTAACACCCGTTAAGAAGTAGTATTTAACGGGTGTTTTTGTTTGACATAATAAATCTTTTGATTTAAAATAGATGTAATATAATGTCATTAGAATACGTGTTTACTTTTCAGAATAAATACAGAGGGTAGGGAAGTTATGTTTGTACTAATAGCAATTATACTAGGACTAATCATTGGCTTTATCAGAGGCGGGAGCTTTAAAGGCTTCAAAGCGAAGAAAATCTCCTTGCTGCCTTTGGGAATTATCGGAATTATTTTGCAGTTTGGACTCCATCTGTATTATTATACTGGCGGTATCGAAGCGGTTGATGCATTCTTACCAGTGGTCAATTTTATCAGCTACATTTTGATTTTGGTTATGCTGGTCTTTAATCTGGATGATTTCTGGACCATTATGATGGCGGTCGGTATCACAGCAAATTTTATTGTCACCTTTATCAACGGCGGCAAGATGCCTGTGGCGTCAAAAATTGTCGAATCGCTTCCGGCGACCTCGGCTTTTGCCACAAGCATTAACGAAGGGACGAACGCCGTATATGCGGTTATGCAGCAGAGCGGACTCTGGGTGCTGGGGGTTAATGTTCCCATCCCGTTTGTCGGCGGGTTTATGCAGTATATCGGCAGTATTGGCGGTTTCAGTATTGGCAGTGCCGTTGTTTTTATAGGCCTTATCGGCTGGATTCAATACGCGATGAACCGTGTTCCTGCAGATTCTGTCTTTAACAAAGACGAACCGATTGGCGAGGAAGACTATATTCTGCCACCGGATGAGGATGACGAGGACGACTTCTTTGATGATTACGATGATGAAAACGACGATTACTACCCGGAAGAAGATTTTGAGGAAGACCCAATTGAAAACCTCGAAGGCTCTTTTGAGAGTATGACTGATGTTATTCCGAAGCTGACACCGGAAGCCATTGCTGAAATCCAGAATAATGGCGGTGACAGTAGCATGGGTAAGTCAATTCTGGATGAATATGATTCGAGTCAGGATACAAAGGTATTCACGGCGATCAAGGACATCGGAACCTACGAGCCTTCAGAAGTAAAAGAAGATTTTTCAGATGAAGATACAGGACCGGTTTCCGGTTTCTTCACCCAATCATTTTATGCTGAAAAGGAAAAGGGCAAGTTAACCTTTTAAAAGGAACAGGAAGAAATTAAAACTGAAGAAAAACCGGAGGAAAAAGTCCCGGAACAGCGTGTTGTTATTCAGGAGCCCGCGATCAATATCGAGCCGGTTCCCCAGCCGCAGCCAGTGGTTGTTGAGGAAAAGACGCCGTTTGTTGTTGAGGACGATAAAATTGTCAGTAATCCGGAGTATGGAGCAACTATGATTAATACAGAAAAAGAAGAACGCACAGAAGATGATATGCTCAGTATCTGGCAGCAGGTTAATCAGGAACAGGAACGTATTCGTGCCCGCAAACGCCGCCGTACCAGATATGTCGATGTTAAGGAGCCCTTTAAGGCAGAACGCGAAAAGGTCGCGGCAGAAAAGGCTGTGGCCCGCGCTGCGGCTGTCGCTAAGGCTCAGGCAGTAACAGAAGCCCAGCCTGTCCACCGTCAGATTACACCGGAAGAGCTTCAGGCCCAGACCATTGCAGCCCAACAGGCGGCTGCGGCAGTTCAAAAGCCGGCGGAACCAGTTATTACACCGCCGATTGAAGAGCCAGCAGCACCCGTTAATACAGTAACCGCTCCGCAGCAGGCAGCCGTCCATGACAGCAGTGCTGACGTGAAGGCGAGTTCGGCGGATCCGGACGAAGAACGCGAAAGAGCCGGATACGAACGCGTTAAGCTGAATGTTGACGGCAAGGATGTTGTATTCTGGCGTAAGAAAAAAGATTGAAAATAATTAAGATGCAGGGATTGAAGTTAAAAAACTTCAATCCCTTTTAAGTTTTTTTGGTATAATGGACAAAATATGTTATACTGTTCTGTAAGTGTGCTTAATATCGAATTAAATAATTTTTATATAACTGTAAGGAGTGAATACTTTGGGGTTTTTAGATGGAATATTTGATGTCAATAAAAAAGAGATCAAAAGACTGCAAAAAAAAGTAGATCAAATCCTGGCATTGGAAGATCAATACAGCGCCATGTCAGATGAAGAATTGAAAAATCAGACCGCCTTATTAAAGGAGCGTCTGACAAACGGAGAGACCTTAGACGACATTCTGGTCGATGCCTTTGCCACGGTTCGTGAAGCGGCTTACCGTTCAATTGGAATGAAACATTTCCCGGTCCAGCTGCTTGGCGGTATGGTCCTTCATGAGGGGAATATCGCGGAAATGAAAACCGGTGAAGGGAAAACCCTTGTGTCCACCCTGCCGGCTTATTTGAACGCCCTTGAGGGAAAAGGCGTTTATATCGTAACCGTCAATGACTACCTGGCCAAACGTGACAGCGAGTGGATGGGAAAGGTACATGAGTTTTTAGGCTTAAAAGTCGGTCTGGTTGTCCATGGCCTGAGCTTCGATGAAAAGATTGAGGCTTACAATGCGGACATCACCTACGGGACCAACAATGAATTTGGCTTTGACTATCTGCGTGACAATATGGCCTCCCAGAAAGCGCAGCAGGTACAGCGCGTACTCAATTACGCCATTATCGATGAAGTGGACTCTGTCCTCATCGACGAAGCCAGAACCCCATTGATTATTTCAGGCAGCGGTGACAAAAGCACCAAGCTGTATGAACAGGCGGATATGTTTGTCAAGCGCCTCAAGGAAGACACCTGGGATGGAGATGAAAAGGACGATGACCGCCCCATTGAAGAAAAGGGCGATTATACCAAGGATGAAAAGGCAAAATCCGTTATGCTGACGGAAAAAGGTGTGGAAAAGGCTGAAAAATATTTTGGACTGGATAATCTGGCCGATGTGGATAATATGGAAATTTCCCATAATATCAATCAGGCTCTGCACGCCAATGCTCTGATGTTTAAGGACCGCGACTATGTTGTCAAGGACGGCGAAATTATTATTGTCGATGAGTTTACAGGCCGTTTGATGCCAGGCCGCCGTTATTCCAATGGTCTGCACCAGGCCATTGAAGCCAAGGAACATGTAAAGGTCAATCGTGAGTCTAAAACACTGGCGACCATTACCTTCCAGAATTATTTCCGGATGTTCAACAAGCTTTCCGGTATGACCGGTACAGCAAAGACTGAGGAAGAGGAATTCAACACCATTTATAATTTGAACGTCGTAACGATCCCGACCAATAAACCGATGGTTCGTAACGATATGAACGACCTTGTCTACAAAAGTGAAGAGGGGAAATTCAAGGCGGTAGCCGAAGAAGTTAAGCAGCGCCATGCCACCGGACAGCCGATTCTGATCGGGACGATTTCCATTGAGAAGTCAGAACTTTTAAGTAAATACCTTAAGAGAGAAGGCATTAAGCACAATGTTCTGAACGCAAAATATCTGGAACGTGAAGCTGAGATTGTCTCAAATGCCGGTCAGATGGATGCCGTTACCATTTCCACCAATATGGCGGGCCGTGGGACGGATATCGTCCTCGGAGAAGGTGTTCAGGAGCTGGGCGGGCTTCACATTATCGGGACAGAGCGCCATGAGAGCCGCCGTATCGATAACCAGCTGCGAGGCCGTTCCGGACGTCAGGGTGACCCGGGTTCCTCACAGTTTTTTGTCTCGCTGGAAGATGACCTGATGCGTATTTTCGGTTCAGAAAAAATTCAAAGCATGGTTGAGAGCATTGGTCTCGATGAGGATACGCCCATCGAAAATAAAATGCTGACCAGGGGGATTGAAAGTGCACAGAAGCGCGTGGAAGCCCGAAACTTTGATATCCGTAAAAATGTTCTCCAGTATGATAATGTCATGAACCGCCAGAGAGAAATTATCTATGAGCAGCGCCAGCAGGTTATCGACGGCCAGAATATGCATGAGCAGATCTGGAAAATGACCGAAGATATGGTTGACAGCTATGTGGAAATGTACACCAACGGCGGCGACTATTACGACGACTGGGATCTTGAAGGTCTGAACAACTACTTTGAAAAGACACTGGTGGCTGAGGGGGCAACGCTGAACCTGCCCAAAGAGCCTGAAAGCCGCGATGCTCTCAAAGATGCCATTCTTCAGTACTGCCGGAATAACTATGAAGAAAAAGAAAAAACACTGGGCGATGCCAATATGCAGGAGCTTGAGCGCGCGATTCTTTTGAGAAGCGTCGACGCTGCCTGGATGGAACATATTGACAATATGGAACAGCTGAAACAGGGGATTGGCCTGCGTGCTTATGGACAGAATGACCCGGTTAAGGAATACACCAAAGAAGGTTTTGCCATGTTCGAGGATATGATTTTAAGAATCCAGGAAGACACGGTCAAGTACCTTTATAATATTAAAATCCAGAAGGCGCCCCAGCAGCAGCGGAACGTCAATATGGAGGATGTTAAAACCAACGAAAATGAAATTGAAGGCCGGCCCGCAGCCGCCAGAAATAAGAAGGTTGGCCGTAATGATCCCTGCCCCTGCGGCAGCGGTAAAAAGTATAAAAAGTGCTGCGGCGCAAATTTATAAAAGTAAGGATGTGATGTCGTGATTGATCTCTATGAATGTAGACAGAGTGTCAATGAAAAGGAAAAAGAACTGACGGATTTGAGGGATTCACTTTGACTTACCAGCTGTCAGTGAAAGAATAGAAGTACTGAACGCCCAGACCGAATCACCAGAGTTCTGGAGCGATCAGCAAAAAGCCCAGAAGGTTTTGAAGGAGCTGAAAATCCTGCGCCAGAAAAAAGGTGAGTACGATAAGCTCAAGGATAATCTTGACGATATCCTCGTCATGTTTGAACTGATCGATGAGGGAGAGGAAATGGACGAGCTCCCAGATACCATTGAGGCTTTTGGAAAAGAGCTTGAGAAATTCAAGCTGGAAACCCTCCTGTCCGGTGAGTATGACAGCAATAACGCCATTATCTCACTGCACCCGGGCGCCGGCGGTACTGAATCCCAGGATTGGGCGGAAATGCTGCTCAGAATGTATACCCGTTGGGCAGAGCGTAAAGGCTTTAAGGTTAAATCGCTTGATTTACAGCCCGGGGATGTTGCCGGTATCAAAAGTGCCACATTGCTTATCGAAGGCATTAACGCCTATGGCTATCTGAAAACAGAGAGAGGTGTCCACCGTCTGGTCCGCATCTCACCCTTTGACTCTTCAGGGCGCCGGCATACTTCCTTCGCATCTCTGGATGTTACACCAGAGGTTGATGACAGTGTGGAAATTGAAATCAACCCGGATGATATCCGTGTGGATACCTACCGCGCAAGCGGCGCAGGCGGCCAGCATGTCAATAAAACCTCATCGGCTATCCGGATTACCCATATTCCGACTGGTGTTGTTGTGCAGTGCCAGAACGAGCGCTCCCAGCATCAGAATAAAGAGGTAGCGATGAACATGCTCAAGGGTAAGCTGGTGGAGATCATGGAGCAGGAACAGAAAGAAAAGCTGGATGATGTTGTGGGCGATTATAGCCAGATTGCCTGGGGATCGCAGATTCGTTCTTATGTGTTCCACCCATATAATATGGTTAAGGATCACCGTACCAATGTGGAAGTCGGCAATATTCAGTCGGTCATGGATGGTGACTTAGACCAGTTTATGAATGCTTATCTCCAGCAGACCGCCGCACAGCAGTAAAACAAGATATGGACGAAATAGAATTAAAAAAGAAATAAAACACTATATATTGCGGTATACGCCGTTTTGGCGTGTACCTGCATTTATTTAAGAGGTTGTTTATTGAAAAAACAAATACCAGAAAATGAATTGTAAATCGTGATTGCATTTAAATTTGTTTTTTGCTATACTAATATACAGCGTACAATTGAATAACCGAATTATCAAGAGTGGTAGAGGGAACTGGCCCAATGAAGCCCGGCAACCTGCGTAAGTGTGGTGCCAAATCCAGCATTTCTTTTCATGAAATGAAAGATAATCTAAAGCAGACTCATTTTCATTTGGTGAAAATGAGTTTTTTTATAGAAAGAGAAGGAGTAAATATGCCAAAGACCTATCAGGAAATTAATGAGAAAATCGCCAGAGGCGAGGCTGTCATTGTCACAGCCGAAGAAGTTATTGATATTGTTAAGGAACGCGGAACAAAAGAAGCGGCAGAGTATGTGGATGTCGTCACAACTGCTACCTTTGGGCCCATGTGCTCATCCGGCGCCTTTTTAAATTTTGGACACGCCGATCCGCCGATCCGCATGGCAGAGATTGAGTTGAACAATGTTGAAGCATACGGCGGACTGGCGGCTGTCGATACCTACATTGGAGCGACACAGCCATCTTCAGATAAAGGCGCAGAATATGGCGGCGCACACGTTATCTGCGATTTGATTGACGGTAAGGAAGTACATCTCCAAGCCACCTCGCCAGGGACAGACTGTTATCCGAGAAAGGAAATCGATACCTGGGTAGGGCTGAAGGACATGAACGAAGCCTACCTTTACAATCCGAGAAACTGCTATCAGAACTATAATGCGGCCATCAATACTTCAAAAAAACGTATCTACACTTATATGGGAATTTTACACCCCAATATGGGCAATATCACCTATAGTACTGCCGGGGCCCTCAGTCCATTACTGAATGATCCTCTGTATAAAACCATCGGTATGGGTACGCGCATTTTCTTAGCCGGCGCTCAGGGCTATGTCTCATGGATGGGGACTCAGTTTAATTCAGGCTGTGCCCGGGATGAAAAGGGCTATCCTCTGGGCGGAGCAGGGACACTGGCTGTCATGGGTGAAATGCGTGAGATGAGCACAAAGTACATTCAGCCCGCTGTTTTTGAACGCTATGGGGTATCCATGTTTGTGGGGATTGGGATTCCAATTCCGATCTTAGATGAAGAAATGATGCAGTTTGTCTCAGTAACCGACGCAGAGCTCCATACAAATATCATGGACTACAGCGATAAAGACCGGCCAGTCATTAAAAAGGTCAGCTATGCAGAGCTGCGCAGCGGATCTGTCGAAATCGACGGGAAAAAGATCCGGACCTCACCGCTCTCCAGCCTTACAAAAGCAAGGACCATTGCAGATAAACTGACTGGTTGGATCAAAAAAGGTGCGTTTTTCCTCCAGGAACCTGTAATGAAATTTCCGGTCAACAACACGCTTAACAGCCTGAAAATAAGAGAAGGGGGAAACAAATAATGGTAAAGAAAATTGTTTTAAACTTCCCAAAAGAAGCAACCGGCAAACCCATTGCAAGCCAGCTGATCCGGGATTATGATTTGCAGTTGAACATTTTAAAGGCTTTTGTCGATGATGATGTGAATGGCACCTTGCTTTTTGAAGTTTCTGGCTCAGAGGATAACATTGAGAAGGGGATCGCCTTTATTAAAAAGAGCGGCGTTGACGTTAAAGATGTCGTCTCTGTCATTGAGGTGGATAAGGACCGCTGTGTAGACTGCGGCGCTTGCACTGCGGCCTGTGTTGTGGGGGCTTTGGAAATGGATGAGAACTGGGTTCTGACCTATCATCCGGAAAAATGTCTGGAATGCGCACTTTGTATTAAAGCCTGCCCGGTCCGCGCAATCCATACCCTTATTTAGGACAATGTACGAAAAACGTGTTTATCGGGATAAAATGCAGGCTGATGGCCTGGTTTATTACCGCGTTGTGGAATATGAAACAGATCTTCTGATCGCGTCTGAGACAGACCAGACTGATTTGATGCGGCGTCAGGTTCACGAAACCCGAAAAATACTGGAAAATTATGGAAGGGCAGTGCCTGAGTTCTTTACATCGCTTGAACCGATACCGGTTTTGCAGCGTGATCCGACAATGATCAAACGCATGAAAACTGCCGCCGCCGCTGTGGGCGTCGGTCCGATGGCGGCTGTGGCGGGAGCTGTCTCAGCCAGTGTTGGAGGGGTGCTTTTAAAACAGAGCAAAGAAGTCATCGTCGAAAACGGCGGTGACTTGTTTATAAAGACGGATAAGCTTCGGCGGGTCGCCATCGATGCGGGCCGCTCTGCTTTTAAAGATCTGGCATTAAAAATAAAGCCAGCCTCCCATCCCATAGGAATTTGTACCTCTTCAGGCACCGTTGGACATTCACTCAGCTTTGGAAAGGCAGACGCCGCCACTGTCATCAGCGAGGACGTCTATCTTTCTGACGCTGCGGCCACAGCTCTGGGAAACCGGGTCAGAACCCACGAGGATATCGGCAGTGCCATCGAGTGGATAAAAGGTATCGCTGGCATCAAGGGTGTTCTGATCATTGTTGACAACCGGATGGGCGCATGGGGAGAAATTGAATTGGACTAAAGTGAGGACTATGAAATTTACAGAAGCATTAAAAACAAAACGACTTTATCTTGACGGCGCCATGGGCAGCCTGCTTCAGGCAAGGCTTGAAAATATCGGTCCTGTGCCAGAGGCCCTGACGCTAACACACCCTGAGATTATTCAGGACATCTACAGAGCCTATCTTGAAGCCGGGTCAGATATCATTACGACCTGTACCTTTGGAGCAAACGGCTATAAACTAAACAATACAGAATATGATCAGAAAGCGATCATTACAGCGGCCGTGAAGCTGGCAAAAGAACTGAGGCCTGACTATGTCGCCCTGGATATCGGTCCTCTGGGCGCTCTGATCGGTTCCCTTGGGGACATCAGCTTTGACGAAGCGTATCATTATTTTGCGCAGATGGTCGAAATCGGGGCTTCGGCAGGGGCGGATGTGCTGCTGATTGAAACTGTGACCGATATCTATGAAATGAAGGCAGCTGTTCTGGCGGCAAAAGAGCACAGCGATTTGCCGGTAATCGCCTCAATGACCTTTGAGGAAAATGGGCGCACGCTCACAGGCTCCGATCCCCAGACCGTTGTGACCATACTTGAAGCTTTGGGAGTAGATGCCATCGGGATCAACTGCTCTACCGGTCCGGATAAAATGATGCCGGTTATTGATACGCTGCTTAAGTATGCGTCGGTTCCAGTGGTTGTTCAGCCAAATGCGGGCCTTCCGCGGGTGTCGGACGGAAAAACCTTCTATGATATAACGTCGGACGAATTTGCCGCTTATATGGCGGAAATCGCTCAAAAAGGAGCATCTGTGCTGGGCGGGTGCTGTGGGACAACCCCGGAATATATCCAAAAGACCATTGATGTCACAAAAGCTTCTCCGCTTCCGGAGCTCGGGAATTTAGCGCCTGAGAAACAGCAGACACTTGTGGCAACAGGGACCAGAACTGTTGAGCTGGGGCAGGATATCCGCATCATCGGAGAGTGCATTAACCCAACGACAAACGCGGCGTTAAAGGAAGAGCTGCGCCGCGGAGAGCTTTCCCTTGTTAAAAAGCTGGCCATCGAACAGAAAAAAGAAGGGGCTCACATTCTTGACATCAATCTAGGGCTGCCAGATATTGACGAAAAGGAAATGATGCTGAAGGCTGTCGAGGCTGTCAGCAATCTGGTTGATTTGCCGCTGCAGATTGACTCATCAGACCCTGAGGTCATTGAGGCGGTGCTGCGGCAATATAATGGAAAGCCGATTATTAACTCTGTCAATGGGGAACAGAGCTCTATGGAGCGGATACTGCCCATTGCCAGAAAATATGGCGCCTGCGTTCTGGGACTGACCATGGACGAAAAGGGTATTCCTGAAAAGGCTGAGGATCGTCTCGCCATTGGGAAGAGAATCATTCATAAAGCAGTGTCTATGGGAGTTCCCCAAAAGAATATGCTGCTCGACTGTCTGGTTCTGACCGCATCGGCCCAGCAGGAGATGGTGAAAGAAACCATCAAAGCGCTTGAACTGATTCACTCAGAATTGCAGGTTCCAACAGTGCTTGGCGTCAGCAATATTTCCTTTGGACTGCCAAACCGAGAGCTGATGCACCGCACCTTTCTCACCATGGCCTTTACAGCAGGCTTAAACACCCCGATTATGAATCCTTCCGACCAGGGAATGATGGATGCTGTCACCTCCTTCAGAGGGCTTTGGGGTTATGATGAAAGCTGTATCCAATATGTCACAAAATATAACAGTAAATCAGCAGCCCCGATAGCCAAGGATAAAGGCGAAGCACTGCCCGATCTTAAAACAATGGTCGTTGAGGGAATGAAGGAGGAGGCCGCCGCTGCAACGGAAGAACTTCTGAAGACACTGGACCCGATGGCCATTGTCAATAACTATCTGATACCCGGGCTCGATATGGTAGGCGAGGAATTTGAGACAGGTGAAGCCTTTTTGCCAAACCTTATTTTTGCCGCCGAGGCAGTTCAGAAATCCTTTGAGATCATCAAAAGCCACCTCAGCGCTGAGGAACAGATTATGAAGGGACGGATTGTACTGGCTACTGTTTCGGGAGATGTCCATGATATTGGGAAAAACATCCTGAAGGTTATCCTGGAAAATTACGGCTATGAAATCTTGGATCTTGGCAAGGACGTTGAGACAGAAAGAATTGTTGAGACTGTTAAAAAGGAGAATATCCAGCTGGTCGGCCTGAGCGCGCTGATGACAACAACTGTCAAAAATATGGCGGAGACCGTGAGCCAGATTCATGAACACTGTCCGGAAACGGCTGTAATGGTCGGCGGTGCAGTGCTCAACGCTGAGTATGCGGCCGATATCGGAGCAGATTATTACGGCAAAGATGCAAAAGCCGGTGCTAACATTGCTCAGAGTATTTTTGAAAAATAGATTTGTAAAGATTGTAACAATTCGGAATTAAAATGATACAAGCGATTTCATTATGTTTACTTAATTCATAAAATTTTTAGCTTCATGGTTGTAGGCTTGATACATGTGTCGGGTATAATATCAGTAATTACGAATTTCGTGAGTTTGCTGGATAATATTATGATCGGGCGGATCGGTACG
>CAUEUD010000089.1 GCA_959020865.1 Eubacterium limosum | reverse complement strand
AAATTAATAATGGCACGCTTCTTGCATAATAATAAAACCATAAAAACTATCCGAACGATATGATAAGGAGTTAGGAACATGAAAAAATATGAGCAGTATGTCTCAAAAGAAGATGTCTTAAAGATTCATGAGTATTCAGTCAGGATTTTGGAAGAAGTCGGTGTGCGGTTTGAGCATGAGAAGGCTTTGGAGTTATTTAAACAGCGCGGTGCGCGGGTTGAGGGTGAGACGGTTTTTATCCCGGAAAAGATGATAGACGAGGTGCTTAAATACGCTAAAAAAGAATTTGCCATCCGTTCCTGCAAGGGAGATATTACCATCGGAGCGGGTGAACAGCACAGCATTGGAATTTATGGAAATATTTACAGACACCATCATAATGGCAGAATTGAAAAAATGACGAACCAGGATGTTCTTGATCAGTTTAAGCTTGCCGATACCAGCAAAATTGTGACAGCGGCATCCATGAACTTTTTCCTCAATTATGACAACAGCTTCACAGAGGATCAGAAAATTTTTGGAAACATCGCGATGATTTTAAAATACGGGAACAAACCGATGATCATGGCGAGTCCAAATACTTTTGGAATGGAGGACGAGAAGGTTTCGGTAGCTTTCAGAAAAAACATTGAGCTTATCAACCAATTTGAAGGAAATGACGATGTCCATAATGCTTATGTTGTCAACACGTTGTCGCCCCTTACGTTGGATCATGATCCCATTGAACGGACCTTCATTTTAGCAGAAACCAAGCAGGCCATCATTGTAACTCCATGCGCGATGCCGCTTATGACGGCTCCGCCGTCAATGGCGTCTATGCTGGCAATGACCAACGCTGAGGTACTGGCAGGTTACACACTGGCGAAGCTTCTGAATCCGGAGGTGCCGGTTGTATATGGAAATACTTCGGCCGCTACCGATATGCGCACGGTTCAGCTGTCCATCGGTTCACCGGAGTCAGTTCTTGTCAGCTACGCGACAGCCGGGCTGGCAGATTACTATGGTCTGCCCTATCGCACAGGCGGGGGCCTCAGCGACGCCAAGCAGCCAGATATTCAGGCGGGCGTTGAAACCATGATGAACATTGAGGCCACCAGAAACTGTGAAGCAGATATTGTCCTGCATACCTGTGGCTGTATGGGCTCCTTTAATGTAACGAACTTTGGGAAATTCCTCATTGATGAAGAAATGCATTATATGGCGCTCCATATTAACCGCGGCATCAATTGTGAGGAGGATCGCTTCTGCTTTGACACCCTGAAAAAAGTCGGTCCAAGGGGTGTATTCTTAAAGGGAAGAACACCGAAAATGTACCGCGAAGAGGTTTATCTGCCGAAATATTTTAACAAGGATGACCCAAACCAATGGCAGAACAAAGGCAGCATCACGGTTATGGATGTGGCGGAAGAAGATGTGAAAAAACGGCTTGAAAGCTTTATGCCGAGCGAAATTACAAAAGAACAGAATGAACTGCTTATGCCTTATATTCATGAGGCGTACCGCGAAAGCATCTAAGTACCGGGGGAGTAACCAATGGAAAAAGTGATTGTAAATACAAAAGAAGCGCCTGAAGTCACAGGCCATTATTCCCAAGCTGTTCTGGCGGGAGATTTTATCTTTACCTCCGGACAGCTGGGGCTTGTGCCTGAGACAAGTAAAATGCTTGAAGGAATTGAGGCGCAGACAAAACAGGCGCTTGCTAACACAGAGAACGTTTTAAAAGAGGCAGGTATGAGCCGAAATGATATTGTAAAGGTAAATATCTTTGTGGAAAACCTTGATGATTTTTCGGTGGTAGACGCCATCTACGCCCATTTTTTCAACGATCACAGGCCTGCGCGCTGCAGCGTTCAGGCAGCGAAGCTGTATCCCGGAAGTTTAATTGAAATCGAGGTGATCGGCGCAAAATAAAGAAAGAATTCCATAATCTTACACTCTTTTAAAAGCGGCACAGATATGCCGCTTTTTTATTTAGTTATTTTTCCAGGTCTGCGCAATGTTTTTTCACAAGGCGGTAAGCCTTGTTCTGGGAAAGGCCCAGCCTTTTCTGAACCTTTGTAATGTTTTTTTCTTTTTTGTAGCACGCTCTGATGATATCCCGTTCATAGGCTGTCATCATTTCATCAAAGGTACCCTGAGACTCGTAGGGGGTATCGACGTCCAGACTCTTTATTTTCCTGGGGAACTTATCCGGCGAAATATTATAGCCTGGCGACAGAATATAGCATCGTTCAATGATATTTTTGAGCTCGCGTACATTGCCAGGCCAGTCATATTGCAGAAGGTAGCTGATAAACAGAGGGTCCATTTTTTTATTGGTGCCATTTTCGCGGTTGTTCTGCTGTAAAAAATGAAAAGCCAGCGGGACAATGTCGTCCTTGCGCTCTCTGAGCGGCGGAATGATGGAGGAGATAGCATTGATGCGCCAATAGAGGTCATCTCTGAATTTCTTTTCCTCAATAAGCTGTTCGAGATCTTGGTTGGTGGCGCTGATGATACGGACATCTACCTCAATATATTTTTCTGAACCGATGGGCAGAAATTTCCCCGTTTCCAGGACAAACAGAATTTTGGCCTGGAGAGAAAGAGGCAGGTCGCCGATCTCGTCTAAAAACAACGTTCCGTGATTGGCTAGTTGAAACAAGCCCTTCTTTCCCTTTGGGTTTGCTCCGGTAAAAGCGTGGGGTACATAGCCGAACAGTTCGGATTCAAGCAGGTTTTCGGGGATAGCTGCACAGTTGATTTCCAAAAAAGGCTGTTCCTTTCGCTTGCTGCAATTATGAACATAGCGCGCGGCAAGGGATTTGCCGGTTCCGGACTCTCCCAGAATTAAAATGGAGGTTTTTGATTTAGCAGCCCGGCGGAGGGTCAGGAGTTCCTGAAGATAGATTTTGCTCTCGCCGATGATGCCTTTAAAATTGCTCTTGCTCTCCGCTGTGTTTTGATAATAAATTTCATCATAACTGCGGTCAAATTTTACAATGTTATCCTGTGTGATACCGATGAGGAGATCAATATCCTGATTTCTATCGAATACTGGAATTGCGATGGTGGTGAGGATCTCTTTGGAAAAGAAGTGCATCTGACGGTAAAAAAGAGTCCGCTTTTTCTCAAAGACCTCCTTATAGGCAGGCGGAGAAACAATGCCCTGCCAGATCCCCCAGTTTGAATAGGTGACGAGCTCCTCCGGCCGTTTTCCATAATGCCGCGTGATGGCTGGATTGGCATAGATGGTGTTTCCATCCCGGTCGCTGACATAAATACCCAGATAGATGTTTTCCAAAATTTTCAGGAAAAACTCCTTTGGCAGACTTTCCAGATATGCCAGGTATTCGGGACCGTGGTTGAAAGGATTTTCCATAAACGACTGACCTCCCTTTGTCTAAAAATAAATAGTATCTATTTTTCTTTTTTAAATTTAGATAATTTTTTTCTGATTATATCACAAATTTGTGTAAAAATGTGGGAATTTTGTTTTTCTTAAATTGGCACGATACTTGCATTAATTAATAGCATATCAACAATTACCGGTAATAACGAACAAGGAGAGAGAAATGGTAAAACTAACGAAATATGAAAAGAGGATGCGTGAGGGTGAGTTTGGCGAGTTCAAACAGATAGCGCTGCAAAAAATCATTGAATACGCAGAATCCCTTGGAGCACAGGAGCTGTGCGAGGTATCAAAAGCAACGCTTTACTTTGGGGCACACCCCTATCTGGAATCTCTGGGATCAGATGATTATGATGAAATTTTTTCTAAAATGTATTTGTGTGCAGATAAGACAATCCCTATGGGGGAAATGGAAAAAGGCTGCTTCTGCCAGACTTGTGTGGCACCCTGTGACCAGTATGTTTATGAACCGCTGCACCTTGATAAGGAGCTGTTTGATAAAAACAGGGAATTTCTCGAAATCACTAAGAAAGCGGGCGTTTCAATTACAGGAAGCTGTACCCCCTACCTTATTGGTTGGATTCCTTTAAAAGGAGAGCACTTTGTAACCACAGAATCCAGCAATGTGGTCATGTGCAACTCTGTTTTTGGGGCGTGCGGCAACTCTGACGGTATTGAAGCTGCGGCTTGGAGCGCGGTCTGCGGTAGAACGCCGCTCTGGGGAAACCATACCAAAGAAGCGCGTATCGGTACCATTGTTTTTGAGATTGAATGTCCGTCAGAAACCGAAGTGGATTGGGATATTATCGGGTATACCGTTGGCCGTAAGCTGCCGCCGCATGGTGTGCCGGTCATTGACGGCAGCTTTAAAAAGCCGAACCTCATCAAGTTAAAACAGTGCTTTGCAGCCATGGCGACTACCAGTGGCGCAGAAATGTGTCATATTGTTGATTTCACCCCCGAAGCGCCAACCCGTGAGGCGGCTCTCGGCGGCAAAAAGGACGCGCCGGTTATCAAAATCACACAGCAGGATTATGACGAATCCCTTGCCATGTTGTGTGACAAGGGCGAGCAGCCTGTTGACTTCATCGCGCTGGGCTGTCCGCATTACACGCTGGAAGAGATCCGAGATGCGGCGCTGTACATCGAAGGCAAAAAATTTGCAGAAAATGTTGAATTTGCCCTCTGGACAGACTACGCCACAAGAGAGATGGCTGTTCAGAACGGATACTGCAAAATGGTTGAGGACGCCGGCGGCCATATCCTGACCAGCGGATGCCCCCTGGTCATTGGCAGCAAATACTTTGGTCACGCGAAGGGAATGGCGACAGATGGCGCAAAACAGGCACACTATATCCGTTCGGAATTCACAAATCCGGTATACTATGGCGATAAATACGCCTGTATTGACGCGGCAGTGGCCGGAAAATGGTTGGAGGTAAAATAAATGGAAATTCTAACAATGTATGGACGCGGCGCCTATCAGGGAATTGCCGAGGGTGAGGCGTTGGTATGCAGGGAAAGCATTCAGGGTTGGGCCGGTGTCAGTGATACAACCGGTGAAATCATCGAAAAAGGACATGCCGAGGAGGGTAAGAACATTAACGGCAAAATCTTGGTGCTGCCCTGCAGCAAAGGCTCCAATGGATGGTCCTGCCATTTCCATTCGGCTATGATCTCCGGGTTTAAGCCGGCTGGATGGATTTTCAGCAAGATGGATTCCCGAGCGGGTGTGGCGACGGTCGTCATTGGATCACCAGCGGTGACGGATATTGTCTCGGCTGATCCCTGCGATGTGATCGAGACAGGTGACTGGATTAAGATCAACGGCTTTGAGGGGATTGTTGAGGTTTATAAGAGGGAAAAATAATGCCGAGAGTAACCATACACGGGGTTCCCTGCCAGACTGCACAGACAGTGGCAAAATCGGTTAAAGATATTATTGTGGAGGTTGCGGACACAAAGCCAGAGTATATTCATGTTTTGTTTCAGCAGACTATCCATCTGGAAAACACAAGAAAAGAGGAATGGATGCCCATTGTGGATGTCTTATGGCTGGGGCGGACCCAGGAGGTTCAGGATAAAACTGCGCAGGCGTTAACACAGCTGTTAAAAGACAGCGGCTTTCCGGATTCGCAGATAACCTTTACCGACATACCGGCCAGCTGCTTTTACGACAATGGGGAACATTATTGAGTCTCAATGAAAAATTGAGCAGAAGGGGGAAATTATGAATAGTAAAGCGCGTAAGTATGATTATGTTGTTATCGGGATATCGGCTGTCATTTTCGCCATTATTTTTGTACTGAGCCAGATTGACCAAGAGGGTTTTGTCGCGGCGCTCAACAGTGTTGTAAACTTTCTGTGCGGCAATCTTGGCTGGTTCTTAAATCTGGCGACATTGCTGTGCATTGTTTTTGCACTCTATTTTATGTTTTCGAAATATGGAAAGATCAAGCTGGGCGGAAAGGATGCCAAGCCAGAGTTCAAGACCTTTACCTGGTGGGCCATGTCGCTGTGCGCTGGTATGGGTATGGGAATCGTGTTCTTCCCGCCAGCGGAAGTCATTGAATATACCTTCCGTCCGGCGGTCGGTGCGGGACTTGAGGCTGGAAGCTACGGCGCCTTAAGCTGGGCCATGGAAAATACCATGATGCACTGGTCGCTGACCTTGTACGGCGTCTATGTCATTGCGGGGCTTATCGCCGGTTATGTTTATCACAATATGAAACAGCCCTTCAGCGTGTCGGCAACACTGTACCCGCTGTTTGGAGACAAGGTTTACCGCTACAGAAGCTGGATTGACGGCATTGTGACCTTTGCCATTGTCGGCGGTGTAGCCGGTTCTTTTGGATACGGGATTTTGCAGGTAGCCAATGGTCTCAGCCAGGTGTTTGGCATTGGCGCAAGTTATCTTTCTTACATCATTATCGGAATTGTCATTACTTTGATTTATACGTTGTCGAGCGTCTCAGGCCTCAAGAAAGGCATTCAGTGGCTCGGCGATAACAATGCCAAGCTCTTTATCCTGATGCTGATTTACGTGGTTATTTTTGGGCCGACCATCTTCTCGCTGTCCCTCGGTACAGAGACAACCGGGAGCATGATCACGCATTTCTTCTCAAACATGACCTTTAATGAACCCATGGTGGGCGCAGATAAATGGTCGGTATGGTGGAACTGGCTCTGGTATATTGATTTCTTTATCTTTGCGCCGACCACGGGCTTTTTCCTGGCACGGCTGGGTAAAGGCAGAACCTTCAAGGAATTCATCGGTGTTAACATGATCGCCCCTGGTCTGTTTGGTATGGTGTGGTGTTGGCTCTTTGGCGGTCTGGCAGCGCATGAACAGTTCTTTGGCGGCCTGAACTTAAACGCCATTATGCTAAAGGACGGCACAGAAGCCGTTATGCTGAGCCTGTTTGACAGTATGCCTCTTTCGAATATCATGAAGGTTTTAATGATGATCATCATCGTTATTTCTTTTGTAACCCTGGCAAACGCAGTCACCTCGACGGTTTCTAAAATGAGTCTGAAGGGCCAGGATGATGACGCGGAGGATAAGGACGCGCCTAAGGGAATCCAGATTTTTTGGGGTGTGCTCATGGGCGGTATCGCGCTTTTATTCCTGCTGCTGGGCGGATTGGACGGTGCGAAAGCCGTTAAGCTGCTGGTTGGTTTCCCCATTGTATTTTTACAGGTTGTCGTGATCTTTGGGTTTGTAAGAATGTTCTGGTCAAAACAGTATCTGGAGGTCGAGGAAATCGAAGGCAAGGAAGTTGCGGTTGCAGCTGCCCAGAAACGTGAAAAACGGGCGGAGGAAAAAAGACAGAAGCAGGAAATGAAGAAGAATAAAGCAAGTAAAGGAGAATAGAAAATAAAATGAAAGATACTTTAGAAATAAGATGGCATGGCCGCGGCGGGCAGGGCGCAAAAACGGCCGCCCTGCTGTTGGCTGATGTTGCCTTTTCGACAGGGATGTATGTGCAGGGGTTTCCGGAATATGGCCCGGAAAGAATGGGTGCGCCGATCACAGCCTATAACCGGCTGAGTCAGAACAAAATCCGGGTGCATTCAAATATTTATGAGCCAGACTATGTGGTGGTGGTTGATGAGACTTTGCTGGAATCTGTCGACGTTACGAAGGGGCTGAGCCCCGAGGGCGCGGTAATCATCAATACCAGCAAGGATAAATCTGAAATTATCAGGCACCTTAAGGGCTATACCGGCCGGGTTTTCACCATTGATGCCCGGAAAGTATCTATCGAAGCTCTCGGAAAATATTTTCCAAACACACCCATGCTCGCCTCCATTGTAAAGGTGAGCGGCGTTATGGAAAAGGAAGCGTTTCTTAATGAAATGCGGCATTCTTTTGAGCATAAATTCGCATCGAAGCCAGAGGTTATTGAGGGCAATATGAAGGCCCTGTCGCTGGCGCTTCAGGAGGTAAAATAAATGGCAGCGGATATTTCTAAATTAAGTGAAAGCGTCAAATGGCAGGAACTTACAAGTGGCTGTACAGTTGTGGGCAGTAAGACATCGGAGGCTTTTAATACAGGCGAATGGCGGGTGGATGCCCCCGGGTATATTGCAGATAACTGCAAGCAGTGTCTGCTCTGCGTACCAGTTTGTCCAGACAGCTCTATTCCGGTAAAGAATGAAAAACGTCTGGACTTTGATATGGATCATTGCAAGGGCTGCGGTATCTGCGCAAAGGTATGCCCCTTCGATGCGATTATTATGAAGGAAGGAGAATGAAAATGAGAGAACGCTTATCAGGAAACGAGGCCATTGCCATTGCGATGCGTCAGATCAACCCGGATGTTATGCCGGCATTTCCCATCACGCCTTCCACAGAGGTGCCGCAATATTTTTCCAGCTTTGTGGCAGACGGTAAGGTCGACACGGTTTTTGTCCCGGTTGAAAGCGAGCACAGCGCTATGAGCGCGGCCATCGGTGCAGAAGCGGCAGGTGCCAGGACACTGACCGCCACCTCGTCATGCGGCATGGCGCTCATGTGGGAAATGCTCTACGTGGCGGCCTCTAACCGCCTTCCTATTGCAATGGCGCTGGTAAACCGTGCTTTATCTGGCCCGATCAATATTAACTGTGACCACTCTGACGTCATGGGAGCAAGAGATTCTGGCTGGATTCAAATTTTTGCCGAAAACAATCAGGAAGCCTATGACAATTTTGTTCAGGCATACCGGATTGCGGAGCATCCAGATGTCCGTCTGCCGATTATGATCTGTCAGGACGGCTTTATCACAAGCCATGCAGTTGAGAACATTGATCTTCTCGAGGACGCTGCTGTCAAAGATTTTGTGGGAGAATACACGCCGGACGAGTATCTCTTAAAAGCCGGAGAGCCTTTGGCGGTTGGTCCATATGCGGTAAGCTCATATTACATGGAAGCCAAAAGAGCCCAGCTTGAAGGCCTTAAAAATGCGAAAAAAGTCATTCAGTCTGTGGCTGATGATTTTGAGAGCATCTCAGGAAGAGAATATGGCCTGTTTGAGGCATATCAGCTGGAGGATACTGAGTATATCATGATCATTATGGGCTCAGCGGCAGGCACAGCCAAGGATACCGTTGACGAGCTTCGTGCTGCCGGAGTCAAGGCTGGCGTGCTGAAAATCAGAGTGTTCCGCCCCTTTCCTTCAGAAGAAATCGCAGAGGCCATTCGGCATGCAAAGGTCATCGCCTGTATGGATCGCACCGAAAGCTATAACGGCTACGCAGGCCCTATTGCCGAGGATGTGAAAAACGCCCTGTATAACATAAACGTCAATATCCCCATGATCAACTACGTTTATGGCCTTGGCGGCAGAGATGTTACCATCGAAAGCCTTGCGTCTGTCTTTGACGATATGCAGAAAGCGGACAAAGCAGGCGATGTCGGTGAAAACTACCGTTATTTATCGGTTAGAGAATAGGAGGAGTAAGAATGTCGTATAATTTTAAAGAAACGATGAATAAAGAGGAACGACTGGCACCAGGCCACAGAATGTGTGCCGGCTGCGGCGGAACAATCGCGGTTCGGAATGTTCTGCGCGGCCTGCACGAAGGCGATGAGGCAGTGATCACCTGCGCCACGGGATGTCTGGAGGTATCTTCTTTCATGTATCCCTTCACAGCGTGGAAGGACTCCTTTATCCATAATGCCTTTGAAAACGCCGCTGCCACCTGCAGCGGTGTGGAATCTGCATACCGTGCCTTAAAGAAAAAAGGAAAGGTACAGGAAAATTATAAATTCATCACTTTTGGCGGTGACGGCGGTACCTACGATATTGGTTTTCAGTCTCTTTCAGGCGCAATGGAGAGAAACCACGACATGGTTTACGTCTGCTATGATAACGAAGCCTACATGAATACAGGAATCCAGCGCTCCTCAGCAACGCCCATGTACGCAGACACCACCACAAGCCCTGTCGGCCGAGAATCAGACGGCAAGGAGCAGAATCGAAAAGATTTAACCGAGGTGCTCGCCGCCCACGACATCCCCTATGCGGCCCAGACCACCTTTATCCGGAATTTTAAGGATCTTCATACAAAGGCAGAAAAAGCGATCTATACAAAAGGCGCGGCCTTTTTAAATGTCCTCGCGCCCTGTCCGCGGGGCTGGCGTTACAACACGCCGGATATCATGGATATCTGTAAGATGGCGGTCGAGACCTGCTACTGGCCGCTTTATGAGGTGATTGAAGGAAAATGGATACTCAATTATGAGCCAAAGAAAAAACTGCCCATTGAAGATTTCTTAAAAGTTCAGGGCCGCTTCAAGCATTTATTTAAAAAAGAAAATAAAGGACTCATTGAAAAAATGCAAAAAGAAGTCGACCGTAAGTGGGAAGCACTTCAGAAAAGATGTGACGCTTAAGAGACTTGGTATTTTTGGAAGGGGAGTGTTCTGATTGTTAGGCTCAAAATTGATCTTGAAATGTTTGAAAAATGAGAAAGTTGATATCATTTTCGGTTACCCGGGTGGGTCGTTGCTTCCTTTGTATGACGCATTGCGTGAATCACCGATTGAGCATATTTTAGTCAGAAACGAACAGGCCGCTCCCCATTACGCCAGCGGCTATGCCAGACAGTCCGGTAAGGTTGGTGTCTGTCTGGCGACTTCCGGCCCTGGTGCGACCAATCTGATAACCGGTATTGCAACTGCTTATCAGGATTCGATCCCGATTGTCGCGATTACCGGACAGGTGAATTCTGCGTTGATCGGTACAGATGCTTTTCAGGAAGCAGACATTACCGGTGCGACGGAGCCATTCACCAAGCATTCTTACCTTGTTAAAGATCCAGAGGATATCCCGAGAATTATCCATGAGGCTTTTCATATTGCTTCTACGGGCAGGCCGGGCCCGGTCCTCATTGATATTCCGAGAGATGTTCAAAATACCAATGCCAAGGTGACACAGTGCTGTGAAACAATTGATATCAGGGGCTATAATCCAACCATTGCCGGCCATGCGGGCCAGATTCGACGGGCAATCCGTGAAATAAAGGCGTCTAAACGACCTGTTATTTACGCAGGCGGTGGCGTGGCTCTGAGCCATGCCGAAGCTGAGCTTCTTGTGTTTGCCGAAAAAAACAGTATTCCGGTAATCACAACCCTTATGGGCGTGGGATGTTTTCCAGAGAATAACCCTTTATATTGCGGTGTGGTTGGAAGTCATGGTTTTGTCTGCTCCAATAAAATTTTAAACGCGGCAGATCTTTGTATTTGTATCGGCGCGAGAATGTCTGATCGTGGAACAACTAATGCCGCTGAGGAAATAAATCACATGCAGTTGATTCATATTGATATCGACCCGGCTGAAATTGGAAAAAATATTGATGACACCAATATCCCGATTGTTGGAGACGCCTCTGCTGTATTAAAAAATTTTAACCAGAAAGATCTACAAATTAATACGGTTGATTTGCTGCAATATATTCAATCAATTAAGATGAAGTATTTGCCGGCCTATGACCATGCTTTGGAAAAAGGCTTTATTAACCCCAAAATTATGATGAAAGAAATTTCAGACATCACCATGGACAATACGACGATGGTAGCGGATGTAGGGCTAAACCAAATATGGACAGCGTTGCATTATAAATATTTTAATGATCGCCGGTTTTTCACCTCTGGTGGTCTGGGAACCATGGGCTACAGTATTCCGGCTGCTGCCGGAGCTGCCTTTGCTTCAAAAGAAAAACCTCGGCAGATTTTTGCGGTTTGTGGGGACGGCAGTTTCCAGATGGCTATGGGTGAACTGGGGGTCATCGCAGAGCACGGGTTGGATATTAATATCTTATTGATCAATAACCATAAATTAGGGATGGTTAGACAGCTTCAGCATGATAATTATGGAAAAAACCATTACTGTGGAACGGACATTAATTTTAATGTTAACTTTATGAAAGTTGCAGAAGCATATAAAATAAAGGGTTATACTGCAGAAACAAATGAAGAAGCAATAGAGGCTGTAAAGGATGCGTTGTCATATAGAGGACCGGCCATTATTGAATGCCAAGTGCATCCTGACTTTATAAAATTTTGAATCATTAATTTTAAGCTAAACTACTACCTACCAATGACGACTATGTGGATTTATATCAATCAAATTCACGCAGTCCCCCTCTTTTAGATAATAAGAATAAAAGCTCTCTGGATTATTGAAATGAATCCCTTTTGTTAGACAAATAATCATGTCTGACGAAAGGGATTATTTCTATGTCAAAAAAGAAACGTATAGTGGAATTCAAACGCAAAGTTGTATTAAAATATTTACAAAAAGAATGCTTTTTGCAGGATATCTCAGAAGAATTTTCGTGTGATAAAAGCAGCATCCGAAAGTGGAAAGATGCTTACTTGCAGCATGGAATCGATGGCTTAACAACGCTTTGTAAAATTTATACTGGCGATTTCAAAGTAGCTGTTGTAGAATATATGAAAAACACGGATACTTTAGAACGTCAAACAGCCACTCATTCTAATGTCCCGAATCATCCAACGATCAAAAAGTGGGAACGGATTTACTACGAGCAAGGAAAAGAACACTCTATCTGGAAAACAGAGAACGTAAGATGATTAATCCAAAAAAGGAAGCGTCTTGTAAAAGAGCGCTTGAAACAAATGAAGAGCTTTTAGGGGAAGCTCAACGGCTTCGAATGGAGAATGAATACTTAAAAAAATTGAATGCCTTAATTCAAGAGGAGAAAAAATTACGGGCACGAAAAAAGTAACGGTCATAAAAGAATTAAGGCATCATTATCAATTGACCGATTTGTTAAAACTGGCGGGAATTCTATGAAGTACCTTTTATTACAACTGTAAAAAAAGGGAAAGATCCGATAAATCCGGAGAAATCAAAGAAAATATTTTAGCAATTTATCATGAACATCGAGGACGATATGGTAATCGGCGAATAACTATGGAACTTCATAATCGCGGTTACAAGGTTAATCATAAAACGGTTCAAAGATTGATGAAAAATTTAAACTTAAAGTGTATGATCCGTATAAAAAAATACCGTTCATACAAAAGGGACGGTTGGTAAACTTGCTCCCGAACTGCGTGTGCGCCAAATCAAAAATGGACAACCGATATTACTGAAATTTCCTTTTTGGGAACAAAACTGTATCTTTCTCCAATACTGGATATGTATAACGGTGAGATTATTAGCTACAGCATTAGTGAGCGTCCTGTTTTAGGATAAGTCATGCGGATATTAGATAAAGCTTTTGAGCAAATACCGAATGATACCAATATGATTTTACATTCCGATCAGGGTTGGCAGTATCAGCAAAACAAGTACCAGCAACGACTAAAAGGCAAAGGAATTCGCCAAAGTATGTCGAGAAAAGGAAACTGTTTGGATAATGTGCCCATGATAAATTTTTTGGATTATTGAAATCCGAGTTGTTTTACCATGAAAATGTCATTTCAATTGAAGCGTTTAAAATTGAGCTTAAAAATTATATCGAATATTATAATCATAAACGTATTAAAAGCAAACTAAAAGGATTGAGTTTAGTGCAATACTGAATCCAATCCTTTTAGTCGCTCAACCATATTTTGTCTAACTTTTGGGGCAGTTCATGTTACGCCAGGAACTTTTATTTTTTTTCAAAACTAAAATGAACAAAATACCATTAACTTTTATAACTGATGCGGGGTTATAAAAACTCCGTAGTCTTCATTTGTTACCTTGTTACCGGACTGAGGCCTTCCACCAAATATAGTGAGTTTGAGTAGAAAT
>CAUEUD010000088.1 GCA_959020865.1 Eubacterium limosum | reverse complement strand
TTGCGGAGGTATGAAATAGAGAGTAGGACTTGTACAGGCACTTTTAAATGAACAAAACATTTACAAGTATTGACCGGTATGATAAACTATTAAAGTCTTAAATACTTATATTACTTAATAACGAGAGGATTAATTATGAGCTTTAAACGATCAAGCGGTATTTTAATGCACATTTCATCGCTTCCTGGTAAATACGGTATCGGGACTTTTGGAAAAGAGGCCTGCTCTTTCATCAACCTTTTAAATAAAATGGGCTTTACCTACTGGCAGACGTTGCCCCTTGGACCAGTAGACCAGTGCCACTCGCCTTATAAAAGCCCTTCTGCCTTTGCGGGCAACCCTTTTTTTATCGATCCTGAGATATTGGCCGAGGAAGGTCTCCTTACACAGGACGAGCTGAAATCCAGCGAATACAGCGATCCTTACAGCGCCGCCTATGAATGGCTCGATAAAACCCGCCCCAGTCTTTTTCGAAAGGCTTTCAGCCGCATTGACGATCAGATAAGATCAGACATTAAAATTTTTGAGGACGAGGAGCGCCACTGGCTTCCAGATTATGCCCTCTATATGACTTTAAAAAACCAATTCGACGGAAAGGACTGGTACCTGTGGGAAGATGTGGGGCTCCGGGATCATCACACCGAGGCTCTGAAGGAGGCCAGGGAAACCTACGCCGAGGAAATCCTGTTCCACGAGTTCCTGCAGTACGAATTTACTAAACAGTGGAATGCTGTAAAATGCTGCGCCAACGATAACGGTATCCAGATTATCGGCGACATGCCCATCTATGTCTCCCTGGAAAGCGCCGATGTCTGGGCGCACCGTGATCTCTTCGATCTCGACCCGGAAGGCCAGCCTAATCATATTGCCGGGGTGCCGCCGGATTATTTCTGCTGCGACGGCCAGCTGTGGGGGAATCCGCTGTACAACTGGACTGCCATGAAGACTTCGGCCTATAAATGGTGGATCGACCGGATTGGCCGTTCCCTTGAGATCTACGACGCGGTTAGGATTGACCATTTCAGAGGTTTTTCTGCCTATTGGGCTGTGGCCGGCACTGCTAAAACCGCACGAAATGGCAAATGGCTGGAGGGTCCCGGCATGGATTTCTTCAACGCGGTCTTCAATGCTTTTGATTTTAAAGAGCCGCGCATCATCGCCGAAGACCTGGGCGTAATGGACGAGGGAGTCACTAATCTTCTCCATGAAACCGGCTTTCCCGGTATGCGTATACTTCAGTTTGGTTTTATTGAGGAGGGCAATAACCAGCATCTGCCTCATAATTATGTGGAAAACAGCATTGCCTACACAGGAACCCACGACAACAACACACTGCTCGGTTTTTTGTGGGAGCTTCCCCCTTACAAACGGGACTATGCTTTAAAATATATCAATTATCCCTGCGGCGGCAGCGAATGGCAGGAAGGAGGCCCCCAAAGCCCATCCTGTCACCATTTTATCCGCTGCCTGTGGCAAAGCTGCGCCAGCCTCGCCATTCTGCCCATTCAGGATCTCTGCGGTTTTGGCGGTGACACAAAAATGAACTGTCCCGGCTGTGCCGACGGCAACTGGAGCTTCCGGATTACCCACGATGCTCTGGGTAGCATTGATATCTCCTGGATACGCTCAATGAATGAAATATACAAACGCATCCCCTGATTCACTCTCTCGACAAATAGCAGTTTTTATGGTAAAATCGTTATCATACAGGGTGTGAATTGAGCATTTTCACCTTCCTGTAAACAGTTTTCAATATTTTATAGAGGAGAGAGAATATGAAAAGTATGAAAAAACTGGCTGCTTTACTGTTGGTTTTGGCGCTTGTCTTTACCGTAGCGGGATGCGGCGACAAAGGCGCTTCAAGCAGCAGCAGTAGCGGCAATACCCTGCGTGTTGTCATGCAGGACCCGAATGTTCCCATCGACACCAACATGGGTACTCAGGCATACCTGATTATGGTATCAGACAAGCCTGCGAAACACTCATCGGCCTGAACAATGATACAACCCTGGATCCACAGCTGCTTAAGCAGATGCCAACCGTTTCAGACGATGGTCTGACTTACAGCTTTGAGCTTAAAGATGGTGTTAAATTCCATAACGGCGAAACCCTGAAGTCTTCTGATGTTAAGTATTCCTATGAACGCTTAATCACTAAAGGTCTCATGGGCTCACTGTTTGACCAGGTTGTTGGGTTTAAAGCGCTTGAAGACGGCACAGCCGATTCACTTGAAGGCTTTAAAATCAAGGATGACACACACTTCGATATCGTTCTTCAGCAGCCCTACGCACCTTTCGAAGCAGCTTTATCCGCTCCATATGCTGTAATCTTCCCGGAAAAAGCCTGTGAAGAAGCCGGCGGAGACTGGGGACGTACTGTTCTGTACGGAACCGGCCCATTTAAAATGACCTCCTACACAGCAGGCCAGGGCATCGAAATGGCACGTTTTGACGATTACCACGGCGATAAAACAAAGCTTGATGGCGTCAGCTTTAAGTTCGTAAATGACCTGAACACTCAGGTTATGGAATTCCAGAAAGGCAACTGCGATTTCGTCATGCTGGACACCGGACAATATGAAACGGTGACAAGCAACGACGCTGTCAAAGACAAAATGCACAGCTTTAATCCAATCGGCCTTGTCTACTTAAGTCCAAACAACGAAACCTATACCGATCCCAAGGTTAAGGAAGCCCTGTCCTACGCCGTAGACCGCAAAGCCCTGTGCGACGAATTGTTATCCGGCGCTGCTACACCGGCCAAGAGCTTTATTCCCAAAGGACTGCTCGGATACAATGATTCCCTTCCTGAATATGAATACAATCCGGAAAAAGCAAAACAATTACTGGCAGAAGCCGGCTATCCGGATGGCATTACCATTCCTGTCGTCGGATCAACCAATTACCAGACACTGATCAAGGTTGCCACCGCGATTCAGGATCAGGCGAAAAAAGCCGGTATCAACATCGAACTGTCTCAGGTTGACCACGCAGGCTACAACGACATGAACAAGAGCGGTTCCATCAACCTGTCTGTCAGCAACTGGTATACCGACTACGTTGATCCAGACGGTATGATTTACCAGCGTATGTCTGCCACAACTACCCAGCAGGTATCCAACAAATACAACAATCCGGAATTCAACGACCTCATCAACCAGGCTCGTCAGACAAAAGACGAAAGCAAACGCCAGGAATTGTATGAAAAGGCCGATGAAATCCTGACACACAAAGATTATGGTGCAATTCCGCTGTATAATGACACCATGTTCTACCTGTTAGGCGATAATGTTAAAAACTTCGAAGTTACCAGCATCTACCGTTACCATTTCTATGATGCCGAACTTCAATAATAATGCTCAGAAAGCTCCGCTGCAGCGGAGCTTTTTTATTTTGAAATATTCCGCTTTTGCATTCCAGCCAGCCAATTTTTGAAATTATTTTTGAAAACGGTTTTTTTATCCTTGACTTTCTTCAAAAAGCATACTACAATAAGAACATAACTGGTAAGACCACTTACCAATATTTTTGACCGAATTTATACTCACATCGTGCTAAATCATTTAAATTGGAGGATCATTATGATTTCAAAAATTCCCTACGGTAACACAGAACTGACCCTGGAGCTTCCTGATGAACAGGTCGCTGGTGTCTTGAATTCCAATATCGGTAATCTGCAGAGCGACCAGACCGAGGATGATATTGTCAAGGCTGCGATGGCAAAACATTTAGGCAGCGCTTCCCTAAAAGAGCTGGCAAAGGATAAAAAAACAGCCGTCATCATTATCAGCGACCATACACGCCCTGTGCCAAGCAAACATATTATTCCATTTATGCTTGAGGAAATGCGCGCAGGAAACCCGGATATCGACATTACACTGCTGGTCGCCACAGGCTTCCACCGCGGTACGACAAAGGACGAGCTGGTATCAAAGCTGGGGCAGAAAATTGTCGATGAAGAAAAAATCGCTGTACACGATTCTTCCAATGCCGACGAAAATGTCAAAATCGGGGTACTTCCCTCTGGCGCCGATTTGATCATCAACCGCCTTGCCGCCGAGGCCGACCTTCTTGTCTCTGAAGGATTCATTGAGCCACATTTTTTCGCCGGCTTTTCAGGCGGACGAAAAAGCGTGCTGCCTGGCGTCTCTGACCGCGTGACCGTTTTAGGCAATCACTGCAGCAAATTCATTGCAAGCCCTTACGCGCGCACCGGTATTTTAGAAAACAACCCGATCCATACCGATATGAAATCTGCCGCTGAACAGGCTGGCCTCCAGTACATTGTCAATGTGATCATCGACGAAGACAAACGTGTTGTCATGGCCTTTGCGGGTGATCCTTTCATCGCACATGAGGCTGGCTGCGAATTTTTAAAACAATACTGCCGTGTCAAGGCCGTACCGGCCGACGTCGTCATCACTGGCAACGGCGGGGCGCCTCTCGATCAGAACATGTATCAGTGCGTTAAAAGTATGACTGCTGCCGAAGCATCCGCCGGAGACGACGGCGTTATTATTCTCTGCGCCGAATGTCTGGATGGTACCGGCGGCGATGGCTTTTACCATGCCATGCGGGACTGCGAATCCGCCAGAGCACTTTTTGAAAACATTATGACGATTCCACAGAACCAGACACAGCCTGACCAGTGGGAATATCAGATTCTTGCACGCATTCTCTCAAAACACACGGTTTTATATGTTACACGGCCGGAAATGAAAGATATTGTAACTGAAATGAAAATGACCTACGCGCCAGATCTTGACACCGCCGTCAAAATGGCAAGGGAAATCAAAGGTCAAAACGCTAGCTTTACAGTTATTCCAAACGGAATTGCCGTTATCGTCGAGCAATAAAGTTCATTATCTACCTCTCTAAATAAATATACGAAAAGGGCATCCGAAAGGGTGCTTTTTTCGTGTATTTCTCAATAAACAAGATGCTTTTCATTGATAAACTGTTCACTCCCGGGCAATTTTGTGGTATAATAGGTGCGATTGGCAATTTGACACTATTCGAATGCTCAAGGAGGGCTTATGAAGACCCAGAGAACCTTATTATTGATATTATTGTGTCTGTTCTTTACCGTTATGCCGGTATGTGCCCAGACACCTGAAAATACGGCCGACAGTGCCGAAACCTTAACCTCCGCAGTCAGTGCACTTAACGAAACCGGAGGAACCATCCGCATCACTAAGGATATTATTTTAGGAACAGACAGCAGTATCGGCGGCTTTGAACCCGACAGCAACATTACCTTGGATCTCGGCGGAAATACCCTGTACATCCAAAACAGCTGGTCCTTTAAAAATATGACTATTACCGGACAGAGGACTTTGGTCAAGCTGGAAAATAATGCAGACCTTCAGCTCGATCACACGACCCTGGCAGCTACCGCTGAAAACAGCACAGCCATTATAATTACCGGAAACAGCCGCCTGTCGGCAGAGGCTTCAAAAATTGAAGCAACCGGTGCTGACACCTTTGGTATCAACGCTGTCAGCAACGCTGATCTGACCTTTAATTCTACCCTTGTCAGTACCATTGGCGGCAGCAGCACCGCTATTCAGACAAAGGGCTCCGTTGATGCCTATTTCAGTGAAATTACTGCTGAAGGAGCCGGAGCCACGGCTGTTGACGCAGGCGAAGTGCTTCTAAATACAAGCGCTGTCTCCCCTGAGGCAGAAAACGCTGTTATTGCAGATACCACCGCAGCTCCCAAAAATACAGGCTACCACTATACAGAACTGGACACTCTGGGCGGTCTGCCTGATAGTATGGTGTTTAAAATCACCGACAAGGATACTGGCGATATCCGCTACACCTCGTCATTACCGGTCTGTTGGAATACTGACAAAGCAGACATTACAAAGGCTGGAATTTATCCGCTGGACTACGAGCTCTGTCCCGATACCTTTACTCCTGCCGGCGCCGCCGCTTTACTGGAAAATCAAACGCAGAGGCTTGTCGTTATTGATCCTAAAAAGCCGTTTATTTATTACGATGCGCCTGTGACTGAAAACACTGGCAGCTACAGCCTGCTTCTCCGATTCCACCAGCCAATCCAAAGCTTTGGCACCCCAACACTTTGGGTGGAAAAAGACAACAGTGGTTCATGGCAGACCTGGCCGTCTGAAAAAATTACTGCGGCAGCCTCAAACCAATATAATCTAACCGGTCTGGAAGCCGGCCACAGCTATGTTTTCCAGCTTGAAGCCAAAAACGGCAGTATTAACGGCGATTCCAACGCTATCCGCATTACACTTGATCAGGAGGGAAATCCTACTGTTACTCAGAGTGATATGGACCACGGCAGCAGTCAAACAAAAGCAGTGCCGACGACAGCGCCCAAAGTTGCTGTCGAAAAAGAATCTACTGCCTCAGCTGTCTCAAACCCCGGTGAAAATGTCAGAACGGGTACCAGAGAAAGCCTTAAATCCGAATCGACCCTTTATCTCCAGGAAATGGGTAATGCCTTAAAAACCGTATCCAGCTACCTGAACGGCACTACCCCGGTCTCCGAGAATGTGGACACTGGAATTAACGGCGCCATAAAGAATAATATAAAAGGCGGATTGCCTGCGGTGGCAGCACTCAGTCTGACACTCCTCTGTGCCGTTACCATGCTGCTTGTGCGGAAGGAAACAACAGATGCAGAAGATGAGTAAAGGCAAGTACATCAAATCTATATATTGTATGTTTTTCTCATAAAAAACTATTTTCTATCTAAATGTAGCGGTACACGTTAAAATAGCGTGTACCGTTTTTTCATATGCACAGCCATTTTTAACTGTAAAAATTTGCTCTCTTTCGCGCTTATTTATTAAAAATTTTTGTGCACATTTTTTATCCACAGGCCTCAGCCCTCTCATTCTCTCATTTTAATCATTTTCACAAAATGTTGTCCACAAATTGACAGTCAGCACAATATATAGTATGATTTTCGATGTGAACAACAATAACTAAGCATCCGGAGGAATGATGTAATGATCGACAGTATTATAAAACGAAACGGGACTGTAGCGCCTTTTGATACCCGTAAAATCAGCAGCGCCATCTACAAAGCGAATATCTCTGTGAGCGGCGAATCTATGACAGAAAAGCACATTGAGTTTCTGACGAATGTGGTTACCTCAGCGGCTGAGGCTCTGGGCCGCCCAACGGTAGAGCAGATACAGGATATTGTGGAGGAAACGCTGATCAAAGCCGATTATGCAAAAACGGCCAAGGCCTATATCCTGTACCGCGCCGAGCACGCCAAAACACGTCAGGCTGAAAGTGATTTAATGGAAATATACAAGGATCTCACCTTCCGTTACGCTGAAGATGCAGACCTTAAACGCGAAAACGCTAATATTGACTCAGATACAGCCATGGGAACCATGCTGAAATACGGTTCTGAAGGGTCAAAATATTTTATTGATAATTACATCCTTCCGCGTGAAATTGCTGATGCACATATCTCCGGTGATATACATATTCATGATAAAGACTTCTATATGCTGACTGAAACCTGCTGTCAGATTGATTTACTCAAGCTTTTTAAAGGCGGCTTCTCAACAGGGCACGGCTACCTGCGCGAGCCGAATGACATCCGCAGCTACTCTGCCCTTGCCTGTATTGCCATTCAGGCAAATCAAAATGAAATGCACGGAGGCCAGAGCATTCCAAACTTTGACTATGCCATGGCGCCCGGTATTGTCAAAACCTTCAGCAAGCTGTACCGCAAAGCATTGATCAACGATCTCAGTGTCTGTTCCGGTCAGGACCGTGAAGCAGTCACAGAAATGGTTGCCTCCGCCTGCGAAAAAATTGAGGCTCCGATTACCATGGATACGCAGGAAGCCTTTGGCCGGGAGCTTTCCGAATTTTTTAAGGGGTCTTCTTTTGATGCCCAGATGATTAATAAAACGCATGAGCACGCCTGCCAAACCGCTCTGCGTGAATCAGAAGAAGCCACCTATCAGGCGATGGAGGCCTTTATCCACAACCTGAATACTATGAACTCACGGGCCGGTGCACAGGTTCCCTTTTCCTCCGTAAACTATGGCACGGATACCTCATCCGAAGGACGCATGGTCATCAAAAATCTGCTGAAAGCCACAACAGCCGGACTTGGTAACGGTGAAACCCCCATCTTTCCTGTCCAGATTTTCAAGGTAAAGGAAGGCGTTAACTATAACGAAACCGACCCCAACTACGACCTTTTTAAGCTGGCCATCAAGACGTCCTCCATGCGCCTTTTCCCGAACTTCAGCTTTCTGGATGCCCCCTTTAATTTGCAGTATTATAAAGAAGGGGATTATAACACGGAGGTAGCCTACATGGGGTGCCGAACCCGGGTTATGGGAAACCATTATGACCCTCAGAATGAAACGACCTGCGGGCGCGGCAATTTAAGTTTTACCTCCATTAATCTACCAAGGATTGCCCTTGAATCCGGCAGAAGCCTTGATACCTTTTATAAGCTTCTGGACGAGCGTGTCTCTCTGGTTGTGAACCAGCTGCTTCACCGCTTTAAAATTCAGGCCGCCAAACGAGGCAGAAATTATCCTTTCCTCATGGGACAGGGTGTCTGGATCGATTCGGAAAGCCTCGGCCGGGACGACCGGATTGAGGATGTTTTAAAACATGGAACCCTGAGCGTCGGCTTCATCGGACTTGCCGAAACGCTCAAGGCGCTTACCGGCAGGCATCATGGTGAAAGTGCAGAAAGCCAGGCTCTGGGGCTTCAGATCATCTCGCATATGCGGCGCCTGATGGACGCTGAATCGGATAGAACAGGTTTGAACTTCACCCTGCTCGCCACCCCGGCAGAAGGGCTCAGCGGACGCTTTGTCACCATCGACCGCGAAAAATTCGGGATTGTCCCCGGCGTTACCGACCGTGAATTTTACACAAATTCCTTCCATGTTCCGGTCTACTATCCCATACAGGCCTATAAGAAAATTCAGTTGGAGGCGCCATACCATGAGTACACCAACGCAGGACACATCAGCTACGTCGAACTGGATGGGAATGCCAGCGCCAACCTCGCGGCTTTTGAAAAAATTGTCCGCTGCATGAAAGAAGCCGGCATTGGCTATGGTTCCATCAACCATCCAGTCGACCGAGATCCAGTCTGCGGCTACAATGGTATTATCGGCGAAGAATGTCCAAACTGCCACAGACACGAAGGGGATGGAAACCCTGATTTTGAGCGCATCCGCCGTATTACCGGCTATCTGGTGGGCACCATTGACCGCTGGAATAACGCTAAACGCGCAGAGGAGAAAGCGAGGGTGAAACATGGCGTTTCTGCAAATCAATAATTGTATCGAAGAATCCATTGTCGACGGACCTGGGCTCCGCTTTGTCATTTTTACACAGGGCTGCCCACACCACTGTCCTGGCTGCCACAACCCTCAGACACACCAGATGACTGGAGGCACTTTTGTGCAGACAGAAATGCTTCTCGCCAGAATAGTGGAAAACCCTCTGCTTCAGGGGGTTACATTCAGCGGCGGCGAACCTTTTCTGCAGTCCGCCGCCCTGGCCGACTTAGCCCAGAAGCTTCACGCAAACAGTCTGGATGTCGTCACTTACACCGGCTACACACTGGAAAGTCTGAAAACCATGAAGGATGAAAGCATCAATGCCCTGCTTCGGGAAACCGATCTGCTCATCGATGGGCCATTTCAATCTGAAAATCGCGATCTGACCCTCCCCTTTCGCGGAAGCAGTAATCAGCGTATTATAGAATTACGCCATTAAAAAAACGGGTGCGTACGAAATACAGTACACACCCGCTTTTTATTTTATTTATTCCTCAAATAAAGCGGTTGATAAATAACGCTCTCCGGTGTCGGGTAACAGAACTACAATATTTTTTCCCTTATTTTCAGGACGCTTTGCAAGCTGTGTTGCCGCCCAAAGAGCCGCGCCGGATGAAATGCCGACCAGCAGTCCTTCCTCTTTTGCGACCTCACGGCCTGTCACAAAAGCGTCTTCATTATCGACCTTAATGATTTCATCATAGACGCCCGTGTTCAGGGTATCCGGTACAAAACCAGCGCCGATTCCCTGAATCTTATGCGGGCCTGCCTTTCCCTCTGACAGTACTGGAGAACCCGTCGGTTCAACGGCAATCACCTTTAATTCTGGATTTTTAGATTTCAAATACTCGCCTACACCGGTAATAGTGCCGCCTGTACCGATACCTGCAACAAAGTAATCCACCTTTCCATCTGTGTCTTCCCAGATTTCCGGGCCTGTCGTCGCTCTGTGCACAGCGGGATTCGCAGGATTAACAAACTGTCCTGGAATGAATGAGTCAGGCGTTTCCTTTGCCAGCTCCTCTGCCTTTGCGATAGCACCCTTCATACCTGCTGCGCCATCAGTCAGAACCAGCTCAGCCCCATAGGCCTTTAAAAGCTTTCTGCGTTCCACACTCATGGTTTCAGGCATTGTCAGGATCACACGGTAGCCTCTGGCGGCAGCGACGCTTGCCAGACCGATACCGGTATTGCCGCTCGTCGGTTCAATAATAACTGAGCCTTTCTTCAGCAGCCCCTTTTCTTCCGCATCATCAATCATGGCCTTCGCAATACGATCTTTTACACTTCCCGCTGGATTAAAGTATTCAAGCTTTGCCAGCACCGCAGCATTCAATGCATTTTTCTTTTCATAATTGCTGAGTTCCAAAAGCGGTGTCTTTCCAATTAATTCAGTTAAACTCTTATAAATTTTTGCCATTTTGTTTTCCTCCGTTTAAAACATATTCAATCTTATGTTTTCATATATGATTAATATGATTTTATTATATGACGTTAAACCAATTCTGTCAAGCACTTTTGAGAAATAAATCGTATTTTTCATATATGTTTTAAAAATCCATTGACTTTCCAGGCTTTTCGTACTATGATTATAAAAACATATTTATCAACTATGTCTTATATCATTTATAAAGGAGACTTCCCTATGAACATTAATACCCTCTGCATTCACGGTTCTAACGTTTATCACAATGATACCGGAGCCATTTCTGTTCCTATTTTTCAAAATGCCACCTTTGCCCACCCTGGGGTTGGGCAGAGCACAGGATATGATTACTCGCGCATTCAAAACCCGACCCGGGAGCATCTTGAGGAGACCATCGCCCGGCTGGAACACGGAAACGAGGCGCTTGCATTTTCCTCTGGCATGGCGGCTGTTACCGCTCTTTTTGAACTGTTTAAAAGCGGTGACCACATTATCACCTCCGACGATCTTTACGGTGGCTCACACCGGCTGTTTAACAGTATTTCTTCCAATCATGGGCTGAAGTTCACAGCAGTCAACACCTCGGATACAGCAGCGGTCAAGGGCGCTGTCACACCTCTCACTAAAGCTATTTTTATCGAAACGCCAACCAACCCCATGATGAAGGTGACAGATATAAAAGCAATATCCAAAATTGCAAAGGCCCATGATCTTTTGCTGCTGGTGGACAATACTTTTTTATCCCCTTACTATTTAAATCCGCTGGAGCTCGGGGCAGATGTGGTTATCCACAGCGGCACAAAATATTTGTCCGGGCACAACGACACGCTTGCCGGTTTTCTAATTACTAAAAATAAGGCTTTATCCGAACGTCTCCGCTTTATTTATGGAACCACCGGCGCCTGTCTCTCTCCTTTTGACAGCTGGCTTGTCCTTCGTGGCATAAAAACTTTAGCTGTACGTATGGACAGACAGCAGCAAAATGCGTTAGAATTATCTAAGTGGCTATCACACCACACCCGAATTAAAAAGGTTTTTTATGTTGGTCTTCCAGACCATCCTGACTATGCACTTTCAAAAAAACAGGCCAGAGGCTTTGGCGCAATGATTTCGTTTAAGGTCGATTGCCCTAAGACAGCCGTAAAGGTACTGGAGCGCGTTTCCCTCATTCTGTATGCCGAGAGCCTTGGGGGTGTTGAGTCTCTCATCACCTATCCAATGCTCCAGACCCATGCCGATGTGCCCGAGAGTATAAGGGAATCCCTCGGAATTGACGACTGTCTGCTGCGTTTGTCTGTAGGACTGGAAGATATTAATGATCTCATTGCCGACCTAGATCAGGCACTGAAATAGGAGGAATTTATGTCTTACAATTTTGATGAAGTAGTAAACCGGAAAAATACCGGCTCCATTAAGTATGATTTTGCCGCAGAGCGGGGGATGCCCGAAGATATCCTGCCGCTCTGGGTAGCTGATATGGACTTCAAGACACCGCAGGCCGTTATCGACGCTCTTGTAAAAACCAGTGAACATGGTATTTATGGTTACTCTGATGTAAAATATGATTATTTTGACACGCTGCGCACCTGGTACAGCAGGCGTTTTAACTGGGAAACCGAGGCCTCCTGGCTCGTCAAGACACCTGGTGTTGTCTACGCCATCGCAACAGCCGTGCGCGGTCTGACAGAGAAGGGTGACGCTGTATTGATCCAGCGACCGGTTTATTACCCTTTTACGCGCTGCATTGAGGTTAACGACCGCCAGCTGGTAAACAACCCATTGATCTGTCAAAACGGTCGGTATACCATTGATTTTGAGGATTTTGAGCAGAAAATTATTGATCATAACGTCAAACTGTTTATTCTCTGCAGTCCACATAACCCTGTCGGCCGCGTCTGGACAAGGGAGGAACTGACACGGATGGGCGATATCTGCCTCGCTCACAATGTCACAGTTGTCTCAGATGAAATCCATGCAGATTTTGTATATGAAGGGCAGACGCACACCATTTTTGCCAGCATAAAACCAGCCTTTGCCGACATCAGTCTCACCTGCACAGCCCCCAGCAAAACCTTTAATCTCGCCGGACTTCAGGCCTCCAATATTTTTATCCCCAACCGGCCACTCCGCCACGCATTTAAGGCGGAAATGGAGCGTTCCGGCTTCAGCCAGGTAGGCCTCATGGGGCTCGTTGCCTGTCAGGCTGCCTACGCACACGGCGCAGAGTGGCTGGAGGCACTAAAGCAATATCTTGCCTCCAATTTATCCTTTATCCGTGTTTTTCTGAAAGAAAACTTACCAGCGGTAAAACTTATTGAGCCAGAGGGAACCTATCTTGTATGGCTGGATTTCAGGGAACTGGGCTTGTCGGAAGATGCTCTGGAAAACCTGATCGTTAATAATGCCAAACTGTGGCTGGACCGCGGCGCCATGTTTGGTTCTGAGGGCGAGGGCTTTGAACGTTTTAACATCGCCTGCCCAAAAGCAACGCTGGAAAGAGCCTTTTCTCAGCTTAAGGCGGCAATTGACGCCCTTTAATCCTGACGGCAGAAGCAGAAGCCTCTGCCGCTTTTTTATTGCCAAGCTTAAATATTCCTTTTATTCCAACCCTTGTAGCAGAAGCTTAATTTCCTGCGTCTTATAACCTGATACCCTTTACAGCGATTATTGATGGATTTTTTCTTCTTATTATGATAGTATTACAAAAAAAGGAGAGAATTCGAAACATGGCTCAAGCTATTTATGTTTTTGGACATCAAAATCCCGACACGGACTCCATTTGCGCCTCTCTTTCCTATGCCTACCTGAAACAGGCTCTCGGAAATGAAAACGTCGTGGCATGCCGTCTTGGTAATATTAATAAAGAAACAAAATATGTACTGGATTATTTTAACGTGGAGCCGCCTAAGCTGATCAAAAGCGTCAAGCCCCAGGTTTCCGACCTTCATTTCAATAATTTTTCAATGGCGACAGAGCAGGATTCGGTATTAAAAACCATGAATCAGATTATTTCAAATCCCGGCCGTTCTCTGCCCGTTGTCGATGCCGATAAAAAGCTTCTGGGTATCATCTCACTTCCAGATATCATCC
>CAUEUD010000087.1 GCA_959020865.1 Eubacterium limosum | reverse complement strand
TTCTTCATTTTACTCCTCCGTAATTTCTTCGAGTCCTTCTTCAACATAGCCCCTTATCCAGTTTAAAACGTCCGGATCATTCATGAGGCTGTCTTCCCCGAGAATCTCTTTGATCTCTCTTGAGTCAAATACAAATTCGCGCTCGTTATACCTCTGTACATATACAAGCTCAGCCTCCCCAAAGGACATGAGCATGGTGATGACACTGTCGGGCATATTTCCCAACGGCATCCGGTCGATGTGGTCATAGGCGAAGGACGCGTAAACCCGCGTTCCCACATTCTCCTCTGACTGGATCTCAAACCGGCCGTCACAGCCTTCGGCCGCGTCCTTGAACAGCGAAAGCCCAAGGCCTACACGCCTGGTGGTCCGCGTTGTTACAAAAGGATCGGTAATGTTTGGCAGTTTGTCGGCTGGTATCCCCTTACCATTATCCTCAATGATAATCTCAAGCAGATTATCGTCTACGTTTTCATTAATGGTTAACTTTACCAGACTTGCGCCCGCCCGAATGGAATTCTGTGTGATGTCCAGTATATGCAGCGATAACTCTTTCATGGTTGAGCCCTGATCAGTATTTTTCGAGAATGTCTTTAACTTCGTTTACACTCAAGCGTCCGTAAACATCTTCATTGATGCTCATAACCGGAGCCAGACCGCAGGCGCCTACACAACGCGTTGCGTCGACTGAGAACTTGCCGTCCTCTGTGGTGTCGCCAACAGCCAGACCAAGGGTATCGGTAACCTTGTCCAGAATCGCCTGAGAGCCTTTTACATAGCACGCTGTCCCCAAACAGACGCCGATTTTGTACTTGCCCTTTGGCTTTAAGGTAAACTGGGAGTAAAATGTTGCTACCCCATACACTTCTGTTAAAGGAATATCGAGTTCGTCTGCAATGGTCTGCTGCAGCTCGATGGGCAGATAACCGTATTTTTCCTGTGTTTCCTGCAGAATCTGCATCAGACAGCCTGGAACGTCACGGTGTTCAGCAACGATTTCCTTTACAACATCCAAATTGTCAATAGGTACTAATTCAGCCAACTTAAATCCTCCTCTTGATTTCGCAATCCTCATTTATTGCTCAATTTTTACTATTCTATTATAGCACAGTCTTCGTTATTTACTTAACCTTTTTAAATGTAATCTTTTACCTTAAAGACTGGCTTAAGAACACGTTCAAACAAGAAAATACCAGTATATACAAGTTAAAATATTACTCTTCCCCATTTTAAACGTTAAAAAAACAGAACTGTTTTTTTCAGGCGCTTTAAAAATGGCAAATTTTTATCCTTATTTCGTTGTACCGCCTAAGTATTCAATTAAAGTGGATTTTCTTAAATCCGGCAGATCTATGAAATATTCACGCTCGGCCATGTCCTCCAGCTGGTGGGCGTCGGAGCCGTGAATAAACTGGTATTCCCTGAAAAAACGAAATTTCTTTTTTGCTTCCTCCACAGTGGCCGCCTTGGAAAGCTCCACAGTCTTTACCGGCAGATCCGGCGGGATAAACCCCAGCGACACCATAATACTGTAGGATTTCCGATCGATGTGAGCCGGTACGATAATGCCGCCCAGCGGCTTAACGATCTCCGCCAGCTCGTCGATGCCGATATCGGTTGCTGAGATCAGCAGCTTGTCCACCTCACCGATTATCTCATCCTCAGCGTCCAGAATGTACTGTGGGCCAAAATAATCCGGTTTATTGGGAATATCCGGCAGATGCTCATACAAGATGGCGTCCAGCTCCATGGCCCCCTCCAGCGTGTCAAAATACGCCAGAATATGGGCTTCCTCCTTGGTGGTTACCTCGATGCCCGGCAGCACGCACAGGCCTTCGCCCTTTGCCACTTCAAAAAGGGCGGGCAGATTTTTAGCGGTATTATGATCGGTCAGCGCAATGTAGTCAACCTCTTTCAGCAGGGCCATGCCCACGATGTTGTTGGGGGTCATGCCCAGATCGCCGCAGGGTGACAGAACAGAGTGCATATGCAGATCAATGGCAACAGTGCTCATTTTCAGATGCCTTTTTCTCCCAGGAAGGTACAGACCTGATAGGCGTTCATTTCAGTGGTAATGATCGGAATGTTTTCCTCCGTGGCCTTTGCCAGGGTATCTTCTTCAATTTCCGCGCCCTCGGGAATAATAATACAGGCCATCTCCAAAAGTGTCGCCACAGCGATGATGTTCATGTGTGTCTGGATGGTTACCCACGCGCAGTTGTTGTCCGCGTTGGCCATCACCCAGCTCAGCAGATCGCCCACATAGCCGCTCTCAATCTCACGGTCCAGGGATACAGTGTTGTTGGCGCAGACAAAGCGTTCGTCCGCCAGCAGTTCTTTTACGTTCATTTTTCCTCCTCGGTTTCCTCATTGTTTTCATTTTTATTCTTCATGGGGTGTCCCACTTGAAGCAATTCACTGGTGAGCTTTGAAAGCTCCAGAACACGGTCCTTGAGGACGAAGACGCAGTCGATTTCACGGGCATTGCCCATGACGATGTCCTCGGCCAGCGCCCGGCAGCCCGGCGCGCCGCAGGAGCCGCAGTCCAGCCCCGGAAGCTTGGCCTCCAGTTCCTCGATGGCGTGCATTTTTTTGATGGCCTCTCCCATATCCTCGTCAAGAGGCTTGGGCCCGCGCGGCATCAGCTTTTCCTTCTGATGCATCATGCCGGTATTGTACAGGTTTTTGATGTAGGCTTCCTCCAGATGCTTATGGGAATCCATGCGCTCCAGCTTGGCCCTTTCCTCAATGTACATTTTAGCCACAAAATTATTCTCTACGGTCAGGCAGCCGCCAACGCAGCCCCCGATACAGGCGAGCCCCTCGAAAAAGTCGATGTTGTCAAGCTTGCCGTTCTCAATCTCCTCAAGCACCTTGATGACATTGGAGATCCCGTCCACATGCAGTACCTTCTTGTTCTTCAGATAGCTGCTCTCCCCGCCGGACACTGCCCAGCTGAAGCCCTCAGCCGAGGAGTTGTGGATTCCTTCCTCCACCTCCACGGTTTTCATCGCGTTCACCAGCGGTCCGTAAATATCCTTGATGGCAATGGCGCCGTCAATGGTCGCAAACAGATCGTCGCTTGGCAGCGGGTTGCTCACCTCTGTGGCCTTGGCGGCGCAGGGTGTGATAAAGAAGATGCCGATATCCTGGCTTCTCAGGTTCTTGGTCTCAATCAATCGTTTTCGCGTAATCCTCGCGGTCAGCCCCATGGGCGCCTTCAGCCGATTGATGTTGCCTGTCAGCTCCGGAAAGCGCACCTGAATCAGCTTCGCCACCGCCGGGCAGGCCGAGGAAATCATCGGCTTGGGGTAGTGCTTGGCTGTAAACTCATACTTGATGGCCCGGCCGATGATCTCAGCGCCAAAGGCCACCTCCACTATTTCGTCAAAGCCCAGTGATTTGAGCGCTGATAAAATACGGTCGATGGAGTATTTCATCTTAAACTGCCCCAGCAGTGTCGGCGCCGGAATGGCGACCGTGTACTTATAATCTTTGATTTTGGAGAGCGGATCGGTTTTTGCCATTTTCGCGTGGTGCGGGCAGACCCGGATACACTCGCCGCAGTCAATGCACTTTGACTCGATGATCTTGGCCTTGCCCTCGCGCACACGGATGGCGCCGGTCGGACAGGATCTCAGACAGGTCGTGCACCCCAGGCACTTGTCTTTATCCAGATACACCGAATGCATTAATTTATCCATCAGTTTCACCTCATCCCCCAGATTTTACAATTTGAAATACATCTTTATTTTTGTTCCTTCTCCTACCTTTGAATGTATCTCAAAGTCATCTGCATTTTTTTCCATATTCGGCAGACCCATCCCTGCGCCAAAGCCCATTTCCCGGACCTTGTCACTGGCGGTTGACCATCCCTCTGTCATCGCCAGATCTACATTGGGAATTCCTGGCCCTACGTCCTCCAGACGCAGGGTTACAGCGTTTTCATCTACCTCTAAAATGATCTGCCCGCCGTCGGAATGGATAGCGATATTCATCTCGCCCTCGTATCCGGCAATGGCGATATGGCGGATCACCTTGCTGCTGATGCCGAGCTGCTGAAGGCTCCGCTTTATTTTGCGCGAAGCCTCGCCGGCTTTTTCAAAATCTCCCTTTTCTACATCAAATACCATTTCATAGCTCATTTTTCGGTATTGCCCCCTTAAGTCCGTTGTGGTATAAGATTCCGCAGGATTCAAACAGCGGATAATCGGTGGTCATGATCAGCATGTCGATGTCCTCGGCCATTTCCAGCAGTTCCTCACCCGGCACCTTGCTTCTGACAAAAACAATGCTGTGCATGTTTGCCATGTCCACCGTGTTAAAAACCTGCTTGTTCACAAGCCCGGTGAGCAGTATGCCGTCCTCCTTGGCATACCGCAGCACATCGCTCATGAGGTCGCAGCCGCAGGCCACATAGACATCCTCATCCAGATGTTCTTCTCCTGTTAAAACCCGTGCGTTCAGTAGTTCTTTGACTTCCCGTAACTTCATTTTTGTTCTCCCCTCAAAAATTACTTATAATATGATACCACTGTAGCAAAACTCATTGTGGTCAAGAATCCGTTTTTCATCGCCGCTGCAGGTAAACAGCAGGACCTGCTGCCCCTTGCTGATGTTCCAGAGGAAGCGCACCGCCTCGGTTTTTCTCGCCAGATCGTACTGCACAAACGGGTCGTCCAGCACAAAGGGCAGGGATTTGTCAAATTCAAGCACATTGCCCACGCCAAAGCGCAGCGCAAAGTAAATCTGGTCAATGGTACCGCCGCTCAGCTTCTCAATATCCAGCAGATCGCCGTTTTCCGGGCTCACGACCTTTACCTGAAGCTTGTCGTCAATTTTGACTTCCTTATATTTGCGGGTGATGCTGTACAGCACATCGCCGATTTTATCATTGAGCACCGGCGCGGAATCGTAATGCGTTTCCCTGGAGAGCCGGCCGAAGATATCCAGCGCCATGTCGCAGGCCCTGAGGTCTTCCTCATATTCACTGATCTGATTTTTAAGGGTTTCGATTTTTTCCCGGGTTTCCACCGGATTGCTCACACTGCTGATGAGCATGCTGTTTTCACCCTGAAGCCTGGAAACCTCCTGGTTAAAGGCCAGCAGCGCTTCGCGGGCGCGGATCTTCTCACCATCCGGCGCCACCATGATAACAGGATTGTCATCCTCCCCGGCGTCGGGGTCAACCTTGATCATGTTGCCGCCGCCCAGCTCATCGTAAAGGCGCTTGTTGGCTGCGAGCTCTGCCCGGACCTTTTCCAGCTCGTTTTTATACTGGCAGCCCTCGTTGTAGGCTTCGATGTTTTCTACCCCCGCCTTTTCAAGCTCTTCGCTCAGCTCCGTTTCAAAGCTTGTCTGGTTGTGGGTAACCTCTTCCAGTTCTTTTTTCTTGTTCTCTACCTGGGTGAGGAACACATTCTCGTCCATGGTCAGCTTGTCAAGGCGGTTAAAAATTTCTTCGGCCTTGTCAACAAAGGCTTCGTATTCCTTCGGCGTGTTTTTACCGTATTTCTGTAAAATGGCTTCCACAGCAGTCAGCGGCACCTCGTCGTATTCCTCCTGCTCGTCCTCTGCGGTTTCCGGCACCAGGCCGCCCGGTGATTTCATTTTATAGATCATCAGGGCCGCGCCGCCCAGTCCTAAAAACCAACCCAGAAAGTTCACAAACACCAGCACTGCGCCGGCAAGGAAGTTCCCTGGATTAATGGCGGTGACCAGTACCAGAATGGCGCCCAGCACCATGAGCAGGATGAGCATGCCGTTCGATACCCGGTTCAGGGTTGAGACCTGCACCTCAATATGCTCCTGCTCCCGCTCGATCACGCTGGGGTTTTCCAGCGCGTACTGGTACTTCTGATAATCCATCTGTACCTCGTTTCGGCTCAGCCCCTTCAGGCTGCGCTTGATGCGGTTGCACCGACCGGTAATATCCCGGCATTTGCCCTCAAGCACTTCAATCTCGCGGGACAGGGTCTTGATGCGTTCCCCGGCTCCCTCCAGATTGCTCTGTAAAATTTTAAGACGCCCATAGGTCCGGGTATCGAAGTCCTCGTATTTTTCAAGCTCTGCCAGGCGGCGGCTGAGCGCCTCGCCCTCGCTCTTGATCTCACGGACCTTTTCCCGCATGTTTTTAAGCTCCTCGCGGGTCTTGGCCTGCGTTTTTTCGGATTGGTTCCGGCACTTGCTCTGGGCTGCCTCAATTTTTTTCTTATACTGCTGGATGCGCTTCTGGTTTTTCTGGATCACGTTGTAGACGCGTTCGCCTTCGTCCAGCGCCCGTTCCAGATCCTTAAGCTCCCGCACAGCCATCCCGTAGTTGGACTTGCTCTGTCCGTAGTTGCCGATGGATTTTTTCTTGTTTTCAAGATAACCCATGACACGGTTGAGCGAAACCTCCTCCTTCTGGGCGGTTCCCAGCTCAATGAGGCGGTCATTCACTTCCTTTGCCAGGTCGGCGTCGGAGGCGGAGGCCATCTGCTTGATGTTCACGGTGTTGTTGTACACCACGGAGTTGATCTTCAGATCGCCCAGCGGCAGATTCTGCCGGGTGACGTTATCGTAGGGATAAAGGGCGGTGATGTCCTCCCCGGTGACGTTGTCGTAAATCTTTACCCCGTCCTGCTTTTTCAGAAAATCGCGTTCAATCCGGATTTCCCGGCCGTCGTCCTGTTCCATGACCATGGCGCCGCAGTAGGTATCGCTGCCCCAGGGCTTAAAGCGCTCAAAATCCTCGGAGTAGGTCCGCTTTTTGCGGTAGGGCTTGTAGAATCCGAACAGCATTCCCTCGATGAAGTGCTGCACCGTAGATTTGCCCGCCTCGTTTTCACCATAGACCAGGTTAAACCCATCGTCTACCTCGATGACCCGGTCCTTAAATTTTCCAAAAGACGTCAGTATCAGTGTTTTTATTTTCATAGAATTACCTTTTCCTTTAAGATCCCTTCCAGACCGTAGTACAAGGCCTTTTTAGTGATGGGAGACGCTTCCTCAAGAAGCATCTCCTGTATAAATTTACCGATCATGTTGTCCCTGTTTTCCTTGAGCAGCAGATCGATGTCCAGATCGACTTCAAGCTCCTTGTCGTTCAGTTCAAAATAGTAAAAGGACGGCTGTAATTCATCCTTAAGCCAGTCCACGGAGACCTCCGGGTCCACATAGCCCTTCAGGGTGACCCGGTAGTAGTTCTTCATCCGGTTTTCCTCTGTATCACAGGCGAGTATCTGTTCCTTGATCGTATCAAAACTCATCTCAGGCGTTACCTCAAATTCCAGGTCCACGTAGCGGCGCTTCTGGACGGGTACAAATTCACTGACACATTTGTGCGCGTCGATCTTGCCGACAACAACGCCGTGGTCACCGCTCTCGCCAAAGCTCAGCCCCTCGGGACTGCCGCAGTAAGCCGCGGTTTCACTCAGATACTCAGGCTTGTGGATATGGCCCAAGGCCACATAATCAAAATTGGAAAAGTCCGAGACGTCAATGGGCAGATAATCGGTCTGCCTACTGTAGGCGTCGCCGTGAAGCATCAGAATATTGTTGCACTCCGGATTAACGGCGATCCCCCGCGGAAAGGGCAGGTCGGTATAGGCCTTTTTCACCCAGGACATGCCGTAAACCTCGGTTTTAAGGTCTGGAAAATAGACGGATTCCAGCTTGCCGGTTTTAAACAGGGTCACGTTGTCTGGCCAGTCCACCAGACCGAAAAGGGACAGGCTGCTGTAGCAGTCATGGTTGCCCGCGCAGATAACCACCCGGGTGGTGGTGAGGCGTGAAAACTTTTCTGCCACCCGCTCAATTTCCATAATGTCCACTTCATCGGAGTCGAAAAGATCCCCGGCGATCAGCAGCAGGTCGATCTGGTTCTTTTCTGCGGTGTTGAGTATTTTTTCAAAGGTCTCCCAGAGGTCCAGCCGTTTATTCTTCCCGTATATGTCTCCACGCCGGTTAAAATGGAACTGGCGGCCCATGTGCAAATCACCTGTATGTATGAAAGATACCTTCATCTAAGTTGCCTCCAATGCGAATATTTGTTCTTAAATTATATCATGATACAAGGCAATTGAAAACGAAAAAGTTCAAAATCGCCCAGGTTTCCGATGTTATTCTTTACTATTATAAAATAAAGCGGCTTTAAAGGCAAATTTCAACGCTATTTCCTTAGATTGGCCTTTGACGCAACCGGCACTTTATTTTATATTTAAAAAAGTCTCCCGGTCGGGGAGACTCAGAAAAGGCTGTTGATGCTCAAAGCACCATGGTTGACGGCCGCTGCGCTCTGACCGTGACACGCCGTTTAGTCATACAGGGTTCCCAGCATCATTGCCAGGGCCATGGAATTAACCTTTGCGTCGGCGGAGTCGGCTCTTGAGGTGAGCACTGCGGGCTTGGATGTTCCCATGATGACCGCGCCGCTTTGAGCGCCGGCCATATAGGTCATGGTTTTCCAGAAAATATTGCCTGCCTGCAAATTCGGCATGAGCAGGATATCCGCGTGTCCGGCCACCGGACTGATAACGCCCTTATGCTTGACAGAATGCTCGGAGATGGAAAGGTCCATGGACAGGGGGCCGTCGATCACACAGCCTTTAATCTGGCCGCGCTCATTCATTTTTGACAGGATGGCCGCGTCGATGCCGTCAGGCATATTATCGTTGACGGTTTCCACTGCGCTCACGCAGGATACCTTGGGGTGACGGCAGCCCAGGGCGTTTGCCAGTCTTGTGGCATTGCCGATCATCTCGATTTTATCCTTCAGGCTCGGCTCCACGATCATGCCGCAGTCTGTTGCCAGAATCATCCGGTCCAGGTGCGGCGCTTCAAAGGCGGTTACCGCGTTTAAAAGCTTGCCGGTCCGCAGCCCGTGGTCACGGTTCAGAATCGCCTGTAAATAGGTTTTGGTCTGGAGGAGGCCCTTCATCAGAATATCGGCCTCGCCGTCTCTTACCCTGGCCACTGCCAGCGCCGCAGCGCGCTTTTCATCCTTTTCGTCCACAATGGTGTTTTCACTGAGGTCACAGCCGACCTCCTTGGCGTATTGCCTGATCTTATCGGCGTCGCCCACCAGAATTGCCCGGCCAAAGCCGTGGTCATTCATGATCTTTATGGTCTCCAGAACCACCTTATCCCCTGCGGCCGCAACTGAAACCACCTTTTTACGCACTCTGGCCATCTCGGTCAGCCGGTCTTTTATTTCATCAAAACGGTACATTGTAAAACCTCGCTTTCATTCTGTTGTAATGTCTTTCGATGTAAAAATTGAAGAGTCATGTTATAATGTAATCTATACCCAAATTTAAGCGAAAAAGTAAAAAAAGATGCAAAAAGAATAAAACGAAGGAGCGAAAAATGCAATACCGACCATTTAAAGAACTCAACCTCTCCCAGCTGGGCTTTGGCACCATGCGTTTTCCCATTAAATACAACAATGAAAAGCTCATTGACGAAAAGGCCGCCGGCCAATGCCTTCAGGCCGCCATCGAAGCCGGCGTCAATTATTTTGACACGGCCTGGCCCTACCACAAGCAGGCCAGCGAGCCTTTTCTGGGAAAATTTCTGGCTGAGACCGGGCAGCGGGACAAGGTACAGCTTGCCACCAAGCTCCCCTGCTGGCAGTGCCACGACCCGGCCGATGCCGACCGCTACCTGGATGAGCAGCTGAAGCGCCTTCAAACCGACCACATTGATTTCTATCTGCTCCACGCGCTGGATGGCTACCGCTTCAAAAAGCTTCTGGAGCTCGGTATTATCGATTTTATGAACCGGGCTAAAGCCTCCGGAAAGGTGCGCTGTCTGGGCTTCTCCTTCCACGATCTCAGCGCTGAATTTGAACCGATTTTAGACGCTTACCCCTTTGATTTTGTCCAGATTCAGCTCAATTACATGGACGAAAACTTTCAGGCGGGACTCGCTGGCCTGAAGGCCGCCCACGCACGCGGCATGGGGGTCATGATCATGGAGCCCTTGCGCGGCGGCCAGCTGGCGGCAAAGCCAGAGGGCGATCTGGAAAGGCTCTGGCAGGGCTTTGACACCAGCCTCACCCCGCCGGAGCTTGGGTTTAAATATTTGTACAATATGCCGGAGGTCACCTGTGTGCTCAGCGGCATGTCAGACCTCCGCCAGGTACAGGAAAATATCGCCACCGCCGGAAAATACACCACTGGCTGCCTGACAGAGGACGAAAAGGAGATGATCCAAAAGCTCCGAGGCTTTTACAGAAGCCGTATGAAGGCAGACTGCACGGGCTGCCGCTACTGTAACGGCTGCCCGCAGATCATCCCGATCCCGTCCATTTTCAAATACTATAATGAAGCCTTTATGTATGGCGACGTGGCCGCCTCCCGGAAGAAATACCGGACCAATATCAAGAACAAGCTCAAGGCCGACCAGTGCACAGGCTGCGGCCAGTGCGAGGAACACTGCCCCCAGAACCTTGAAATCCGGGAATTGCTCAGGGAAGCCCATGCCTTTCTGATGGCTGAGGATTAAAATGGGATTTTTATTGCTGCTCCCCTTTCTCTTTATTCGGTTTGGGCTTTTGGCCCTGCTGGGTAAAGGCGCTGTGGCCCGGGCCGCCTATTTTGCGCCGCTCACAGGCAAGGAAAAAGCCGCCTATTGGATTTACCAGGCCTCTAACGCCGCCATTTTTCTTTACCTGTTCTTTTTGAAAATCAAGGCGGCTCCGGCACCGCTGTTTTACGCCGGCGCAGCCGTCTATGCCGCGGGCCTTATCCTGCTCGCTGTGTCCGTCGTCAATTTTGCGTCCCCGTCGGAAAGCGGCATCAACCAGAATGGCCTTTACCGGCTGTCCCGCAACCCCATGTATGTGGCGTATTTCATCTTCTTTCTGGGCTGCGCGCTGCTCACCCAGTCCTGGCTGCTGCTTGGCTTTGTCATTATTTTCCAGGGTTCTTCCCATTTCATTATCCGTTCAGAGGAGCGCTGGTGTCTCGCGCAGTTTGGCGACGCGTACCGCCAGTATATGAAAAAAGTGCGGCGTTATCTATAATAAAAACCCAACCCGTATCGCGGCGATACGGGTTGGGTTTCCCGGGACGTAACTTTTGGTTATGTCTTTGTTCTTTTTTATAAATGATAATCCGTATTTTGAAACAGAATCGCCTGCCAATCCTGCCGGTCTTTTAAAACACGCAGAATTATAATCCATTCCTTTTCTATATCAACTGTAAAAAAAATATTGTAAGATTTAAAGGGTTTCAAGCGAATTTCATACCCATGGTACTCAAAACTTACGCCACGATAACCAAAAGGAAAGGTTTTTAACGATTCTACAGATTTGTCGTAATCTTTTAAAAAATCAATGGCCGCCTTTTTACTTTTAAAGGCCTCCATCATATACATTACAAAATTTTCAACATCTCTGCCTGCCTCAACGGTTTCCACAATTTTATAGGTCATGGCTCTCAATTTGCTTTCGGATTTGCTGTACCAGTTCTTCGTGCGGTATAGTGCGGCCATTTTCAAGATCATCGATGCCTTTATCCAGCGCCTTAATGATTTCCTTTTCCTTCCACTGTCTGTTCATATCTTCAGCCAACGATGACATTTCAGCCACCTCCTGTGCTTTTTTATTCATTATATCCCATATTCCTTAAAAAACCAACCCGTATCGCCGCGATACGGGTTGGTTTTCTGAGGACGTAACGTTCGGTTACGCCATGAACTCAATCAATGCGATAGCGTATCCAGATAGAACCATCATCAAAAGAATCCAGCTTTTCCAGCTTCAAATCAATGATACTGCTCTGCATGGGGCGTCCATCAAATACGCCTGCCATGCCTTCTCGTCCATCGACACCGGCACCGATCAGCAGACTGATTTCATCGAGAAGCCCTGCTTCCAGGAAGCCACCATTGATATGTCCTCCTCCCACAACCGCCATTCTTTTTACCCGGAATTCATCAGCAAGAATTTCGGACGCTCTTGCCAAGTCAATACCTGCTTTACCGCACACAATCCATGAAATATTTTTTAAATCGAGATAGGCGAGGTACTCCTTTGTCACCTGCTCACTGGTGATGATCAGACGCGGCTTTGTTCTGATTTCATCATCTGCCCAAAGCAATGTGCCTTTTGTATCTACAATCACCTCATAGCCTTCTGAATCTGTTTTCTTTGAAAATCCTTCTTTTCCAAACATTTCAGTACTGTTGGCTTTGAATTCGCCTGAAAGAGCCATTTCCAACTGTGCCGTTACTTTTCCGCTCACAGTCGTCGGGGTATTCAGTTCATGCAGGGCAGTGTAATAATGCTCCACCCCTTTCAGCTTCTCCGTCATCGCACAATCAATTCGTCCATCGAGTGCCATCATCATATATGGCAAATGGTATAGGGTCTGTTCATCCTCTAACCTCCTTATTCTTTCAGCTTGTTAAATAATGGTGTATCCGCCATCAACTGCGATGGACTGGCCAATCACAAAGGTAGACGCAGAGCTGCACAGCCACAGAACAGCATCTGCTACTTCCTCCGCACGACCTAATCTTCCAATCGGCGCAAGTGCCGCGCCTGCTTCTCTCGAAAAGTCACCCGTTTCAACCATCCTGTCGACCATTGGTGTCTCAATGACTCCCGGACAGACTGCATTGATTCGAATTCCCTTTGGCGCGTATTCAATTGCCGCACTTTTCGTCATCCCAAGAACGCCATGCTTCGCCGCATGATATGCTGCCCGTCCCGGATTGCCAACCAGACCGCCTAAAGAGGAGCAGTTTACAATTGCACCGCTTCCCTGAATTTTCATCTGCTGTAATTCATATTTCATGCAGAGCCAGACAGAGCGAAGATCAATCTTCATGATGCGGTCATATTCATCCGGGTCCAGCTCCGCAACATCCGTCATCGGGCTGTTTACGCCCGCATTATTATAGGCTGCATCCAGACTGCCAAAGGTTTTGACTGTCCTTTCTACCATCGCCTTCACCTGCGCTTCATCACTGACATCGCAGGCAACCGCAAGTGCTCTGTAACCCTTATCCGTCAAATTCTTTACAGCCTGCACCACCAGCTCTTCATTCATGTCCGCAAGCACGACTGCCGCGCCCAACGCTGCAAATTCCTTTGCAGCCGCCAGTCCCATACCGCCCGCTGCACCTGTTACTAAGGCAACCTTGCCTTCAAATGTAATTTCCATGTTTACTCTCCTTAACCGCTTTCTATTTTATATAAGCAGAAAGCATCGATTTGGTTTCCAGGGACTTTATTAAAATCCCCTTGACTTCCCGCTGTAAATAGCATAACATTAAAGTTAAGTTTAAGGTCAAGGTTTTCTGTAAACTTTTTTGAAAGCGAGAATAACAATGAAAAATTACACGATCAAAGACGCCGCTGAAAAGATGAATGTTCCAACAAGCACCATTCGCTATTATGACAAATCCGGGCTGCTTCCATTTATGGGAAGATCGGAATCCGGGTATCGTCTGTTTTCCGAAAAAGATATCGCAACATTGCGTGTCATTGACTGCCTCAAAAAGACAGGTATGCCCATCAAAGAAATCAAGCAGTTTTCTGACTGGCTCCAAGAAGGTGACGCTTCTCTGCAGCAAAGATATGACATGTTTCTTGAGAGAAAAAAAGCCGTAGAGGCGCAGATTGCGGAATTGCAGACAACGCTTGATGTTATCAACCATAAATGCTGGTATTACGAAACAGCCATTGCTGCCGGAACCGAGAAGATTCACCAGTCAGAGGAACAAAAATTCCCCGATGACCGTTGTCTTGAGAAATAAAACATGAACGATTTAGCCAATCTCACCATTAAAATAAAAACCCAACCCGTATCGCGGCGATACGGGTTGGGTTTTCTGAGGACGTAACGTTCGGTTACGCCATGCATTAAA
>CAUEUD010000086.1 GCA_959020865.1 Eubacterium limosum | reverse complement strand
GCTTTCTTTTTAAATCACTCCAATAACGTCTGGGATTTTCGACCTCTGTTAAAACAGCGACGACATCAATAATTGAGAAGTACCACTCTTCTTTTTCTTCATCCCATGCGGTGCGGATTGTATTGTGCTCAAATAGCTGTATGTTTTCCATGTTTCCCCCTTTAAATCTTATTTCCGGACGAAGATTTTACAAATAATATTTGCTCGTCATCGAATATCGTGTGCGCTTTATTTCTTTTTATCAATCATGTACACCAAGTTGTGACTTTATTCAGGACCCTACAGAAATAATGACATCAAAGCTATAAAAATCTATGGGTTTATCTGAATTTGCAATGTGCATATTTTGCACATTTTTTGCACATTGCCCGCTTCTGGAAGTTCACCTTCTAAAAAAGCATTTTTTATATGCCTTGAAATGACACTTTGGTCGCATTGGAAAAGCTCTGCTATCTGTGCTTTTGACAACCACACTGTATCCTTATCAAAGGTAACATCAACTTTTGTACTACCGTCTTTGGTTGTATAAATTAGTAATGGTGAATTCTGATTCATTTATAATTCTCCTCATAAAAACAAACTGCTAAACAAGTACTAAAAGCTTCCAATCTCAACGATTTTGCTGTCTTATTCATTTTTTAACTTTATGGTCATACGTGCTTCTCCCAGAGGGATAAATTATTCTTGTAGCCATATCGGCAATGTGCTAAAACTAATAAAATGAGTATTCTCTCTTTGTGAGTCCATAATTCTATTTCTTTTTATTTTTTGATGCGGTTAATTCAAAGCTTTGATCGAGTAACCATTTTAATTGATCGTCCTTGATACTGCCATCCAAAGCCAGTGTCACCCAGTTTTCCTTGTTCATATGATATGCGGGATAGACTCCCTTTTCATTTCTGAGCGTACTGATAAGTAGTGGATCGCACTTGACGTTTAGCACATCAATCATCTCATGACTGGGCAAACCGAGCTTGCTTTTGGGAATGTCCATGATAAGAGCAAACCATTTTTGATTGTTCTTATGTCTGAACACAGCATAATTGGGATATTTCTTCCACGGATTTTCTTCATATGCGTTATATTGTTCTGTTATGAACTGTATTAACCACTTCCTGTCCATTGCCATTCTCCTTTTCAAATGGTATTTACCTACTGTTTAGACATCTGTTTTTCCATCATTTCACGAATGCGGCGAATGAGAACATGATTCGCAAACCACACGGTTTCATAGTGCATAAAAGACAGCACATTTGCATCCCAGAAAAATTGAATTTCTGGAGCAAATTCATCATCTGAGTTCCAGAAGCAAAATAAAAGCTTCAATCCACAAAACACGGGAATTTGTGCCGCCAAATCACCGCTGTCGACAATCACTCCTCCCAGTTTCTGCAGTGCATCACGCAGCAAAGTGTCCTGATGGTCAAACATTTTAATTTCCTGGTAGAAAAAGCCTGAATTAGCGACGGGGACTGTGCTGTGTATTTTCGAAATACTTTGCATATTCTCAAACTGTCCAGACGGCACGGCATCTGGCTTCGACCAGCACAGAAGATCATAGATCGTCATTGCTTCATTGTAATCTGCTTCTCTGAACCCATCAATATCCATATGGCTACATTCTACAAAGCCGGTTTTTCGGGCAATTCGACAAATTCCACCCATAAAGTCGATCATCAAATACCTTTCATTGGCATCTATTTTAAAGCGCTTTATCATTTCATCTTGGTCATATTTCAAAAATTCTCCCTGCATTTGCCGCTTCATTTTTTCATAATTCGACGTCATTTCATTCTCACCTATAACTTCTGTTTTTGCTATACCTAAATTATACCGTTTTCCCTTGAGGACAACAACTGATTTATTCACGCTTAAGATCATATGCCCTCTCCCGCGCATGCTCTCTCCCAACCCAATGATAATAATGCTGGTAAACCAAAACACCCACACCATGCAAGGAAAAAAGCAACATCAGCACAAGACAAGATAAGATTAGAATCAACAGCAGGGGCAGATGGTTTTTGATGGCTAGCCCTACCGGCAGGGCGATAAATCCTGTAAAGAGCGTGATCAGCTGCATCGCTAAGGCTGGTGGGTAGCACCTTTTGGTCCTTTTCCATTGTAGATAGATACGAACAATCAAAAGACACGTTCCCATACAGATCATCAAAACCAATGCAGTAACTTCAATCAAATGTTGAAACAGCACTTGAAACCATGCTTCCATTTTACTTTCTCCTCCTCTTTATTTTTACATACCAGATCAACACAGCCACTGCTTCCAGGGTTATAAAAGAAAAGATCAATCCTCTTATCGGGAATGGTTTTGCATCTTCTGTCTGCGGCGTTGCTGGAGCGTCTATAATCCGTTTTCCTCTGACCAGTAGCCGGTGGCTGTTGATCTGGTACGGCGTGCAGGTCAGAAGGGTTACAAAATCCTGTCCTTCAACGGGTTTCAGTGCTTCGGTCTGATCGGGTGTGACCACCAGAATCTGATCCACTTCATAGGTTAAGGTCCTATCGAGGATATGCAGATAAAAGCGATCCCCCATGACCAGCTGATCTAAATCGGTAAACAGCTTCGCGCCCGCATAGCCCCGGTGTCCGGTCAGCACCGCGTGTGTTCCGGTGCCGCCAACGGGCAAGGCAGTATTTTTCAGATGCCCTGCGCCTTTTGAGAGTACGGATTCAGATGTGCCGTGATAGATGGGCAGATTCACTTTTATTTTTGGTATCTCGAGTGTCCCCATAACCCCATCAACATTTAGAATCTCTGCATAATCCATGGCGTTGTCTTGTGCATCCTCAGAAAAAGGATCTCCGATGATCGGACTAATAAGCTTTTCATTGTAGTTAATGGCTTTTTGATATGCTTCATCCATGCGCTGTTGGTTCATCTCCTCTGTACTCACTTGATAATCCTCAATCACCTGTCCCTGTTTTTGGGAAGCCAGAAGATAAACCATATCTGGATAAAGGATGCAGCCAATCCCTGCACCGATCAGAACAACGATCAGCAGCAGCATTGCTTTGTTTCTCATTTTCCAGCTCCCCTCTCGTCTATTTGTTCCCTGTGTTTCGCTTGCTCCGGATGAAAAGAATGCTCATCCCGGCTGCCATGAGAATCAATGCCGCGCCCATATAAAGAGGTGTTAAACTGCCGGTGCCGCCTGTGTAGGGGAGGTCATAATGCTTGATGTTTTCCACAATAATCTTGTTAGCTTCGGCATGGCTGTTTGAATTGACGGTCACCTTTACAGGGTATTTCAGTAGATTGTAGGGCTTCCCTTCATTGTCGATTGGGGCCTGTGTCTCAACGATCCAGTAGTTTGTGCTGTCCCCGTAATAAGCATCCTGGCCCTTCTGTCCATAGGCAAGGCCCCAGAAATGGGCGATGCCGCTTGCGTCCGTGGTCACTTCCCAGTCAATCGTGTTATTGGCCGGGTCTTTGACGGCGTTGATGTTCTTTTTCGCGTCGGCTTCGGTTCGGTAAATTTTAAATTTTGCGCCCTGAAGCTTAAGGGCGTTGTCGTCCGCATCCACTTTTAAAAGGTTGATTCCTCCGGTGTGCACCTCAGGCTTTTTGTCATCGGGAACGGTTTGTGGTTCAAAGAAAATGTCTAAGTTGTTGGTGTAATGGATCGCCGCGCCGTTGGGGATGGGCTTACCTAAGCTGTCCTCGGCGTTTTTGTTCACTAGGGTGTTGAACTCAATGTTGAGGGCAGCATTTTTATCTTTGGTGTTTGGCAAAGATTTAACCGCGGTCTTTTTGCCTGCATCCGTCAGAGATACGGTTAAGGTTCGGCTGTTGGCCGTGTTCGGTTCCGTGACCGTGTAACAGTCTGGGGGCATGGGCACGCGATTTTTATTGATATCGACGCGATAGACCTTGATGCTGCCCGGTACATAATCCAGTCGGGTATCAATAATGTCTGTTATTGTGTAGTTCTTACAGGTCGCCATATCGTCCGGAAGGGTTGTCTCGATAATCCACTTTACGCTCTCGCTGATGTCGGCGGTGTCATGTTTATTTCCTAAATCAGTGACAAACTTGTCGATGTCCGGGCCGGGCTTGATCTGGTTTTTGGGGAATACGTGGACGTTGTATATCCATCCGTCCCCGGTGGGATTGGTGAGGGGGACGGACACCAAAAACGGTTCGGCTTTGACCGCCACGGCTGGGTTGGCGAGTTCTTCAACCTGGTAGACACCCAGGGGCAGGTCGCTGTTACCACGGATGGTCACAGTGCCGTCTGCACCGGTGGTGACGGTCTGAATGTTCCAGGTGCTGTCCACCTTGGTGTGGTCGTTATCCTGCATTTTAGCAACTTTGAATTGAATGCCTGGAAGTGGAATGGCGTCTGCCGGAACCACGTCGGTCTGCTGGCCCGTGCCTTCGGTGGTGGAATGGCTCATATCCTCCAGGCGATACTTGTGGATTGTCAGGCTTCGCTCAATGGAGGTATCCGGTGATCCGGTGGCTGCGAATGTTGGGGTACAGCCTGTGCATAAAACGGCAAATGATAAGGCGATACCGCCTAATTTCTTGATCCATCGGTTATTTTTCAGATTCATTTTTCTGTTCCTTTCTTTTTTTGTTTGTCTTTTTATTGTTGTTGCGCTTTTTCAAAACCAGAGCTGTGCCTGCGGCTGCGACGATGAGCACGATACCGGTGAGCATGAGTGTTGTTCGATGATTTCCGGTTCCGCCGGTAAAGGGCAGCTTAAAGTTCTTGGTATTTGCCACACTCAAGTTACTGCCGTCCTTGGAGAAGGCTGGCGCGCTTCCTTTGGCGCTGACCTTGACAGGTTCTGCGACTTCGGGGTCGATGGTCACACGCCACTGCCCCATGGGCTTGGCATAGCCGGGAACGGTCTTGGTTTCCACCAGCTGGTATTCTCCAGCATAGAGATTACCAAAGTCAATTTTCCCGTCTGTACTGCTGATCCGGGTGCCGATAACGATCTGCCAGCAGGATTTGATCTTGTCATCCTGTAGGTTATTATGTGTATGCTTTTCATCACAGCCATACAGCACAAAGGTCACGCCCTTAAGGGGTTCTCTGGTTTCGGCATCCCGCTTGATAAACTGAAAAGGGACTTTCTTCGGCTCATTTGCCATGGAGACGGTCACCACCTCCCGGATGCCGTCAACCGTAAACGGCAATTTTGCCGGATTCAGCTCATAGCCCTTTGGCGCGGCAATTTCTTTAAAGTAGTAGTCTCCAAAGACTAAATCCGTCACGTTCCACTGACCGTTTTTATCGGTCACACTCTGTTTCAATAAGTTATCCTTGGTATCATACAGGCCAAAGGTGGCTCCGGCGAGCTTTTCTTTGGTACGGTTGTCGGTCTTTTGAAGCTGGGCATCCCCGGTGGCACCTGTGAAGTTTGCCCGGAAGCTGCCGCTTAACAGGCTTTGACCGACGGCAAGGGATACGAAAAGTCTCTGAGTGTCCGGGACGTCCGGGGCGTAAATGACGCAGGCATCCGGGTTTCCGGCATCACTGCTGTGCCGTTTGATGGTTGTCGGGGTAATGGTCGCGGAGACCTCGCCCTGATAGCTGCCGTCTGCATACAACATAAAGTCATCATCGTCATAAATGGTCATGGCGCCGGTATAGTCCCCGTAGGTCTGACCGGATGTGTTGCGGGCTATGGCGTGTACACCACTAGGCAAAGTGACGGTATAGTTTCCATGATCGGCAATATTGCTGCAGTACGTCTGAAACCATCCGGTTTCCTGCCGCTTGGTACTCGCGTTCCAGACCGCTTCCTCCCGTTCTGGAACAATGCTCCAGCTGGCATCCCAGTTATTAGGGTTCTGATAGCTGAGAGTATTCACAAGGTTAGCAACCGTGGGGTCGGTCATATAGTAATCGGTATATGCGCCGATGCCTGCAATGACACGGATGGCTGCCCAGGTCTGAACATAGTATTCCCCGCTGTTTCCATCGTGATAGCCGTGCCACATGACGTTCCGGATGCGCCAGCTCTGCACGTTCCAGCTTTCCCGGTTGTAGGTGACCAGACCGTTGGGGCCGACAACTTCTGAAGGAATGTTGAGTGACGGATCGGCACAGTAGGCGATCTGATCCACGCCGTTATCGGATATTCGGATAATGGGTGTTGTGGTGGTAATAATGTCCGTTCTATCGGGGCTGGCAAAGTCGCTGCTGTAGATCACGCCATCATCCCAGCCTGCGGCCCGCTGAAATTTTTTGTAGTAGGGTTCGTCTCCAAAGCTTCGGCTCGCCAACGTCCTGAGACTGGTGGAACAGCTCACCGTTCCGCCTGTGCTTGTCTCGCCTAAAATGTAGTTGCCGGAAGCATCCATCTTTCCGGTATCCTCGGCGGGCTGAATGCCATTCGCTTCAAGCACCTCCGCTTCCTCCGGCGTCAAGGGTATTGGTGTCCCCTCGGGCTCTTTTTGACCTTCTGCTTTTTCCACGACAGCTTCGTTATGTACCGGACGCTCACTTTGTTCTTCGGTTTTTACCGCATTTTCCGATGTGAAACCTGCGCAGTAGAACAGCAGCATCAGGGTCATCAAAACAACGGTCACTTTTTTAAGTTTTAGGCGCATTGAATTTCTTCCTCCTTCTTAAATTTGTGTTTCACTTTTTAACCTCCTGAATGTGTATTATCTATGTAAACCGCCTAAGGCGTTTGTTGTTGCACTATTGGGATCGGCTGGCCTCAACACTGAAAAGGCAAAAATGGAGCCGGGATGCCTGATTTTCACAGGCGAGTTTTTTGCCTCAGGATATAAAAAGCAGCCCTCAATGCTTTTGATTGAAAGCTGCTGGTCAGCGGCACAAGACCTTTCGATTCTTTTTTAGCTTGTCTTTTTCCTGCCTTTCGGCCATTTGTTTCAGGTCATCATTCCAGTCTTTGAGGTCTGGAAGGTGCTTGTAAAAATGATCGCCTTCCTGAAAACGCTCTGGGAAAGCTTCCCTGATTATGGCTTTTGCTCTTTCCATATACTTCTCAGATGGGATGATACCCATGGCGTTGCGCGCATCATTGTCCACGCAGAATACGATTTGATCGATCTCAGGATGTGCCCGCAGATAGGTCAGAAGTGGTTCGTACTTGTGGCCATTCGTCGCGATAAAATGATCCTGGATATTGTAGAGATACAAAGGATTTTGATGATTTTTAATGGTCATGTAGGACATGAGGTCAATGCAGGCTTCAAAGATCAAAAGGCGGTGATTGCTGCCTTCTTTGGTAAAGCCATACCGCTCATCGCTTCCCGGCACAATGAACTTAAAGGGATCCTTTCCCTTGCGGTCATAAGTGCCGCGCAGAAAGGCAGAAACGGGTTTCCCTTGTTCATTGAGGCTTAAAAAGACGCAGTTATTGTGCCCATCCATATAGAGCTTCTTCTGCTCAATAAAACACTGAACGATAGGCTGGCTGATCTTTCGAGTTTTGATAAGGTAGGCAAAGAGGTTCCGATAGGGCTTCTTTTTTTCAGGAAGCACAAACGAAACGGGTGCTTCTTTTTCTTTTGTAACCGGCATAGCCGCTATTGGGCCCGCTGGTTTCCTGAATTGTTCAGATGTGCCATAACGGCCATAATCCAGAAGCCGCTGCACGGCGTCCTTCCAGCTGAGATCATGAAGCCAGGTGACAAACTGAACAATCCCGCCACCGACACTGCTGTAATGGTAGTACCATTCTCTGCCGTCAAGGGTCAATTCAAGGCTGACGATTCCTCTGACTAAAACATGTTTCGGGCGGTAATCCAGTTTAAGACCGATTGCCTGGGCATAATCAAGAATGCTGATTTGATTAACGAACAGGATTTGATCATCACTATACATTGGATCTCCTCTCCAATAAAAAAAGCAGATTAACTCTCTGAATAAAAAGCTAATCTGCCAACTTTATTTCATGATTTAATTTTTAATGTACAACATCTTTTTAAACATCCATCTGTTTTTATTTGCGAAATATCTTATCATAAACTGGTTCATTATCCATCAAGTAGCATGGGACTTTTTCTAACATTTTTCTAACAAATGGATAAAGAACACCTAATATACGTATTTCGCATGTTAGCAGTATTTAGACTTCAAACCCTTCTCAAAGCCTTTATTTATACGGGTTTAGGTAACATTGTATCATCTTGTTTGATACTTGATGATTTCTATGTCGATGTCGCAGGCGTACTCCCACAGGGCGAAGTGCTCGCTGGCCATGAGCTCCTGGGCGGGGGGCGTCTCAGGGGGCGGGCTGTCCGGCGGGGCTTCGGGCGGCGGGGCTGTGTCTGCCGGGGGATCGGTGGTATCTGCCGGGGCTTCGGGGTGGGCCTGTCCGGGGGCGCCTGGCGGGGCTTCTGTCTGCCCGCCCGCCTGGCCTGTCTGGGCCTGCCCTGGTGCTATGGGCGTCTGCCTCACCGGCCTGGCTGTCAGGCTGGTGAGAAACAATACGCCGGTGACGGCTGCTGTGAGCAGGATCGCCATTCGGATTTTTGGATGCTTCATCGGGGCTTTACACCTCGGTCTTGCGGACGATTTTGTCCACATACTGAAAGCCGAACAGGCTGTCGAGGTTGACGCCGTCTGGTACAAAGAGCTTCTTGGCCACAATGATGGCTGCGGCGGTCTCGATCTGCTCCTGGGTGAGGTCTGCCAGGTAGTCGGGCAGGCTCAGGGTATAGCGGTCGCCGTTTGTCAGGTTAAATTCGAGTTCAAGGGTTTTGGTGGTGATGGTTTCCATTTTGTTTGTTCTCCTTTTTCTTTTTATTCGTTCGTCTGGGAAATGCCGTAGATCACGACCACGCTGCGGGAATCAATGATGGGCTCCATCAGGCTGCCCATGGCGCGGCTGGTCTCGTATACGGCCTCTGGGGTGGCTACGGCCTCGTCCAGGGTGATGTCGCCGTAGGTTTTTGTTTTCCTTTTAATCTTTCCGCCATTTTCCCCATAGTTCAGGATTACCTGAAGCTGGGCTTTTAGCTTGTACTGTTTGTATGCCATTTTTCTTCCTCCTTTATTTTCCCGCTCTTGGCGGGTTCTATAAATAGAGACCGGAAAATGGGGCGGCTGTAACGGGGGATTTTAAATTTTGATTAAATTTTAAAATGGGACGGCTAAGGCTTACGCTGAAAAGATTTGAATGGAGATAGGTTCGTTCCCCAAAGTTACTCTGACTTTGGACTCACCGTCATTCTCCATGCCATGACTTCCTTTTTACTCTGTCATTAACACTCTCAGCTTTTTAAGCGCCCGCTTAAGGCAGCGGTCGACGGCCATGTGGGAACAGCCGCGCCGGGCGGCGATCTGGCGCAGGGTCTGGCCTTTGTGGTAGCGGGCCTGGAGGATTTCTTTTTCGGCCCTGGTGAGGCTGCCGCAGGCCTGGCTGAGTCTCGCATAGCGCTCGGCGGCCAGGTAATCGGCCTCGGTGCGGGCAGCGGGATCGGGGATTTCCAGGAAACGGGCGCCCGCCTCCCCCTCGGGCTGGTCGAGGGAGACGCCGGGTCTCACGGAGCGGTCGTAGCGGCCCTCCTGCTTCTGGCACCGGTACAGGCGCAGGTGCTCCTTGATGAAGGCGGTAAAGCCCCAGGGGCCTTCGAACCGGCGGACGCCTGTGAGAAAGGCCAGGTAGATGTCCTGCAGGGCGTCCTCAAAGGGCTCGTCCGGGGCCTGGCTGCTCTTGGCCGCGCTCAAAATCAGGGGGCGCAGGAGGCTCAGGAGCAGCTCGGCGGCGGTTTTGTCCCCTGCTCTGGCCTGATGGGCCAGGGTGTCGATTTCGTCATAGGTCATCCGGCCTCCTCTACTTTCAGGTGGTCGACGATCAGCCCGGGCAGGGCATCCTCGGCGGCCTGCACCTGGTCGTTAAAGGCGTCCTCGGCGGCTTCGGGGTCTGGGGCGTACACGGTGGCGGCAAAGCGGCAGTGGGCAGTGATGTCGTAGGAACGGGGTGTCCTCAGGTGTGTGGGTTTCATGTTTCTCCTTTCTGTCTGTGAGGCGGTGGATAAAACAGGCCTCAGGAATAAATAAGCATAGAATACAAATATTATTAATTTATTATTAATGGTGGACAGTGGTGACACGCTGGTCGCACCCAAAACGGGGATTTGGACGTTTTAGGTGTCATGGCTGTCGGCTATGGGCAGTTATCCACAGGGGGGCTGTCCGCATCGGGCAGGTCCTTGACCACGTAGACGGTGGCCGGGCGGCCGGTGAGGTCGGTGAGGGTTTCGGGGCCGACGTTTGGGGCAAAGGGCGCCATGGTGTACTGGCCCGGGCTGCGGCCCCGCCGGGCGTTCTGGTAGGACAGCCGCCCGGCGTTCACCAGCTCGACCCGGTATCTTGCCACGTTGCGGTAGGTGGTGTGGAGGGTGCGCTCCAGCAGCTCGGGCCGCACATAGAACTGGACCCGCCACAGCCACTGGCCCTGCAGGGTGGGCAGCGCGCAGGCGTTGTTGCGCCAGAGCAGGTAGATCCAGAGCAGGGCGGCGCTGTGGCTGATGGGGGTTTCGGTTTCCCCCATCCATTCAAAAAAGGCTTCGAGCTCTTTAAAAAAGTTCACGTTTTTCCTCTGGCCCGGGCTTTTCGGTAAACAGGCGCAGGAAATGCTGCTGGCCTTTGCCGGTGATGAGCGGGCACAGGTGCACCTGGTGCCGACCTCTTTTCAGGGGGCGCTCGGCCAGGACCATGAGGCCCTGATCCAGGCTGGCCTGGGTGGGGTGGTTCCAGTAGTGGGGCGCGCTGCACAGGTAGCTGTTTTGCCGCAGCCATTCAAACAAACGCTTGCCGCCGGTATTGACGCCGGCGCTGCGCAGCAGCCGGGCCATGGCGTAAACGTGGATGCTGCCCTCCCCGCTGTGGAGCACCTGCCTTGCAAACCGGGCCTGGGGCCGCAGGCGGCGGAGTTTGGCGCGCTGGCGGGCCGCCCGGTTTCCGGCTGTTTTAAGGCTCTTTTGGGCTGCGTCCAGCTGCTGCTCTTTATCCTTAAGCATGGCCTCCAGGCCTTTGCGGCGTTCGCTTTCCAGGGCCAGGGATTTGATGAGGGTGCTCAGGGCTTCGGGGTCCTCCTGCACTGCCGCCAGGGTCTGGGGCTCGATGTGGGCGCCGTACTTGCGCACAGCGGGCAGGATCACGCTGGTCACATAATGGCGGAAACGGCGGGCCTCGGGCAGCCGGCTGGACAGAACCAGGGCGCCCAGGCCGCTCTCGTTTACGTACCAGGACTGCTGGACGCGGCCGATGCTGTCGGTCAGGGGGCGTTTGGCCCGCTCGCCGGGCTCGGTATGGCGCTGCAGCGCGCGGGTGATGCTGCCCTGGTAGCCGAGGATACGGCACAGGTCCCGGCCGGCGAACCAGACGGTGCCTGTGCTCTCCTGGGGGCCTGCCGGGTCGATAAAGGTGCTGATGTCGGCAAACTCGGAGGTGTGGAATACGGGGCCTGCTTTGAGGGTTTTATGCTTCATTGGTAACCTCCTTGAGCGCCAATGCCTGGGGAATATCGTAGACGAGGGTCTGCATGAGGGTAATGGTGTCTGGGTACTTACCCTCGCAGATAACGCTGACCAGGCCGCTCCGGTCTACGCACACCCGGGCCTGGAAGGGGTTTTCGCCGCAGCCGCAGGGCTCCAGAAACACGCGGCTCCCCGGGCGTTCGTAATGCTTGCGGACGATCTGAGCCAGGTTATCGACCTTTAAGATCCTTGCGATATCGGCCACATCGTACCAGAGCGCGCCTTTTTTCCCTCTAAAGACCCGCAAAACCTCTTCGCCGTACTCGACCAGGGTAATTCGCTCGCAGCGGCCGGTCATGGCCATGTGCATGCCGGGCGCTTTCAGGTTGTTTTCAAATTGGTTTAACTGTTTTTTAAACGTCTGTTTTTTCATTTTGCTTCCTTTCAGAAGCACCGGTGCTTTGGTGGTTTTTGTTTTTTCAAGCTTGTGGGTCTATTATAGCGCGCCAATGCCGGATGGCGAAATGGGGACGATTGGGGAATTTGGCGGAAATTGGAGGGGCGGAGATGATGTGAAAGGCTGGCTGGAAAATCTTAAAAATGAAAAATTGAAAATTGAAAATGAATGAACGCTTTTACGGTCGTAAAAGCGATTGAAACAGCGGCCTGCGGCCGCAAATCCATTCAAAATGCGCAGCATTTTGTTCCTCTAATTCTCCATTCTCCATTCTCAATTTTCCACTCTCCACTCGCCATTTCATTCAAAAAAGCGTCCCCCTTTTTCAAAAAGTTTAGGGGACGCTTTTATCCTTTGTTTAAAGGGCCTGTCTTTTTCAGATCTGGTTGCGGGCCTGCCACTCTGTCCGGACGGCGCGGGCGCGGCGGACGGCAGTGCTTACGGCAGCGCGGGCGGGGCTGGCCAGGTCGGCATAAAAGCCTTTGTCCAGCAGCAGGCGGTTTTCCTCAAAGCAGAGGCCCATAAATAAATAAATCCAGATTTATGAACCCATAAACCCAGTCTTTTTTGTGGCCTGCGCCTTGCCGCTTCCCCCGCACCTTGACGGCGAAGAAATACCGGCCGCCGTGAATGTGCATGGGGCCCATGTTGCTGCCGATTTTCAGCAGCCCGGCGATTTCTTTTTTCATATCCTCATAGTTTGTGGAAAAGTGCCGGCAGAACGCTGGCATGACGCGGTCGATGGTGCTCTCCACCTCCCGCACGCTCCGGTCGCGGTACACGATCCTCGTGAGGTCCTCCCCTTCCCTGTAAAAGGGCAGAATGAGCATGGGCTCACAGTCAAACAGCTGTCGTCTGATCTTATCTGTCAGATTCATTGCCTTCCTCCTGGCATAAAAAAACCGCTTAGCACGCGGGAACCGTTATCGGTTCTGTCTCTATGCTAAGCGATATATCACAGGCGAAACAACATAACGGTGACGAGCCGCCTGTTTTTAATGATGAATCCGCTTTATATCCGTATTTTATGAATAATTTCTGCGATCGCAGTATTGCTTAAAGGCTAACATAACATCTTTTTTAAAGCTTGTTTTGACTGGGAGCGTTTCGCCGTCTGCCAGGACCACCTCCCCGGCGCCGCACACGCGCACATGGAGCAGGTTGACAACGCATCCCCGGCTGATCTGCACAAAGCCGTCGTCCGAAAGCCTGCGGAGCGCTTCCTTGAGGGACATGCTGACAAAATCGGTGGTGCTCCCGCAGACCAGGCGGATGTCGATAAAATTGCCATTGCTCAGGATATAGGCAATCTCGGAGATGCCGCAGGCGTTCAGGCAGCCGTCCCGGCGGTAGGCGAAGCGTTTGGGGCTGTTCAGGTACGCTTCCTCTATCTCGTCCCAGAGGACGTCTGCCGCCCCGGGCATCAGGGGCTTTTCCAGAAAGCGGAAAGCCTCCACCTGGAAGGCCTTAATGGCGTGCTCAGGAGTGTCGCTCAGAAACAGGATGAGGGCGCGGCTGTGCTGCTCCCGGATGCGGGCCGCGGCCGCGAGCCCGTCGCTCCCGTTGACGCAGGTGTCCATGACGATCACATCCTGGGGCTCTTTCTCCATATCCCGGACGAGCTGGTCGCAGCTTTCACAAATCCTGAGGGTATCCCTTCCCCTGATAACATGCTTTTTGAACAGCTCAGCAGTCTCCTCGGCGTGCTTCCGGCTGCCGTCGCAAATAACAATTTTCATTTCTTCACTCCTTCCAAATTCCGCTTCCGGCGGTTAGGTAAAGTCATCTCATTTATAAAAATAAATTTTTTTTACCATTACGGATAATTATACATGAATATACGAAAAAATGCCACTATTTTTTTTGTTTTTTAGCGCTTTTATTAGTAAAATAACGTAAATCGATATTTTGGCGGGGTCAGGACGTTTTTCTCTGTCTGGATGAACAGCGCAGCCTCGCAGCTCGCCACTCCCCCAAAAAGATGAAGCGCTTTTTGCACACACCACCACCCCAAGAGGCGAAGCTGTTCACCTAAGCAGAAAAAACAGTCCTGCGGC
>CAUEUD010000085.1 GCA_959020865.1 Eubacterium limosum | reverse complement strand
GGCATTTCCTCTTCCTCCAGCTGCACGACAGGCACGATCATGCCTTTATAATGGTACACCCCGCAAAAATAGGCGGGCTGGCAGGGTACGCTGTGAAACCGGGTATCAAAACAGATTTCAACGATGCTTTCAAACTCGGCCGCATAGGTTTTTCCATTGCTTTCAAAGCACAGGACTTCCTTTTTATTCTGGTTTTCCATAATCCTCCCCCTCTCTCCTTCCGACGGCTCTCCCAACTCTGCGGATCAGGGCTTCAATATCCAGCGCCATACAGATTTGTCCGTCGCCCATGACGCTGCAGCCGTTCATGGCGGTCTGCTCTTTAAAGTGTTCGCCAAACAGTGCCGGCAGAGGCTTTAAGACGATTTTTTCCCGCTGCATAACCATCCCGACTTTGATGCAGGTTTCCCGCACCGGACCCCGCACATGAATGATAATCCGCTCTGGACGCTCGCTTTTGGGTAATCCATAATGTCTGGCAAGGTCAATGATGGGCAGGGTTCTGCCCTTGTGGATAATTATTTCTTCATCATTTTGGGTATGAATATCGGGATTATCCTTTTTATACTCAAAGTAATGCTGTACCTGGTGCGCCGGCAGTGAAAACATCTGTGTTCCGGCGCTGAAGCGTATACACTCCACAATGGTGTGGGTCAGGGGAAGGTTCAAGATCACGGTGGTGCCCTGCCCCTTTTCACTTTCGATGCGCAGGTGGCCGCCAGCCTCATCAACAATTTTTTTGACAATATCCATGCCTACGCCCCGGCCGGAGTATTCGTTGGCCTTCTGGTTGGTGGAAAGACCGGGCAGGGTGCTGAGCTCAAAAATTTCCTCGGTGGTATACTCTTTCTCAGGCTTAGTAAACAGGTTTTTTTCCCGGGCTTTCTGACGGAGCTTTTCCGCATCCATTCCTCTGCCGTCATCACTTATTTGGGCTGTAAGATCACCGCCGTGGCTTTCAACTGAAAAACGGATATGGCCCGCCTGGCTTTTTCCGGCTCTTTCCCGTTCCTCTGGCGGTTCAATGCCGTGATCGACAGCATTGCGCATAATGTGCATGGCTGCCTCGAGCAGCTGGTCGATAATGTTATTGTCGGCCTCCACGTCCTGGCCTGTAATACTCAGTTCTACCGCTTTATTCTCTGATTTTGCCACATCCCGAAGTACACGCCGCAGCTTTGGCACAATCTTTTCTACTGGTACCATCCGCATGTGGATAACACTGTCCTCCAGTTCCTCCAGCACCTGTACGGTCTGCACGGTCAGCTTCTCAACCTCATCGCCACAGTGCATTGCCTCCAGCCTGCTGGTCAGTGAGGATACAAAAAGCATGAGCTCTCCGATTAGATTCTGCATATGGTCTAACCGGTCTGTCCGGACGTTTAAAAATTCGGTTTCTGCTTTTTCGACTGCCATACTCCCGGCTTCTTTTATTTCAGCTGCCTTGGACAGCGGAATTTTTTTCTTTTGCGCCTCTTTTGGAATGGGCAATGGATTTTTTGCCACCAGCTCGCACTGGCTCACAAAGAGCCCTCTCTGCATGATGGGCAGGGCTGTTTCCAGATCCTCCTCTGCAACGCAGAAGAACACACCGCTTTCCCGGATAAAGTCAGCGCTTTCGGGGTGCTTTTCCGGGCTGGCCGGAAAGCACTCTGTCCCAGGGCAGGCCGCACTCAGCTGCTTCATGAGCATGAAAGCCCGCACATTTTCCATTTTGCAGCCCTGTTCAAAGGTCACTCTGGCTATAGCGCCGGTTTTTTTAAGAAACGCGGCCAGGCTATCCTCTGGCTGGCCGCTGTTTGTCTGGTCAGGTGTTTTGATCTGGTCCAGACAGTTTTTTATGCGACGCTTAAAGGCGTCGGCCCTCTCGGGGATATAGTCCTCTTTGCTCATTCTTCTCAACTCGGCCTTTATAAAATCGGATGCGTCAAAGAGCAGCTCAAAAATTTCTTTTTCAGCTTTTTTTATCTGCCGCGGATCGTCCCGCAGCTCTGAAAACAAATCCTCTAAGCGGTGCGCTGTGGCCTGAAGGCTGTCAAGCCCCATAATGGCTGAGGAGCTTTTGGTCGTGTGCATAATTCTGAAAATGCTGTTGATATCCTCGGCTTCCAGCGCTCCGGATGCTTCGGTCCGGAGCAGAATTTCATCCAGCTTTTCCATAAGCTGGTGGGTTTCCAGCAGATAGACCTCCAGCATTGACTGCACGTCGTCTTCAAAAAAGCTCATTTTAAAGCCCCATTTCCTGAACTTCGCTGTACCAGACGCTGCGGTTCTTCCCACTGCGCTTGCCTGCGTAAAGGGCTTTATCCGCGCGCTCGATATTACGCTTCATATCCTCACTGTTGTCATAAACAGACAGCCCAAGGGTAATCGTACAGTTAAAGGAGGTATTGCCGTCCACAAAGGGGAAGGCTTCTACCTCGCTCCGGATGCGCTCGCTGATCTCATAGGCTTCCTCCTCGGTGACGGAAAAAAGCACTATCAGAAATTCTTCGCCGCCCCACCGGATGACTCGGTGTCTGCGGCAGATGCTCTCCATAATATTGGACACGCAGATCAGGGCCACATCTCCGGCCTCGTGGCCGTACCGATCGTTGACAATCTTAAAATCATCCACATCGCCCATAATGAGGACACTGCCCACATCCTTCCGATTGTGGCTCTGCATTTCACCCATGAGGTCATCCTGAACGTAGCGCCTGTTGTAAAGACCAGTGAGTCCATCTCTGAAGGCCATATAGTTAAGCTTTTCCATATTGTTTTTAAGCTCACGGTTCATCCGATCCAGCTCATCCTTCTGCTTTTTCATACTCAGGTGCGCGACCACGCGCGATTTTAGCTCTTCATGTCCAAAAGGCTTTTTAATATAGTCACAGGCACCAAGGGAAAACCCTTTCATCACATCCTTATCACTGTCCTTTGACGTGATAAAAATAATGGAAGCGTTATTCTCATCTCTTTCCTGGAGTTGTCTGCACAGATCATACCCTTCTGCATCCGGCAGCACCACATCCAGCAGGACCAGGTCGGGTCTGCACAACTCCATGGCTGCCAGTGCCTCTTTGCCTGAGTGGGCCTCCTCCAGGTTAATGTCTTCTTCCTTCATGATATTTTTTATTTGCTGGCAGATCAATATGCTGTCGTCCACGATCAGTACGGTCTGCCTGTCTACTGTGCTCATACTCTTCCTCTTTCTACCTTATCCTTTGATTTTACAGCTGCTTTGTCCTGCGATTGACACTTCGGACCTCCATTTGTCCGGTCTGCGCCGAAAAGACAATGGTCCGGCCATAGCTTTTTCCAACATCCTCTGCCACAATCGGGACGCCTTCACCCTTTAAAGCTTTTTTTACAGCTTTCACATTTTTTTCTCCAATGCCTGTTTCTGCCTGCGCCTGACGAAACATTTTTGCCCCGCCTGCGATCTTGGCGATCAGACGCTCCCGATTCACGCCATAGCCTGTCAGAAGCTCCTGAACCAGCCTTTTTATGCCGGTATCTGCAAATTGATACACATTGTCACGGTTTAGCGCATTTTCCTGGCAGGGCAGAAGAATGTGCAGCATTCCCGCTACTTTAAGCTGATGGTCGTAAAGACAGATGCCCACGCACGAGCCTAAAGCGTATGAAATTAAAACAGCTGGGCTCTTCGCAATTTTGCCATCGCCGATTCCTACAATTATTCTCTCCATTTATCTGTTTAGTGCCTGAAAAATCTTGTCAAGCGTTTCAATCTCGGGTAAAAACAGCACATGGCTGGTAAAATCATTGCCCTCAATGCTGAACTTATTTTCAATGAGCATGAGCTCATCGCTCAAGTTGGCAAAATGAATCATGGGCACGCTCAAAATAGCGCCGATCATGTCACAGCAGATGTCCGGCACAGACACGTGCACCTTAACTCCCATCATCTGTGCCAGAGCGTTGATGTACGCGCCGCACATCACATTGCCGATCTCGCAGATGGCGGAGCTGCTCATCTCATCCAGGGTTACCAGTTCCCGTTTTTCCTCTCCCAGCAATGCGTTCAGGATGTTTTTCGTAAAAGTCTCATCCAGTAAAAACATGAAGATGCCGGACAGGTTATCGCTGATTTCCAGCAGGATGCCTGTTCCCAGTGTCTCAGGGCCGCCCAGCAGCTCGGGCGTGTCCTGATAGTTGACGATGCGTATTTCCGGAAGTCCTACGGAAAAGGTTTTTCCCACCATAGCCGAAAGGGCTGTGATGGCATTGCCTGTTCCGATATTGCCGATCTCTTTGAGCATGTCCTCTGAGGCGGCGTCCATATCTGAATATCTTATCATATATTGTCACCACTCTTTTCCAAGGCTGTTTCCACTGCCTGGACAATCTGCTCGGGCTTAAAGGGCTTGACGATAAAGTCTAAAGCCCCACTCTGCACAGCCTCCAGAATCATAGCCTCCTGGCCTACCGCGGAGCACATCACCACTATGGCTTCGGGGTCTTGTTTTACAATGGCCCTGAGGGCATCAATGCCATTCATCTCCGGCATGGAGATATCCATCAGCACTACATCGGGCTTTTCGGCTTCGTAAACGGCGCAGGCTTCCACACCGTTTGCGGCCTCAAAAACCTGTGTGTAGCCTGCTTCGCTCAGTATCTTCTTTAACATGGCCCGCATAAAGAGCGCGTCATCTACGATCAGTATTTTATTCTGCATCTCCATGTCTCCTCTTTATTCAAATTCAAACTGCTCTACCAGATTTTTAAGCAGCTGTGCCTGGGCGGACAATTCTTCGCTGGCGGCTGCGCTCTCCTCTGAGGTCGCCGAGTTTCCCTGTACGATTTCGGAAATGAGCTCAATGCTGCTGCGTATCTGGGCAATTGCCTCTGCCTGCTGGGTGGAAGCCTCGGATATTTTATCGACCACCCCGCTTACTTCCTGGGCGCCGTCCACGACTTTTAACAGCGATTTGCCGGCCTCGTCGGCAACGGACATGCCTTCATCCACACTTTCGTTATTTTTTAAGGCAAGCTCGGCGGTCATCTTTGACGCTTCTGCGGTTTTTGCGGCCAGCCGTCTCACCTCATTGGCGACTACGGCAAACCCACGTCCGGCATCGCCGGCCCGGGCAGCCTCGACGGCTGCGTTGAGTGCCAGGATATTGGTCTGGAAGGCGATATCCTCGATTTCTCTGACAATTCCGCTAATCTCGCTGGAATTATTCTTGATCTGCGTTATGCATCGGGTCAGCTCCTGCATCTGGGCATTGCAGTCCAGTATCTGACAGCCTACCTCGTCGGCAATCTGGCTTGAGCTGACAGCGTCGCCGGCATTGTTATTCACACTTTCGGATATGTCATTGATGCTGGCAGCCAGCTCTTCGATGGATCCAGCCTGCTCTGACGCGCCCTGCGCCAGAAGCTGCGCGCCGTTGGATACCTGCTCAGCGCCTCCTGCTACCTGGTCTGCACTGCTTCCGATCTGCTGAAAGGAATCTTTTAACAGCGCTGAAATTTTTTCCATGGACTGGTTAACTGCAATAAAATCGCCCTTGAACTTCATATCGGTTCTGTAGTTCAGCTGTCCTGACCCTATGGCGGTCAGGACTTTCTGTATCTCTCCAACATAGCTGCTGAGCGCCCCGGCTGTTTCCCGGATACTGTCTGCCAGCTCGCCAAACTCGTTTTTAGAATGATACTCGAGATCAATTTTCAGCTCACCTTCCGAAATGTCTTTGGCAGCCTTTTTTACCTGCATGATCGGCGCTGTGATACTCCGGCTGATAAAATACCACATGAAGCAGGTCATCACTAAAATAACAACCGCCAGCGTCACCAGAATAATAATCATCTGTCGTTCAACACCCTGGGCATTGTCGAGATATTCCTGTACATCCTTCTCTGCCGCATTTCCCAGGCTTTCCAGCGCACCTCTGGTTATTCTGGCCTGGGGCTCATACTCGGTGCGGTACAGCTCCATGGCCTTTTCTTTATTGCCCTGCTCCAGAAGCTTGATCAGCTCATCCCGCGCGGGCTTCAGGGCTGCGATCTGTTTCTCCACATCTGTAAATAAAGCTTCGTTTTCTGTATAATCCTGTTGGAGTTCTTCCAGGCCGCTTTCGACGGCTGTAATGTATTTTTTGGCCTCCTCCAGATAAGTCTGACTTTCCGCGTCGTTGATTCCTGACGCCACACAGAGAAGGTCGCGCCCAACGCCCTGAATGGCACTGCGCATAAGCAGGGTTGTGGTGCTTACCTGGTAGGGTTTGTCATAAAATTCTCTCAGGGTGCCTCCCACACTTCTTATTCCTATGATTGCTGCCACAACGGTTACGATATAAAAGATAATGATACAGGCAAATGACAACAACAGTTTGGTGGCAGTATTTAAATTTTCAATTTTCTTTTTCATCTGGCTTCCTCTCTATAAACAATACACATAATTATTAACGGCCCGTATTTCCGCGGCACCTGTTTCCAGGCAGAAGCGCACTGTCCGTCCAAAGCTGTCTCCGGTATCTTCAGCCTTGACAGGGATTCCCTTTTCTCTCAGCCATCCCTGCGCCGCCTCAATATTCCGTTTTCCAATATCCTCATTCGCAAGCTTTTCGGCAAACCGGAAAATCTTTGCGCCGCCAATGATTTTAGCCCACAACGCTTCCTCACGCACTCCGCCTGACACCAGCTTTTTAAGCAGTGCCTCAAGCGCAGTATCGACGTATTTCATCTTTTCTGCGCTTTCCAACTCTGCCTTTATGCCGCTGTCTGGAAACAGGGTATAGACCATGCCGCCGGTCTTTGATTCTTCATCGTAAAGGCAGACCACAATACCAGAACCCACAGCCCGGGCGGTCAACACATCCTCATCACTGCCAACAGCCAGATGATTTGGCCGAATCTGACAACTGCTCATAATACCACCCTCACTGCTTCTAAAAACTGATAGCTTGATTCCTGATACAGCATTAAACCCAGATGGTTCATGCTGCTGGCATCCTTCTGGTAAAAGCCGCTTTCGATGCAGACTGTATCCTGCCCCAAATCCATGATCCAGCTGGCCGGGTCGTTGACCATGGCGCCCAGCATGTCAATGGAGACTGCCGGCTGTGAAATATGGATTTGCTTCTCTGTGTAGGCAGAAATGGCTGTAAAATAGGAGGACGCCATAATATTGACAATTTCCTGGATGACGGAAAGCTTATACTCATCCATTTCTCGAAAGCCCGCAGGACAGCCAATGGTTTTCATCAGCAGCTCCTTCACAAACGCCTCGGTTAAAATAAACAACAGTATGCCTGAAACATCGCCATAAAATGGCAGAAGCACTCCCATTGCGCTCTCGTCTATTTTTCCAAAAGCGTCTGGCAGCCGGGAGTACTCCAGCGGCAGGACCCGGGGAGACCGTCCGTTAATCTCCTCAGACATCAGGTGTGAAAGGGCGGTTACCGCACTGCCGCTGCCGATATTGCCAATCTCCTGAAAGGCGTCTTTCGCAAGGGTGTCTATCTCACTTTTCATCATTGTTTACATACTTCCTTTACAGTGACTTTTTAACCATTTCGACGAGCTTGTCATTTTGGAAGGGCTTGACAATAAAATCATACGCTCCCATTCGGACAGCCTTTTCAATGGTGGCCTCCTGACCAATGGCTGAACACATAATCACCCTGGCGCCTGGCTCCAGCTTCAAAAGCGCCTCAAGCACCTCGATACCAGATTTGCCCGGCATGGTAATGTCCAGTAAAACCAGTTTCGGCTTATGTTTTTTAAAAAGACGGATGGCTTCGTCACCGTCCTTTGCCTCAATGAACTGGCTGAACCCTCCCTCGCTCAACGCATCTTTTATGATTCTGCGCATAAACATGGCGTCATCCACAATTAATATCTTTTCTTCCATCCTCTTCTCCTCTATCTCTTTATCCTTCAGGTTGTTTTTGAAAACAGCATCATACATGCTGTGATTTCCTTTGGCGCCAGCTCTATCTCGGCGCCACCTTTTTTTTCGCTTCAGCGGGCATACTGCTGCTCGCGCAGCTTTCTGCCTTCTGCACAATGGTGTGCGCCCCTGCTCTACGCATCTCTAAAAGCCCCTGGGCACCGTCTTTGCCAAAGCCCGTCAGGATGATCCCCATAGCGTCTGCTCCAGCGCAGGCCGCAGACGAAAAAAGCACGTCCACTGCCGGGCGCACACCATTTATTTTACTGCCGTCCGCATAGGTCATAAAATATGCCTGACCACGCTTCGCCACCTTCAAATGCCGGTCTCCTTCGGCCAGATAAACCGTTCCATCCATAACCATCTCACCGTTCCGGGCTACCTTAACGTTCATGGCGCAGCGCGTGTCCAGATAGTCTGCCATACGGACGGCAAAGCCTTTGCACAGATGCTGCACAATGATGATTCCCGGAGTGCTCTCCGGCAGCTCCCGGATAAGCGAAAGTATGATTGCGGGGCCTCCGGCAGAGGCGCCGATTACGATCAGCCTCCGGCTGGCTTGTTTTTCTTTCATGCAGGCCGCCACCTTTCTGCCTGTTCTATTCCGGCTTTCGATAGATCGCTGTCCCGATAAAATCCAGCGCTGTGATTTCCCTTGGCAATACCTCCGCCAGACCCACAATCAGGTAGCCTCCAGGCCTCAGGCTGTTTTCAAGCCGGCTGATCATGGTTTTTTTTGAGGCTGCATCAAAATAGATCATAACGTTTCTGCACAATATCAAGTCATATTTTTTGCGGATATCTTCCGGCTCCATTAAATTCTGATTTTCAAACTGAATCATATTTTTCAAAAGCTTTTTAACCTTAAAGTTTTTCCCACTGCTTACAGTGCAGTATTTCTCCTGCCACTGGGGCGGAAGATTTCCCAGCTCCTTGATGGGATAGATTCCCTCTTTAGCCTGCTTCAGAGCACTTTCACAAATATCGGTCGCTGTGATATGTATCCTTTCCATCACGCTGTTTTCCTGTATGAAATCCTGAAAAAGCATGGCGAGGGTATAGCACTCCTCTCCACTGGCGCAGCCGGCACACCAGACCTGATAGTCCGTTTTATTTTTGGCTGTGGCTGTGGGCAGAATGGTCTCCCTTATATAATCGAAATGCTTGGATTCCCGCATAAAGTAAGTGTAATTTGTGGTCAGGCGGTTGATCATCTCTCCTGCCATCCGGCCGCTTTCATCTTCCCGGACAGCTTTCATGTAATCTCTAAAGCTTGAAACTCCGCAGCGATCCAGCTCACTGCGCAAACGACATTCGATCAGAACTTTTTTCTTTTCCAGGTTAATGCCGTATTTTTCCCGGACATAGTCCACAATATCTAAAAACTCTAACGCTCCCAGTCTGATCAATGCGCCACTCTCCCCCACAGCTCTGCAAACGGCAGCGCCGTCTGTTCTTCCAGAATCTCCGGTGCCACCTCGACATCTTCCTCTATACGCGTACACAAAATTCCAAGAACCTGTCCATCCGTATTTTTTATCTCAACACCACATCGCCAACCCGCTTCTCTTATAAGCGGCTCGCTTTTTTCCAGACCCATATAAGGTATGGGGCCTCTGTCTCCCAAATAAAGCCCGATAATCTGGTCAGGCGCTTCCGGTACCCTCACAAGCTCTGGATTAATGCGAACGCTGTGTATTTCATCCATTGGAATAAAATAATCCTGTTCGCCTATCCCAATTTTGACACAGACCACGCCTCCGCGGCCCGCTCCGTTTGACTGCTCCATTTCATCCTCTTTTCTCAGGGCCAGAGCACAGGCGCCAGCTCTCCGATAGGCGCTGGCGCCGCATAGTAAAAGCCCTGGGCCATGTTACACCCGACTTCTTTTAAAAACTGCTCCTGAGCCGCTGTCTCAATCCCCTCTGAGATCACCTGAATGTCCAGCTCTCTCGCCATGCGCACAACATTGGTGACAACGATCTTTTCCCGCTTATCCATATCGTCTCTGAAAAAGTCGCGATCCAGCTTCACAATATCCACAGGAATGTCCTTAAGCATACTCAAAGAAGAATAGCCTGTGCCAAAATCATCCATGGACAGCTTAAAGCCCTCTTTCTTAACCTCATTTGCTATCTCCAGAATAACGGAAGGATTGTCCAGAAAAGCGCTTTCTGTGAGCTCCAGCTCAATCATCTTCACCGGAACATTGTAATGGCGGCAGATCTCCACCAGCTCTCCCGGAAAGCGGGCTTCAAGTATATGGACTCTCGAAATATTGACCGCCACCGGATAAAGCCTCCTGCCCCTTGCCTTCCAATCCGTCAGATCACGGCATACCTGCTCAAAAACATAGCGGTCAATTTCTGCGATAAAACCATTCCTTTCAAATAAAGGAATGAAAGAATCCGGCTGAACCAGGGTACCGTCCGGCTCCTGCCACCGGACCAATGCTTCCAGGCCGCTCCAGCTTCCGCTGGCCACATCTATTTTGGGCTGATAGTACACTGTAAACTCTCTGTTGAGAAGTGCACTTTTCATTCTGGATGCAAAATATTTCTCACGGTCACGCTGGTTCTGCATTTCCTTATTAAAAAAGGCATAGTTACTCTTGTGGTAATCCTTGATGGAACGGCGCACGGCATTGGCGGATTCGATCATGCTTTCCACGCTGTCCTGCTCATCCTCCTCAACGCAGACTCCTGCCATGCAGATAAAGGGAAAGAACAATATCATCTTGGCCGAAAGCCGTTCTGTTCGCAGTAAAAGCTGCTCGATCCGCTGCCTGAGCTCTTCGGGCGTTTTATAAAACAACAGCAATACAAAGGCGTCTGCCTCGATACGAGCGTAGCACTCGTCCTTTTCAATAAAGGTATACAGCATACGGCCAACTTCAACCAAGACACGGTTCCCCGTTTCATAGCTGAACTCTGTATTGATCACTTTAAAGTTTTTAATGTCAAAGGTGACAACAGCACGTTTTTTCTTTCCGTCGTTTCGCTTTTCAGCCTCCAGCAAAAATCGGCTCAGATTCCACGCGCCGGTCAGACTGTCCTTGTAGGCGATCCGCTGGCGGTATTTCATGGAACGCAGCTGAAGAATATTGGCGGCGATAATTTTGCAGGAATGGGAAAAGGTCGCGATTTCCTCCTCCTGCCACAGGCGTTCCTCCTTCAAATCGCAGAGACCGATATAGCCTGCGAAGGTTTCCTCCTCCAGAATAATACTCTGCATCAGGGCTTTTGTTCCTCTGATCCGCTGTCGCTCTGCCATGACGCGATTGATAATATTAAAATCCTCAAAACGGTTACAGACGAAAATCCCATTTTCGTCAAATTCCTGCTGGTAGCTCTCAGTCATCAGCCCGGGGATCAGACTCAGGTTATCGTTCATGACCAGACGGTTCGTCGTGTTCCACTCATAGGTCAGTTCAAAGTATTTTTTATCGGCTGTCCGCTCGACCACATAGGCCTGCTCAACCTTAAAATAACGGCACATTCTTTCCAGCGCCATCTCGATGCCCAGCTCCAGATCCCGGCACCCAAAAACAGTGTTGGTAAGCTCTGTGATAAAAGCCATATCCGCTTTGCCGCTGTTGGGTTTATAAGATGGGATCGCTTCAATCTCAAAGCTTTTTTCAGCCTCTCTGAACGCACTGGTTTCCTTGGCGATAAACATGGGTTTGTCTTCTCTTTGCGCCTCGCACAGGGCCATTATGGCAGTATTTAACAGCTCATCATAACACTTTTCAATGCCATAGCATAAGACAACGCCAATTTTCGCTTCGAGATGGTGCCCGGTGCCGGGCGGTATGCGAACAGTCTCAATTTGTCTGATCATGGCCTGAGCACAGACTTCAGCATCGGCGGCATCGCTGCACCCCAGGGCGTAAACCAAAAAAGTTCCATCCCCGATCCGTGCAAGTTTATCGGTTTTTTTCAGCGCCTTATCCAGCAGAAAGGCGGTCTGCTGCAAAACTGCATTGCCTGTAGCCAATCCATATTTTTCCTTAAAGTCCCGCCAGCCCTCCAAGTGGATTAAAAACAAAGCGTCGCCCTCGTATTTCACGCCATCGGCCTGATAGCTCTCGATAAACGCCTTCGCCGCTTTCTCGGTACATACCTTTGTCAAAGGATCGGGGGCGCATTTTTGTTGTTCATTCATCATCGCTGAATCACTTCTTTCCGTTATTCCAGTATCGCTTCACTGCAGTCTGCCAGCTTTTTAAATAAGGCGCTCATATCCAGAAGATAGGCCAGCGGAAGGTCTAATCCCTCCAGTGCCACAGCGCTGTCCAGATATTGATTGTCAGGGCCTATGACTGGTTTCCCCAGTTTATGAACGGCGGTCTTCCTGGTTTTCCTGATGTCCTCCACCCATTCCACGGCCATGCCAATTTTTGTCTCATTAAAACGCACAATCAGAATATAGGGTGCGCGAACAGGCTTCTCGTACAGATGACACGCCTGTCCAAAATCATAAACCGGAAACTCCATTGCCCTCGCCGATGCCAGTGATTCCACCGATACAACCTGTTCAAGCGGTATCATAAAATAAAGACCGCCAGCCTTAAACAATAGATAAAGCGATTCCATTCTCACACCACCCTGTTCTTATTATATATACTATAATCTTACCTAATTCCATCGCAAAAAACAAGAAGCAAACCACAACTATTAATATTATTTCGGCAATAAGTGGCCTGTATGGAAATATTTTTTTCAGGAAAATAAAAAACTTCAGAATAAACAATCTCTTTATTGTTTCTTCTGAAGTTATCGTATTTTTTAATGGTCTGTTTTTATTCATTTTCTACGTTATAAATACCGCGCTGCTTCATTTCTCCGTAGCCTTCAAAATATTCATAGGTAGCGTCGATTTTCCCTCCACAATCATTGCACGCCATCCAAAATCCCAGCTGGTCTGTCTCCGGATGGACTCCTGAAGGCTCTTCACATTGGCACCGCTTTACTTCTTTTTCAATCATCATTTTCTGCAAAACTCCTTTCCAACATTACTATATTAAAGTTTTACCCAAAATAGCGATTTTAAAACTACTTGCAGCGATTTATTTTAACGCAAATACTTTATCAATAGCGCATCGGCTCGTCTAATTCTGCCAAAAACGCATTGAGTGTCTCCATTAAATCCATGGTATCATACATAATTTCATATTTATAACGCCCCATGAGCGCCATAACATAAGCGCCGTAGCCATGCTCCAGCAGAGTCTGGAGCAGTCTCGGGGTCATTTCCATGGGGGTGGGCTCAAGCTGGCCGTATTTATTCATGTTCAAAAGCCCGGCCTCCTCGATAAAGTCCATCATTTCATCCAATGCCCGGGCATTTTCTTCCGGCATTTCTCCCTTGGCACCGCTCAGATAGCCCACCGCCAGTGTTTCAAAGGCAGTCGGTGGAACAGGCTCCTGATAATTTTGCTCAATCATGAGCTGGTTGGCTTCGTCCAAAAGGCTCATACCGGCGGACTTCAGATAAACCAGATGCATTAAAAGGTAAAAAAGGTAGTCGACGCGCATCCGGGCAACGGTGTTGATCAGGATCGTATCGTTATCATTCAATTCGGGTATCATAGCCAGGATAGGCTCGTGAAGGGTGCTCAGACGCTTAAAAAGGGTTACAGCGATCTCGCCGTTCAGACTTTCGTCGCCGGTTTTAAAGACATCCTGCGCCACCGCCATTTCTTTAAAGGCCTTTTGCTTGAGGGATGGGTTTTCAAGCATCAGCTCTGCGCAGCGTCTCACATATTCACCATAAAAGGGCTGGGCCTTTTTCGGTATCTTCTGTTCAACTGCACATTTGCGCATTTTCTGTTTTGAATTCCGGGTGCCTTCGTTGTAAATGTCAAAGTACAGCTTCTTTTTTTCCCCATAAATCTGCCACCAGCCAAATTCAAAACGCTCAAACTGGTCATACAGATGGACATAGCTTGTCTTATTGACACTCAGAGGCTCCTCCAGCATCATCCCCCAGCTTAATCGCGCCTCCATTTCGCCAAACACCACATTGCAGTAAAAGTGATGAAATCCATCGGAAAGGCACTGGCCTACAGGTCCGATATCTGTAATATTATAGGATTCTGTGTCAAAGTCCACATCGTCGTACAGGCAGCGGGTCATCAGGTCGTAGGTTTCCCGCACTACCTCAAATACCATGCCGTGTTCAACCTCGTCCGAATCATCCCCGTAATAGGACAAGGCATCCTGACGCATACTGTCAAAATCCAGCCGTTTGGATGGCAGCAGTTCCATCAGCACTTCCCACGCCGCATCCCGTTCTGCAAACGTGGACTGGGTATCCCTGCACCGGGCGACCAGTCCGGCAAACTGCGGATCGCTCATGGCAAGCTTCATCTGTGTTTTAACGACCGGGCAGCGCTCCTCCTGTACCTCCAGAATATGGGCGGCAATCTTCCTGATTTTATCCGATGCTTTCTTACTCAATTCAAACCTTATCATATTACTCTCCATTTAATTATGTGGTACTTTCATTATATTATGCTTTCTGTTAAAAGGCAACGTTTTAATAAAATAAAGCGCCTTTCTCTCCAGAATCTGGG
>CAUEUD010000084.1 GCA_959020865.1 Eubacterium limosum | reverse complement strand
ATTGTTCCTTAAAGAGGCAAAAATTTAAAGGCTTTCATTGACAGCCCGATTGAGGGCTGTTATGATGAGAGAAAAGAAATTTTAATCCTGAAACAGGAAAAAGGAAGCGATAAGATGAAAAAATTTTGTTGTCTGTTCATGGCAGTGGTCCTGGTTTTTACCCTGACAGCCTGCGGCCCGTCACAGCAGAGTGACCCGCATACTGAAAAGCTGGCAAACGCAGAGGCGTTCCAGAGTGAAGGCGGCCTGGATTTTACCTTTGACAGCCTGCCGGAAAATATGGGAGCCGCCCGTTACTCGGTGGTGGACGGGGCAGTGGCCCAGGTGCAGTTCATCCGTGACAACCGGACTTATATTGTCAGAAAGGCCCATTATTCGCGGTCTGCGGATATCAGCGGGGTTTATACAAGCTTCAGCGATCAGGCGGTGTTTCTGCAGAAAGGGGATATCCTCACCAACACAGGTACCATCGACGTTTACTTTACCCCAGTCAACAAGGATACAGGCGAGGCGCTGGCCTGCTGGGTTACACCAGATGATTTTGCCTATTCGGTCTATTGCCCTGAGAATGTCGGCGTTAAGGATCTGAAGGCGCTGGAGGGCGTCTGCCAGGCGGTGTCCTGAGGTTCAATTTTTAAAATTTGGGTAATCCTTAATCAATACGATTAAGGAGAAACGCATGCAAAAAGGACGTTTAGAAGCCTACACCGACGCGGTGCTGGCCATTTTAATGACAATTTTAATCTTGGGAATAAAAATTCCGGATGAGCCTACCTTTGAGGCGCTTTTTAAAATAAAGGAGCAGCTTTTTGCCTATATCCTCAGCTTTCTGCTCTTTACGGTTTACTGGAACAATCATCACCATATGTTCCAGCTCGCAGAGAAGATCAATGGAAAAGTCATGTGGGCCAACTCCTTCTGGCTCTTTTTCCTGTCCCTGATTCCAGCAGCCACCAACTGGGTGGGGACCTTTATGGGCGGCTTTGCGCCGGAGATCACCTACGGCGTGCTTTTTATGCTCGTCAGTATTTCCTATTTTCTCCTGAACCATATCCTGGCAGCGGCAGGCGGCGTGGACTCAGCGGTCTACAAGGCCATCGAGCATGACCGGAAGGTCCCGATCACCCTGGTGATCAACGTCATCTCATTGGGGCTTGCCTTTATCAATCCTGTGCTCACCCTTGTGGGCTGCTATGTGGTTATTTTTATCTGGTTTATTCCCAACCGGCGGGTGGAAAAGTTTTTTTAAAACAGAAAGCCTGTCCTCAAAAGACTCAAAAAAGACTCAAAACCTTAAACAGCAGGGTTTTGAGTCTTTTGAGCATAAGGGGCGGTGTGTTAATAAATTTCAGCAGTCAGCTTTTGTCTGAGCGTTAGGACGCCCTGACGGTGAACTGGCTGTTGTACAGGTCGGCGTAAAAGCCGTTTTTTGAAAGAAGCCCCTGGTGAGTGCCCTGTTCCACGATGGTCCCGTTCTGCATCACAAGAATGTGGTCAGCGTCGATGATGGTGGACAGGCGGTGGGCGATGACAAAGCTGGTGCGCCCTTTCATCAGGTGGTCCATGGCCTTCTGGATTTCGAGCTCGGTCCGTGTATCGACGCTGGAGGTCGCCTCATCCAGGATCAAGATGGCCGGGTCCGCCAGAATGGCCCGGGCGATGGTCAGCAGCTGCTTTTGCCCCTGTGAGATATTCGAGGCTTCATCGTTCAGGATGGTCTGGTAGCCATTTGGCAGGGTGCGGATAAAGTGGTCTGCCCTGGCGGCCCTGGCAGCGCTCACAATCTCCTCTTTGGTGGCCGCGCCCCGCCCGTAGGCGATATTATCCTCGAGGGTCCCGCCAAAAAGCCAGGTATCCTGGAGCACCATGCCAAACTGTGAACGCAGGTCGCCCCGGCGCAGATCGCGGATGTCAATGCCGTCGATCAGGATGCGGCCGCCGTCCAGCTCGTAAAAGCGCATGAGCAGATTGATCAGCGTGGTTTTGCCCGCGCCGGTCGGGCCGACAACCGCAATCTTTTCCCCGGCCTTTACATCAATGCTGATATCCTTCATCAGCAGACGGTTTGGGCTGTAGCCAAAACGGACATGTTCAAACTGAACATCGCCTCTGGGATCGGTGAGTGATTTAGCCGGAGAGATGTCGGGCACCTCGTCCTCCTCATCCAGCACCTCAAAGACACGTTCGGCCGAGGCGATGGCAGCCTGCATGGAGTTAAAGATATAAGCTGCCTCGGTAATCGGCTCAGAGGCCTGGTTGACATACTGGAAGAAAGCCTGGATAACCCCAAGGGACAGCCGTCCCTGGATGACGAAGAACGCGCCGAGGACCGCGATCAGCACATAGCCGATCTGGTTCATGAGGCGGATCAGCGGGTTGACCGCGAAGGTGATGAACTGGGCATTGCGGCTGGCTGTGTAGAGGCGCTCATTGACCTCCTCAACGGTTTGGGTGGAGGCGTCCTCCCGGTTAAAGGCCTTGATGACCACCTGTCCTGTGAAGAATTCCTCGATATGGCCGTTCAGTTCGCCGAGGGTTTTCTGGTTTCGGGCAAAGCAGTGCTGGCTGCGGCGCGCCACCAGAGCGGTAATGACCATGCCGATAATGATCATCACAAAGGCGATCAGCGTCAGCAGCGGACTGATGACCAGCATCAGGATCACTGCGCCGATGATGGTGACCACCGTGATGATAAACTGCATCAGCCCCTCCTGGAGCGTGTCCGCGACTTTTTCAAGGTCGTTGGTGGTGCGGCTCAGGATATCGCCTTTTTTATGGTTGTCGAAATATTTCAGGGGCATCCGCGCAAGCTTGGCGCTCAGGGACTCCCGCAGGGTCAGGGTCAGCTTCTGGGATACGCTGGCCATGAGGTATTGCTGCAGATAATTAAAGGCAGCGCTGAGAACATATAAGCCCAGCAGCAGCCCCAGTATCTGGCCCATGGCGCCAAAGTTAATGGTGAAGGTGGTGCCGGTTTCAACGGCGTGGCGGACGCTGTCAAAAATCTGGTTGATGGCCTGGCCGATTACCATAGGGGCCGCTAGGGTAAAGGTACAGCTGAAAATGACAGAGATAATGACAATGATCAGCTTTCCCTTTTGCTCCAAGAGCTTTGAAAAAAGCCGCTTGGCTGTTTTCCCGGCATAGCGTGCCTTTTCGGCGGACATACCGCCGTCAAAGGAAAGGACTTCGGTTTCCTGATGTTCACTCATGCTAATTCCTCCTTACTTAACTGTGATTCCGCGATTTCACGGTAGACCGGACAGGTTTCGAGCAGCTCGCGGTGGGTGCCCTTTCCGGCAATGATGCCGTTGTCCAGCACAATGATCTGGTCTGCGTCCACAATGGAGCTGACCCGCTGTGCCACCACAATGATGGCAGCGCCGTGTACCTCGGCCTTTAAAGCGGCACGGAGGTTGGCGTCAGTCTTAAAATCCAGCGCGGAGAAGCTGTCGTCAAAGATATAGACATCCGCTTTTTTTACGAGAGCCCGGGCAATGGCGAGCCTTTGTTTCTGCCCGCCGGAGAAGTTGTTGCCGCCCTGGGCCACGCGTGTCTCGTAGCCGTACTTCAAATCGCCGATAAAGGCGTCAGCCTGGGCGATACGGGCTGCCCGGCGCAGTTCATCCATGGTGGCGTCCTCCTTCCCGTAGCGCAGGTTGTCGGCAATGGTGCCGGAGAATAGAAAGGCCTTTTGAGGGACAAAGCCGATCTTATCCCGGAGGGCTTTCTGGGACAGGGTTTTAATATCCACCCCGTCGATGGCGATGGTGCCGGCCTGAATGTCATAGAAACGGGGGATCAGGCTGGCGATGGTCGATTTACCCGAGCCGGTGCCGCCGATGATCGCAGTGGTTTCCCCGGCCCTGCAGCTGAAATTCAGATCACTTAAAACAGGCTCCTCCGCGCCCTGATAGCAAAAGGTCACGTGGTGGAAAGCCAGCTTTTCTTCAGAGAGCTTAGCGGTCAGCTCGGCCGGAGCGTCAGCGATCTCAGGATCGAGGTCCAGAACTTCAGAGATACGCTTGGCGCAGGCTTCAGCCCTCGGGATCATGGTAAAGACCATCACGGCCATGACCAGGTAAAACAGGATAAGCATGGCGTATTCGATCACGGCCATAATATCGCCGATTTCCATGGCGCCCTGTCCGATCTGTATGCCTCCGAACCAGATGATGGCCAGGGTACAGAGGTTTAAGAGCATGAGCACCAGAGGCATGGCCACAGCGAAGATTTTGTTGATGCGAATAGCGGTCTGTGCGTAATCCTCAAAGGAGGTGTTGACACGCCTGCGCTCAAAATCGGTCCGGTTGAAGGCGCGGATCACCCGCACCCCGGTAATGTATTCCCGCATAAAGCGGTTGATTTTATCCATCCCGGTCTGCAGCAGGCCGAACAGGGGCATGGTCTTGCGCTCAATGATGACCGCCAGAATCATGAACAGGGCCATGGTCACCACGATGATACCGCCCATAAAGGCATTTTTGGAAAAGGCCAGAATCAGGCCTGCGATGGCCATGATCGGGGCAGGCAGCATCATCTGAAGCACCATGATCAGGGCCTGCTGAATCTGGTTGACGTCACTGGTGTTGCGTGTGATCATGGACGCGGTGCCTATGCTGTTAAAATCGTTGATGGAGAAGCGCTGGGCCTTTCTGAACAGCACGTTTCGGATATCCCGGCCAGTGCCGGACGAGAGAATGGCCGAGAACCAGGTGCCTAAGATCGCAAAGACCCCGGTCAATACGGCAAAAAGCAGCATGATGCCGCCGGTTCTGATGATATAGGGGATATCCCCATAGACGATACCGTTATTGACAATATCGGCCGTGAGGGTGGGGATATAGAGGGTTCCCAGTGTCTGCAGAAACAGCAGCAAAACGACAAAGATGAGTGTTTTGCGATATGGAATAATAAATTTGAATAATCGAGTCATTTTGTCTCCTTCCCATAGGTGTTGTACTCCGGTTTGATGTATGTTACTATAAACTGTAGAGTAACTGTACAGTCAAGCAGAAAGATAAAAAAAATAAGGTTTAAGGAAAGCTAAAGCATGGAAAACAAGGGAATGCTGACCATCAGTGAGTTTGGAAAGCTCGCGGGTGTCAGCCGAAAAACACTGATATACTATGATAAAATCGGCCTTTTCTGCCCCGAGGCAGTGGATGCTGAAAGCGGATACCGGTATTACGCTTATCCGCAGCTGGATGTTATCAGTGCGATTTACGCTCTGAAGGAAATCGGGACGCCCTTAAAGGATATCAAGATTTATCTGGATGAGAGATCCCCTGAAAGGCTGGTGGCGCTCTTTGAGGAGCGGAAGGCCAAGATTGACGCGGAGATCCGCAGCCTCAAGCGCATCAGCGATATGATGGGGTCCAGAATCGAGATGACCCGCGCCAGCAGTACCATTGACACGGACCGGATCTCCGTCGAGTACATGCCGGCCGAGCGTATTTTTATCAGCCCGGACATCTCAAATGTCGATGATGAGTCGATCTGGGATATTATCCAGGAGTTCTATGAGTACTGCGCGCTCTACAACATCAGCTATGGCTATCCGGTAGGGGATATCGTGTCCATGGAGAACCTGCTGCGGGGAGAGTGGCATTTCCCGACCTGGTATTTTGCGAGGCTGGATGAACCCATGGCGCTGCCGCACATTGGTCTCAGGCCCGCAGGCTATTACGCGGTGGGCTACATCTACGGAAATTATGACAGCGTTGATGAGCTGTATGAGCGGATCAATGCTTATATTGAGGAGAATGGCCTGGTCATTGACGGCTGCGGCTACCGAGAATCCATCCTGGACGAGATCGCCGTCCGGAACCCGGATAATTATCTGTTTCAGGTATCTGTAAAGGTAGAGAAGCCGCCAGAGGAAGATAAAAAATAAGGACCCGGGAAATTCCCGGGCCTTTTGAGTCTTTTGAGGATGTTTTTTAAAAAGAAAAAAATTGTACAGTCCCTGAACCTGGGTTAAGAGGCGAGGACTGTTTTTGCCAGCAGCTGCCCGGCGATGACGCCGGCAAGGCTCAGAATCAGGTTGAGCCCGGCATTGGCCGCTGCGGTTATCCAGGCGCCCTCGCCGATCAGGCTCATGGTCTCGTAGCTGAAGGTCGAGAAGGTGGTAAAGCCGCCTAAAAGACCAGTGGTCAGAAAGAGCCGCATCCTGGGCGAGAGACCGGTGCTCTGGAGGCTCCACTGCATAATAAAGCCCATGAGAAGGCCTCCGAACACATTTACGCACAGGGTTCCGAGAGGCAGCCGGCTGTCCATAAAGCGGGCGATACCGCTGGAGATAAGATAGCGGAGCGCGGCGCCTACAAAGCCGCCCACGCCTACAGATAAAACTTCAAACATGCTGTTACACTCCTTGTCAAAAAATTAAAAAGCTCCTGCTTTCGTAAGAAACAGGAGTCATCAGCATTATGCGTTTTAGGCGAACTCCATCGCCCTGAGATCATTATAGCGGAACGCGCTGTCCGTGTAAAGATGAGAACAGTTTCAGAAATCTATTTTTTCATAATGTATTGTAAGGCGCCGCTGGGACAGGTTTCAACAACAGCCTTTACCTCCCCGGCGGGGGCGTTGTCGGGCAGAACCCAGGGCCTGCGGCAGACCTTGAATACTTCTCCGTTGCCGTGGGTGCAGTTACCCGAGTGGCAGCACATGTCTTTATTATAGAAAACGTCAATATCCTTGCCGGTGTATTTTTTATAGCCTTTTTCAATCAGTTCTTTTTCTGTCAAAGTCATTCACTCCTTTATTGGATTTAAAAAGATTCTTGTTTAATATATCCATTTTTAGCCGCTCTAAACAAAAAGAACCTCCCCTGAGGGAGGTTCTGATTATTCCGTTTTATTGGGGTTTATGACCGAATTGATGGCATCCTTGATCTGCTCGGCCGGATTGTTTTTCTTCTTCGCTTCTTCTTCGGCTTTTTTCGCTTCCTCCTCAGCCTTTCGCTCGGCCTCGCGGGCTTCCTCCTCAGCGATACGGGCAGCCTCCTGGGCGGCTTCCTGTTCCTCAACCTTTTTTCTCACCTGGCTGATCGCAAAATTCATATCCGTCTGGGTATCGGGGTTTTCAAGCTGGGCCACCAGCTCCTGAGCCTCGTCGCAGGCATCCGAGGAGGCATCCTCAGAAAGCGCGTTTCGGGCGGACCCGTCTGTGAACTGGGCGTTCAGAATGTCATTGATCTGCTTGTAAATATTGTACTGGTTCTGAGCGTCGGCAAAATCCTGCCGGACCGCTGCCGTGAAATCTGTTTTTCCCATAGCGTCCAGCTCGGCCAGATTTTTATTGATGTTGTCGATCTGGAAGGGCTGTATGGTCCTCACGACCAGGCGGGACCCGTCTTCCTCTGTCTGATAAAGGGCAGATACCCCATTGAGGACATCAGCCATTTTCTGGGCAGTGGCGGTGCGCTGCAGCAGAAAGCTGCGCATGGCCTCGTCTTTGACCTGATTGGCCTTTTTAATGCTGTCAGAGATCTGGCCGGTATTCTGTGCAACGCCTTCGGCCAGCCCTGCATCGTTTTCAGTAAAAAGTGCGTTGACAGACTGAACCGCCCGGTTTTGAACCAACAGCGGTATATGATAAACGGCAGCGCCGATCCCGGCAATAGCAGAAATCAGCAGAAGCAGTAAAATAATGGTGAGTACTTTACCGCGAAGCGCCATTCGTTTCCATAGTTTTAGTGGTTTCATCAGCATTTACTCCTAAATGTTGTGGGTGTCTTTAATCTTATCAGAACTTGTCCCGATTTTCAATGGGGAATAAAAAAAGATGGGAGCATACCCATCCTAGCGTGTCAAAAAAAGAGGCACAGACCGAGACTGCGCCTTTTATCCAGATAAGAAAAAAGGCCCAGGCGTTGAGGTTAAACGGCCAGGAATCGTGCCCCCTTACCGTCACAGCCGGACACCGGCGAGATCAGGCATCCAATTTAGTAAAGAAGCTATCCGTGTGAAGGTGGTGCCCACAGGACACTTTTTTCTTCCTTAGGTAAAAGGCTTCGTCTCTCAGGCTTTTTGCCACTCTGAGATGGGAGCATACCCATCCTTTATATAAAGTCACTGATTTTCGGGGTCCGGCGCCATGGGGCTGAAAAAGGTTTTTCGGGCAAAGGCCCCGAGGTGGCGGATGGCGACAACAATCAGAATGCCTGTCAGCAGGCAGAGCACCCGGTTGATAATGGCCGAGGTAAGGTCAAAGAGCACCAGCGATGCGAAAAGGGCGCTCATGAAGTTAATGAGCTGCTGATATTTATAGGGCTTGGCAAACTGGTAATTGCCGATGTAACCCAGGACCAGGATCAGAACGCCGCCATACCCTTCGGGCACCAGCATTTGGAACAGCAGCACGAAAAGAACAATCCCCGCCAGTGTGGCGATGGAACGGTGCTTGATCCGTGTGAGGGTTTCGCCGTAGTCAATCTGCGTCAGCGACATCACCACAATGCTGATCCACAGCGGCTTTTTAAGGCCAAAGGCCATCCCGATCAACATGGCCAGGGTAAGGCCCAGCGTCATCTTCAGAATGAAAGCCTGGTCCTTTTTCCGGCAGAATTGGGTCTGCTCCTTCAGATTGCGCTGCCTGGCAGGGTCAAAGCCTTTTATTTTCCAGGAAACAGCTGTGACAACCGCGGTGATGGCGGCGCCGGTTAAAAGCCCGGCCATCCTGAGGATAAAGGCGTGTCCTGCCACAGGAGTGGACTGGCAGAAAATATAGCAGAGCAAAAAGATAATGTGCGGTCTGAGCGCAGAGGGCTCCGAGCAGAAGGCCATCATCAGGTAAATAAAAACAAAATTTAACAGAAGGCCTGCCCACACATTGAGAAGGGAAAGGGCCGAAACCAGACCTGAGCCTGCAAAGAAGAAGAAAAGCAGAAAGGTCATGGAACCAGGCTTCAGCTCCATATCGCAGGCCGGAAAGGTTAAAAGGGCTACGATAATGGCAATGGACGGCAGGAGATTCTCCTGACCAAAAAAATACGCGAAAAGGCTGATAAAAAGAAGGATGAACGCAAAACGTGCCGTATTGATACAGAATGTTTTAAATCCGGCTTTTACCGTCGTCTTATTTAATGTCAAGCAGTATTCTTCCAATCTTTTATTGATCACTTATAAATAATATGATAACGGAATAAAAAGCAAAAAACAAGAACGTCAATTTGGAGGAATTTTGCTGTATCCGGTTGCAATTTTGCGTTCAATGAAATAAAAATAACGGATTGAAACTTTTTAAAACGGATATTAGAAAAGCTTAAGAAAAGCTTTTGTGAAAAGCGCTACCATTCCGCCAGGTCCAGTACCTCAGTAAAAAAGGCGTCATGATTCTCGTAAATGGTCTGAGGAGCATACTCCTCAAAATCCTCTTCGTTGTAGACGACGCTGACCTGTACACCAGTGTGAATGGTCATTTTTGCCAGGCGGCGGGCCTGCTCCTTCAGGGTGTCACCAGCCTCAGATTTGATGTCGATGCAGCCGGGTTTGTCGAATTGTCGGGCGATTAGATAAGCCATTTTGATTCATTCCTTTTTATTTTTATTATAGCACAGGGACAGGCAGCGCGGCCAGGGGATACGGATAAAAAATAGTTCTGTCAAATAAGAATCCGTTTTCAGCGAAATAAAAAACATTTTTTAATATAAATTTTAATTATAAATAACGTTTAAAAGCGCATAAAATGGGTAAAAATCATTAAGGTATGTTAGTTTGACAATACTTCTTAAAGAGGTGTACAATTTATAAAGTAAAGCTCTGAAGTATAACACGCCTAACCGTGCATTTGAGCTATGACGCTATTAAGGAGAATGAATATGAAGCTTGAAGACAATCTGATGATTCAATTTTTGAAAAAATTTGACGAAAATCCGTTTTTGATTAAAATGAACGGAAAAGAAGTTTTAGTGGGTGAGGGCGATCCGACCTTTGTGGTCCGGTTTAACAAAAGTCTGGACATAAAGGAGCTCAGGCGCAGTACCTCGCTGGCCCTGGGCGAAGCCTACATGCGCGGCGATATCGAAGTGGAAGGCGACCTTTTCCAGGCGCTCGACCAGCTTCTGGGACAGATGGGTAAATTTTCTCTGGACAAATCTGCCCTGAAAAAACTGATCTTCACCTCGAATTCCAAGAAAAACCAAAAGGATGAGGTATCCTCCCACTACGATATCGGCAATGATTTTTACAGGCTCTGGCTGGACGATACGCTGAGCTATTCCTGCGGCTATTTTAAAAATCCAGACGATACCCTCTATGACGCTCAGGTCAATAAGGTCGATTATATCCTTGAAAAGCTGTACCTGAAAGAAGGAATGAGCCTTCTGGATATTGGGTGCGGCTGGGGATTCCTCCTGATCGAGGCCGCCAAAAAATACGGAATCAACGGCGTGGGCATTACCCTGAGTCTTGAGCAGCACAAAAAATTCAGCGAGCGCATTGCAGAGGAAGGGCTGGAAGGCCAGCTGACAGCGGAACTGATGGATTACCGGGATCTGCCAAAATATGGAAAGACCTTTGACCGTATTGTCAGCGTGGGCATGGTCGAGCATGTGGGCAGAGACAACTATGATCTTTTCCTGTCCTGCGCGGATAAGGTGCTGAATCCCAAAGGGCTCTTTCTGCTGCACTATATCAGTGCTCTGGAGGAACATCCGGGTGACCCGTGGATTAAAAAGTATATCTTCCCGGGCGGCATGATCCCATCACTCAGAGAAATGATCAGCCTGGCTGCCTCGCACCGCTTTTACGTCATTGATGTGGAAAGCCTCAGACGGCATTATACCAAGACCCTGCTCTGCTGGGACAAGGGCTTCAGAGAGCATCTGGATGAGGTGCGCGAAATGTTTGACGATGAATTTATCCGCATGTGGGATTTATACCTCTGCTCCTGTGCCGCAACCTTCCACAATGGGATCATCGACCTGAGCCAGATTTTGATGACCAAGGGCGTGAATAATGACCTGCCGATGACCAGATGGTACTAAAAACAAAAAAGAGAACCGAGTAAAATCGCGGTTCTCTTTTTTTGTTTGAAACAGGGTCATTCGTCTACCCGTTTTAGGGGGTTGGACGCTTTCATTTTGATAAAGAGCGGCACATACTCCACAATCACCGAGGCGTTTTCCAGGCCGTACCATTGCACCGGAGAACCGGCGACGCGGCGGATCATATATTTTAAGGAAACAGCGGCCCAGTCCGAGGGATGAATGTCGCTTTCGGGTACCAGCATTTTGCGCAGAATGCAGAACCGGAAATCCCCGACAGTGCTGTTGTCGCCGATGGAATACCGGCGCTGCTGTGGCGGGAGCTCATGGCTGGTGATCAGATCGCCGACAATCTGCCGCAGATAGACATTGATACGCTGGTCTACCTTAAAGCCAAGGTACAGCTTTACCCTGAAAAGATAATCTGTGTCAAAGCTGTCAACCGTATACTCCCGGGTGTAAGGCTCATCGGTCACACTGACGCTGACAAACCAGTAGGCTCTGGCCCGCTTTGTCTTTTTGTCAAAAATAGAATATAAAATGTCGCGGTCGATGGTGTCACTCTCGGTTTCATTCATCAGGTAGACCAGGTTATCCGATACAGGGATGAGCCTGTTGTCTCTGTGAACATCTCCAAACATGGTGGTATAGTCCGAAATATGCAGCTTAAGGGCCTGAGAGCGCTCGATGTCTGTTCCACGGTGCCAGACCGCCATGACCGCAAAAAGAATCGTGGCAATGAGCAGCGCCACATAACCGCCGCTTTCAAATTTTGAAAGGCTTGAGAGAAAAAAGGTGCCCTCCAGCCCGCCAAAAAAGATCAGAAAGATAAAAGGAAGGATTTTCAGACCCTTCAGGCAGCGCAGATACATGAACAGCAGCAGCGTGGTCATGAGCATGGTCAGCGTAATGGCCAGCCCGTAGGCAGATTCGAGCCGCGCGCTGGAGCGGAAATAGAGAATGACGCCGCTGCAGGCCAGCCACATGATCAGGTTGACCAGAGGGATATAGAGCTGTCCCTTGGTTTCAGAGGGATAGGTGATGCGCATGTGCGGCATAAGGTCAAGGCTGATTGCTTCAGATACCAGTGTGAAGGTGCCGGTGATCAGAGCCTGAGATGCGATAACGGCTGCCAGGGTGCTCAGAAGCACACCGAAAATACGGATGTTGTCTGGGAGCATCTGGAAAAAAGGGTTGAGATCAGGCAGAGTGCCCAGTGTGGTATTCCCCTTGTTTGCCATGAGCCAGGCGCCCTGGCCCAGATAGTTCAGGATCAGACAGACTTTGACAAAGGGCCAGCTGGCATAGACATTGCCCCTTCCCACATGGCCGATGTCTGAATAGAGCGCCTCAGCCCCGGTGGTCGCCAGGAACACACTGCCGAGAATCATGACGCCAGCCTGGTTGTCTGGGCTGAACAGAATGGCGGCGCCTCTGAGAGGATTAAAGGCCCTCAGAATTTCCAAGTTGCCGGCCATGTTGGCAACGCCTGAAATGGCCAAAAAGAGAAACCACACAGTCATGACCGGTCCAAAGGATTTACCGATGGATTTGGTACCAGCCCGCTGGACAAAGAACAGAAGCGCTATGATGGCAAGCGTAATCATGACAATGCGGCTCTGCTCGTCGCCCAGAAAACGGTAGATAAACGGCAGGCTCCGGAGGCCTTCAATGGCTGTTGTAACCGTGACAGCCGGGGTGAGAATACCGTCGGCCAAAAGCGCCGCGCCGCCCACCATGGCAGAGACAATGAGCCAGGCCTTGTATTTTTTGATCAGGCTGTACAGCGAAAAAATACCGCCCTCACCGTGATTGTCGGCCTTGAGCGCGATAAGGACATACTTGACCGTGGTAAGAAGCGTGACGGTCCAGATTACCAGGGACAGGGCCCCCAGGATCAGGTTGTCGTCGATGGCGTTCAGCCCGCCGTTGCCGGCAATGATCGATTTCATAACATACATCGGCGAGGTGCCGATATCACCGTAGACGACGCCAAGGGCTACAATGGCAGCGCCCAGGCTAACAGGAATTTCTGTCGATTTTTTTAAGTGTCTCATTTTAATCCTCTACTTTTCCTCTTGGTGTATTAAAAAGACAACCTCCGTGCTGCAAAAAAATGCGGACACGAATGTTTCGAATACTTATACCCTTTTATCAGAAAATTTATATATTTTTAACAAGAAATTTATGAAAAGTTATAAAGAAAACAGACCCGGCAGAATCTGCCGGGCCTGCTGCAATTCCTTAACGGTTATACCAGAAGCCTTTGAACAGGGTGACACCCATTTCAAGAAGGAGAGCAAAAAGAATGACCGCCATGAAGAACAGGTTAAAATGGGTTAGAAAGCCTGCGATAGCCGTATTTGACATGCTGCGGGAAACCGCTGCGATAAAGGCGCTGTTTAAAATCTGCTGGCTGGATAGAAGAACTAAGGTCAGAGCTGCGCTCAGAATATCAGTGACAACGGTGACGATTGCCAGCCTCTTAGTGTACCGGCCTTCGTAGAGCTTAAAACTCTCCATCGCAATACCGAGGATGGTGAGGGCAACAAAAATATACCACAGTTGGCGAATGCGGTCTACGTTAAACACAGGGATAAAGGGCTGATCCGCACCGAATTTTGCGCAGATAATCTGAGGAGCGGCCAGAAAGATCACACAGAAGATCACAGAAAAAATGATACCGGCGATGGGCTCTCCCTTTGGAATGACCGATTTCTTTTCTGGAACCGGGGGCAGACTGTCAAGCTCGCTGCCGCCAAAATTAAGGGCGACATTTTTTCGTTCAAAGACCGCGAAAATAAAAGTAACCGCGCCAAAAGCAGCGATAAGGCCAGTGATCAGTGTACCGATCCATGAGAAAAGGGTAACGTACAGAGCCTCGTGACTATCCGTGAAAAATGAGATAAATCCGGAAAGGACAAGCCCGAAAGTCACAGAAGCCAGAACGATGCCAGTAACCATTTTGTAAGGGCTGTAATAGGCAGGGCCGATAAGGTGGTCGCGGCCTTCGGGCATATAGCTCATGGCCAGATCTGACGGGGTGCCCAGCTCCGTGAGAATGACCCGGACATCACGGTCTTCAGGCATCAGACCATTGCACCGTGCCTCGAGCATATCTTCAATGAGCGAGTGCAGCTCTTTGTCAATATCGTTTCGCAGTCGGGCAGGCAGCCGCCTTGTAACCGCGTAGACATACCGATCAATCAGTTCGTTTTTCATTTTGATTCCTCCTCAAAAATCTGGTTTATGCTGCTGACTGTTTTATCCCAATGTTGTTTTAACTGCCGGCAAATTTCATTGCCGGATTCAGTCGTCTGGTAGTACTTTCGCGGCTTCGGACCGTCTGTCTGCCAGGAGCTTTCGAGAAGTCCCTGGCTTTCGAGGCGTCTGAGCAGCGGGTAGAGCGTATTTGCCTCTGCCGCAATACCTTTTTCATTGAGTGTGTTTACCAGACTATAGCCGTACATAGGTATCTTTAGCTGGCTGAGCACGCAGAGCACCAGTGTCCCCCGGCGCAGCT
>CAUEUD010000083.1 GCA_959020865.1 Eubacterium limosum | reverse complement strand
AAAAAACAGTGGAATCGGTGGGGATGAAGATCACCGTCAATCATGGCGAAGTGGGAGGCAAGATCGTCAAGTCCTCCAAGACCTACGGCGACGTTAAAGAGGGCGTGACCGACGACGCCTTTGTGGCCACCGCCAAAGCCATCACCGGCATGCAGGAGCCCATCCGGGAAAAGCAGGTGAAAGTGACGGCCGAAGAGATGATCGAAGTGGCGTAACAGGATTGGAACCCAGAGCACAAATTAAAAAACCAGGAGGAAACAAAACATGGCAGCAACAACCAGCAAAGATTTAACCATCACCTTTCAGCGCGCAGACGGGAAGGATCATAAAATCACCATCCCAGATTACAAGGACGGCATCACCGACGCCGAGATCAAGAACGGAGCCCAGGCCATCGTGGACCAGGGCGCCTTTGAGCCCGACGGCTTTGCCCTCGCCAAGGTCGTGGGCGCAGTGCGGGTAGACACCACCAAGACCGACGTGGCAGTGGAGTAAGAGAAGCGGTAGAAAAGGGCGAAAGCCCTTTTTTAAGTGGAAGCTTAACCGTTGATACAGAAAGGAGATTCCATGAAAAGCGTGCACAAACGTATTTTTATCCTATTAATAGCCATGGTAGTCATTGTGACCAGTGGTGTGTTTTTAAAAAGTTTTCAGACAGGGTCAGAGGCGTCAGTTCCCCAACCATCGCCCCCGGCGCCTCAGCAGGAGCGCGCGCCAGAGACCAGCGTACCAGAACCAGAGCCACCGTTACCGCCGGAGCCCGAACCCCCACCCGACGGGGCCGTCATCGACCACCCGCTGCCCGAGGATCCCATCCTCACCAATGGCCCCTGGGCGTCGGAACACTTCCTTATGTCGGAATACGCCTGCGACTGCGCAGGCTACTGTGACGGCTGGCCCGCGGCCATGGACCCGGAGCTGCTGGAAAAGGTGGAGACGCTTCGGTGTTATTTTGACCAGCCCATCATCATCACCTCCGGCGTGCGCTGTGAAAGACGCAACGCTGAGGTGGGCGGCATCCCAAATTCCTGGCATCTGTCCGGCCACGCGGCCGATTTGTACTGCCCGGGGGTGCCTTATGACGAGGTGGCCGCCGCTGCCCGGGCGCTGGGGCTTGGGGTCATCGAGTACCCGGACCAGCAGTTCGACCATTGTGAAATCTGGCATTAAAAGGATGTCCCGTAACAGGGACGTCTTTTTTTGTGCAGCAAAAGCACCATGTTATAAAAAAGCTGTTCAACAGCTAAAAAAGAGGTTATAATGAAGAAAAAGAAGAAAAAATGAAGGAGTATCAATGGAGAAAGAAAACTTTATCGAACGGTTCTGGAAGGTCAAGGCCTCGGGATCAACCGTCAGGACCGAGATTATTGCCGGCTTTACGACCTTTTTGACCATGGCCTATATTGTTTTTGTCAATCCGGCCATTATTTCGGCGCCAGCGGGTGTGGATGCCGCTTATTTTTTTGGGGCGGATGCCCAGACGGTGCAGTCTGCTCTGTTTGTGGCTACCTGCCTTTGTGCCTGTATGGGTACGCTGCTCATGGCCTTTCTGGCAAGGGTCCCCTTTGCCCAGGCGCCGGGTATGGGGCTTAACGCCTTTTTTGCCTACACCATTATGCTGGGCATGGGTAAAACCTACGCCGAAGCTCTGGCCATTGTGCTGATCTCGGGACTGCTGTTCATTATTTTAACGGTTACGGGCCTGCGGGAGGCTATTGTGCGGGGAATACCGGCCAATATACGGGTAGCCATATCGGGTGGTATTGGCCTGTTTATTGCGTACAGCGGCCTGAAGAACGCGGGGCTGCTCAAGTTCACCCTGGACCCGGGCAGCTATCTGGTAACCGACCCGTCCGCGGCTGTGGGCCAGAGCACCGTGGTGGCCAATGCCTCGGCGATCCCGAGTCTGGTGGATTTTTCGTCCTGGACGCCTGAGACGGCCGGCGCGGCCCTGGCGCTTCTCGGGCTTATTATCATCGGTGTGCTTTATGCCCGCAAATGCAAGGGGTACATTTTTATCGGGATTGTCGTTACGGCCATCATCGGGGTTCCCCTTGGGGTCACCACCTTGCCAGCGTCCATTGATTTCAGCCGTATCGGCCTTCAGTTCCAGGACTGGGCTCAGGTTTCAATGCTGCATCTGGATTTTTCATCGCTGATCCATGAGGGCAGTCTGATCGGCACGCTCTTTAATATTCTGATGGTGGTTGTGGCCTTTTCACTGGTCGATATGTTCGATACCCTGGGAACCATCATCGGGACTGCCCAGCAGGCAGGCATGCTGGACGAAAAAGGCGAGTTCCCGGCACTCAAGCGCACATTGATGGCTGATGCCTTTGCCACCACGGCCGGCGCGCTCATGGGCTCCTCCACGGTCACCACTTTTGTGGAGTCCAGCACTGGGATCTCGGAGGGGGGCCGGACAGGCTTGACCGCGCTGGTAACTGCGATTCTCTTTCTGGCGGCGCTGGCATTGTCTCCGGTACTGGGGATTATTCCGGCTGCGGCCACTGCGCCGGCGCTCATCTTTGTAGGTGTGCTCATGGTCGGCCCCATCAAGAGCATTGATTTTACGGACATCACAGAGGCGATCCCGGCCTTTGTCACCCTTTTGTTTATGCCGCTGACCTTCTCCATCGCCGACGGCATTGCCTTTGGGCTCATTACCTATGTGCTGTTAAAGGCTCTGACCGGTCATTATAAAGAAGTCCAGCCGGTGACGGCGGTTCTGGCGCTTTTGTTTATCGTCCGGTTTTTATTCATGCAGTAGGGAGAATTGTGTGCTCTCCAAACCATAAAGGGCAGAGGACGTCAAACACACTGGCTGCAGATGGGTTATCCTTTAGGTAAAGGAGGTGCTTACAATGCACGCATGGGAAGCAATTCAGACCACTCTGGATTATATTGAGACACATATGGATGAGGCGCTGAAAATCGAGGCGCTGGCAGAGCAGGCGGCATTATCGCCCTTTTACTACCAGCGGTTGTTCTCCCGGCTGGTAAAAAAGCCGGTGCGGGAGTACATAAGACTGCGGCGTCTGGCGCGGGCCAGCACCATGCTGAGGGAAGGGGATGCCCGTATTCTGGACATTGCTCTGGACTGCGGCTTTGGAAGCCACGAGGTTTTCAGCCGGACCTTCAAGGACGCCTATGGTATGCCCCCGGCCGGCTTCCGGAAGGCCCCGATGGCCCTGAACCAGTTTGACAAGCCAGATCTGCTGTTAAGCTATGTGCTGATTGACGAGGGTGTTCCCCTCATCAGCGAAGGGCTGGTGCTGGAAATGAATCGCAGACAGCTCGGTGAGCCTGTCCGGTTTATGGGCATCAGCGGCGTTGTGCCCATCAATGGACAGATGCCCCTGGGTGAGGCCACCGGCGTGGATATCCCCGGAGAAATCTGGGAGCGGTTCCACCGTGAAAAGCACCGGATACCACGGGTAACCGACAGCCGGGAGGTGGGGGTGGCCTACATGGGTGATGCGCCTGAGGGCTGCTTTACGTATTTTACCGGCGCCGAGGTGGCCGCGGGTGCCGGGAACGATGGGTTTATCACTTGGGAGCTGCCGGCCCGGGAATACGTGGTCTGCGGCTTTGAGGCCGAAAGCTTTGAGGAGCTGGTTACTGCCGCCCTTAACAAGGCGGTCAAATACAGTGCTCAGTGGCTTGAGCATAAGGGCCTGACCATGGAGGCTTACTCGCCGGAGATCTACTATCGACGGGATCAGGCAGTACCTTATATGGAGCTGTGGATGCCGGCAGAGAAAAAGTGAAAAAAGGATGCCCCTGTAAAGGGAGCATCCTTTTTTTAAATGGTTTAGCCAAGGTTTCGTTTTCGATAGAGCAGCAGTCCTGCCGCGCAGGCGGCCAAAAGCACGGCGGCCAGCAGGATACCGGCATTACCGCCCACAAAGCCTGTGGAAGCGTTGCCGCTGGTGCTGGTGCTGTCCGGCGTCGCTGGATTGACCGGGTTCACAGGATCGACGGGCTTTTCCCGTTCCTCGCCGGGCTGGGTCAGGGTTTTCACGCTGCGGTCCACGCCAAACATGCGGTTGTTTTCGGCGTAGTTAGTTTCCCCCAGGACATAAAAGGCATTCCGGTAGGCGGTGCCGACGCCGCTGAAGACCCGGCCAGTGCTCATGATTTTACCGGTTGGCTCAAAGCCGCCTGTGTCAAAGTTCAGGGTATAGGTATCGGCAGTGACCTGTCCGCTGTCTGTGTCTGTGACCACAGGGCCGGAAAGGATCATGCCGCCGTCGATGGTGCCAAAGGCACCGGTGTAGTCCTGGCTTTGAGCCAGACCCTGAGGCAGGATGTTTTCGCGGACTGTTGCGCTCTGGCCGTTCTCAATTTTTTCGAGGCCATCGACCATGCTGCCGTCCGCTGTGGTTCCGGCGGCCACATAGACGCTGTTGTCTGCCGTGTAGGCCACTGCCGGTGAGACGCGGGCAGTGACGAGATCGCCGGTTTTTTCAGTGGTCTGACTTTCCATATCCACGCGGATGATGGCAGTCTGGGCAACGTTTTTGGCGTTTTCAGTTTTCTGGCCGCCCACGATCAGGATCTCGCTGCCGCTGTTGATGAGGGCCGGCGATGAGAGCTCTGCGATCAGATCGGTGGTAAAGCTGCTCCATGTGTCTGTGTCTGGGTCATAAATGCCAATGCCGGCGCCCTGAGGCCCTTCGGTGTAGATGACGAGACGGCCGTTCCAGGTGCAGGTGTTATTCGCCGAGGGGAAGATGTTTTCATCGCAGTTCAGCCGTGTCCAGCCGTTGTTTTCGGCCTGCCCGGGGGTATAGCGCCAGAGCTCGACCGTATCGTTTGAGTTGAGGCCCGTGTAGTACAGGCTGCCATTCAGGCCGGTGAGGCTGCCGTAGTAGCTGTTGTAGAAACGCGCATCATCGGGCAGGGGCAGGCGCTCATAAAGGTTTTTGACGGCGCCCAGACTAAAGGACTGGTGGCCTGAGCCTTTGTCTGAGGTCACCTCAATGCGCTTGACGCCGGCCTCCATGCCCTGGGGCAGATTGACCACAATGCTTTCATCCGATGAGGATACCACCGGGACGGACGTGCCGTCAATGGTAACCGTCGGCGCGCTGCCGAAAAAATAGCCGCCGATGGTCAGCTGGCTGTCGCCAGTGGCGGCAGCGCTGTTGACAACCGGAACTGTGTTCTCTGCCAGCGCCCGGTCAACCTGTGCCAGGCCTTCGGAGACGCTTTTGCCAGTCTGGCTTTCAATTTTTTTAACACTGCCGATGACCCGGGCAGCGGTTTTGGCGGCGTCATGATCGTTAAAACGTTTTGCCACAATGGCGACCTCGCCGGTGACGGCCGGTGTGGCCATGGAGGTGCCGCTCATGTAGTCATAGGCGGCGGTGCCATCGCCGAGACCCAGATTGTCGATGTAGACATCGCCGGGGACAGTGGTTTGGCCGTCAGGGAGCACCCGCACTGTGGCGATGCGGATCTGGAAGCTGTCATAATCGGTGTTGTCAGGCAGTGTATAGGCCGCCGGGGCCCAACTGCCGGACAATGAGACAGATTGTGTGAGGGGCTGCCATTTTGGCGTGCCATCCTCATTCAGATCGGTGGTTTTAACGCTGACACCGGTTAAGGCTGCCAGGATGTTCTGTTCTGCGGTGGGATCGGCACGGTACATGTAGGACAGGTATCGGTACGGGGTGGCAGAAAGGTTCAGGGCTTCGCTTTCAATGGTGCCCTGGTTAGCGGCGGCTGTTACCTTGAGGCTTTGACTGCCCTCAAAGGCCATGTCGCCGGAGTAGGCGGTGGTGGTGCCTTCGTTGGGTTTAAAGGTTATTTTGGCAGCCGTTTCATCCTCAAAGTCCTCAAGAAAAGGCGCGGTGATCAGGCGCGGGTCGGCCTTACCCATGCTGGTGGGAATGGTCGAAAGAATGTCGACGCCTGGGGCGGCCACGTCAGTGGTGGTGGCTCCGTAGTTACTGAAGTCTGCCATGCTGCCGCCAACATCGGTCGCGTTGACGGCAATCACATAGGGATTGTCACGCAGGGTGGAGACCGTTTTAGAGGCATTGTCACAGTCGGTGCTTTCATTGCCTGCGGCAAAAACGCTGACCACGCCTTTTTCACCCACAGCGGTGACTGCGCGATCCAGGGCTTTGCCGCTGCTGCTGCCGCCCCAGGAATTGTTGATGGCTGTGACGGGCACGTTGTTTTCCGCGGCTTTCTGGATATAGGCATAGCCCCTGAGCGTATCTGCGGACGCAATGCTGCCTTTATCGTTTGCGGCCTTGACGGCCATGATCTGCGCGCCGCTGGTGGCGCCGCTGACGCCCATGTTGTTCCAGGAGGCGGCAATGATGCCTGCACAGTGGGTGCCGTGGCTGTTGTCATCCATGGGGTCAGCGGCATCGTAAGGGACGCCCTCGGAGTTGGCTGCGATGGCGTTATAGCCGTGATCGCCGCCGCCGATGATGGCTTTAAGGCTGCTGTCGGCAGTCCACATGACGGATTTCAGATCCTCATGGTCGTAATCCACACCGCTATCCAGCACAGCGACCACTGTACCGCTGGTGTCCACTGCAGGGGCTGGCGTGCCGTCTGGTTTGTAGTGGTTCCAGCCCTCAATGGCCATATCGAAACTACCATTTTTATCATAGGCCCACTGCATACCTGTGAGGTCCTTGGTGCCTTCGGAGACAGTGTAAATGTAATTGGGCTCTGCGAATTCGACGGTGTCCAGCTTTTGAAGCTCGTCGATGAGCTCAGCAGTGCTCAGGGTGTCGGAGCGCACCAGCTTCAGGCTTTCGCCGGGTGCGGCGCTGCGGCTGTAGGCGTTTGCGCTGCTGTCCAGAGCCATGAGGGTTTCGGCTCCAGCCAGCAGTGCAGACTCAGCCGACCGGCCATAAAAGCCCGCGCCCTTTACGCAGACAATGGCTTCTCCAGGCACATAGTCACCGGTAAGGGTGTCTGAGCCGGGGGTGTCCTGGGCCAGAGCCGAGATCGGCAGGCTGCCGAGCAGGAGTAGAGCGGTGAGCAATAAAGTTAGTAATTTTTTCATCGTATCCTCCACATTTTAATTTGTATGATGGGCCAAGTATAACATGTCTGCGGCCAATAGAGCAAGACATATGTAAAGAAAGCTTAAGACAAAAAAAGAAAAAGGACTGCTGCAGCAGTCCTCTGAATTTGGTTTAATCAATGGGGAACATTTCCACGATCACACGTTCCTCGTCAAAATCATGGAAGGTAAGGCGGCGGTTTTCGTATTCGCACTCGCCGCGCTGGTTGTCGTAGGGGTCGGCCCGCAGGTAGGTTTTCGGCGGATCAAAGTCCAGCTGGAATTCGGAATTGGCCGACATACGGAAAGGCTCCAGATTGCCGAAATAGAAATTCCAGCGGTTTTCGGCGCCATTTCTGTAGGCGCTGCCCCCAAAGGAGCAGTCACAGTGCAGCCAGCCATAGGGCGCGATGTAGAACATGGCCCAGTCGTGGTTGCCGATGCTTGCCGGATTGACATAGGAGCCGGACTGCCATTTGGCCGGGATGCCCGCACAGCGGCACAGGGTAATGAACAGCAGTGCCTGAATGCCGCAGTCGCCCTTGAGCCCGGTGGCCATGTAGTCAGGTATGTTGGTGATGGTCAGGTACTCACGCACGTAGGAGTAGTGCATCCGGGTGGTGATAAAGTCATAAATCTTACGGGCCTTAACAAGCGGATTGGTTTCGCCGCCGGTCAGCTCCTCGCACAGGGCGCGGATATAAGGTGAAAAGACAATGTGGGGCAGAAGCTCCTGGGTTTCAAAATCCGGCTGCTCTGCGTCCACCTTGTCCGGGTCCAGCTTAACGTATTTCGCGTGGTTTTCATAGGAGTATTCCACGGTAAAGGTGTCGCCCGCTTCCAGTGGCTTTTCAAAGTAGACGGTGCGCTGACCATAGGTTTCTTCCGCAATCTTGACCGGCTCTGGTGAGATGTCGATGAGCTTGATATTGCTGATCTGGTCGGCGTTCTGCGGAATGGGCAGGTAAACACGGATTTGGTTGCCCAGCTCCTCGGCTTCTTTTTTGATTTTAACCGTGTGGCGGATGTGGATGAAATAATTCTTTTCACCCTTTTCAATCATTTCGTTGACGGTTTCGTCCAGGATTTCCACTGGGCTTACCTCGATGGTCTTCTGGTCTTCATCCACCTCGATGTCCTTATATTTCGGGACGGTCTTGGCAATGCTGGCCACAAACATGTCCTGGAAATGTACGACGCCGTTCACATAGATCCAGTCGGCATAGCCGTCATCCTTAAGGGTTTCCAGGTCTTCACGGGTAAAGCCCGGAACCTTTTCCTGCATCATCTTCAGGGCCTCGTCATAGGGGTAGGGGTACTGGGCAGGCAGCTCGGCCAATATGTCCAGCTCCAGCGTAAGACGTTCGGCCAGAGCCTTTGGAATGGGGCGTGTCAGATATTTTTTAATGAGCTCTGCCGCTTTGTCAAAGTCGCCCCAGGCTTTGAGCAGGGCAATGTCCTCGGGCAGGTTTGTTTTAAGGGCTTGCATGTTGTTCATTTATTTCTCTCCTCCTTATATCAGCGTTTTATTTTAAATTCTCCAAAACCTTCAGCAGGTAATCCCAGGTGCGGGCTGTCGATGAGATGGACAGGCGTTCCTCCGGGGTGTGGATATCGTGCATGTCTGGTCCGATGGATACGATGTCCAGCTCTGGCAGTTTGGCGGAGATCAGGCCGCATTCCAGGCCAGCGTGGATGGCTTCCACGGTCGGGGCCTTTCCGTACATTTCCTCAAAGGTTCTGCACATCATGTCCCGCAGGGCGGATTCCTTGCGGTATTCCCAGGCCGGATAGGAGGACGCTTCGGTGTAGGTGCCGCCCAGATACTCGGTAAAAGCGCGGACCTTGGCGCTCAGGGCTTCCTTGGCAGTGCCGATGGAGCTGCGCATGGCAAAGCTGACGAGGAAGTAATCCTCTTTGGTATACATAATCCCCAGGTTTAGCGAGGTTTCCACCAGTCCCTCGATGTCGAGGCTCATGGCCTGGACGCCGTTTGGTATCTGCATGAGCACAAAGATGGCGCGTTTCGCGGAGGCTTCGTTAAAAACCATGAAATCGCCTTTTTCGAGGGTTTTCAGGCTCAGGGTAAGCTCGGGGTCCTTAGAGGCGTAATTCTTCTTATAGAGGACTTCCAGAGCTTTCAGGCGGTCGGTTACGGCCGGTTCGTCGTTGGGGTCAATGACGATGGTGGCGGTTGCTTTTTTGGTGATGACGTTGTCCTTGGTGCCGCCGGTCAGGTCGATGATATCAAAGCTCAGGTCCTGGGCCAGGTCGTTCAGCAGAGTGCCAAGAAGCACGCTGGCGTTGGCGCCGTAGCGGTTGATTTCCTGTCCGGAGTGGCCGCCGTGCAGGCCGGATACGGCCAGCTCGCAGGAGAGGCCGCTTCTGGCGGTGCGCTTGACATCAAAAGTGCAGTTGGCGCGGACACCGCCGGCGCAGCCGGCCAGAATAATGCCCTCGTCCTCGGAATCGAGGTTGATCATATAAGCCGCGTCGCTGACAGGGGTCAGGTCGATGGCGTGTGCGCCCTCCATTCCCACTTCCTCCTCGGTGGTAAAGATCACGTAGAGCTTGGGATGGGGCAGGGTGTTGTTGTCCAGCAGTGCCAGACCGTAGGCCACGGCAATGCCGTCGTCGCCGCCCAGGGTGGTGCCGTCAGCAGTGATCCAGTCGCCTTCAATCATGAGCCCCAGCGGATCGGTTTTAAAGTCGTGGTCTGAGCCGTCAACCTTTTCACAGACCATATCCAGATGACCCTGCAGGATCACGGGTTTGGCATTTTCATAGCCTTCGCTGGCTTCTTTTATGATGATGACGTTATTGGCGTCGTCCTGATGGCAGGTGAGTCCCCGCTCCTCGGCGAAACGGACGCAATAATCCGAAATTCGTTTTGTGTCAAAGGAACCGTGCGGAATTTCACAGATTTCTTCAAAATAGTGAAAAACCGGTTGGGGTTCCAGGGTATTTAGTACTTTATCCATAGTGGACCTCCCGATAATAATTTGTCTTGAACCAGAGAAAAACAGCCGCTGCTGATGCTTCGGTAGAGTCAGATGATCGTTTGTGTTTTCATCTCCGTACAAGAATATATCATACACCATTTAGCGGGTTTAGTAAAGTGAGGAAGGCGGCAGAAGGTTTAAAAATACTCGAATAAGGTAATTAAGTAGTAGCCTTTTTGGGTAGAACAATATATAATTAAAGATACGAAGTTTTGGCTGTTGATAAGGGCTTTTGGCGGATGCTCTCCGCTCCCGGCCTTTTCTGTGGCCAAGGGAAAACAAGTTGATTCAATTAAAAGGAGAGAGTAAAATGTCAATTAACTATGTGGATGTTTACAACGCTTACGGCAGCGACCAGCCGGCAGACAAAAGAGAACAGTATCATATGAACTGTGCGGAGGTTCTGCTGCGCACCGGGAACTCAGAATATGGGCTTAACCTGCCTGAGGAAGCCTTTAAAATGATGCAGGGCTTTGGCGGCGGCTTTAACTCCGGCCGGACCTGCGGCGCATTCTGCGGCGCCCTGGCAGCCTTAAGCGCAATGTACGGCGAAGAGCGCCCCAGCACTCAGGACAAAGCAAAGAAGGCCTCCAAGCTTTTAGTCGAAGAATTTGAAAAAGAATTTGGCAGTCTGGATTGCAGCTACATCAAGGAACACCACCGTGATGAGGTAAAGGCCTGCGATCCTGTAAAACAACGTGCAGCCGATGTTCTTGCGCGTGTCGTTGAGAAAATGAACGCGGAGGAATAGAGGCGGAAAGGAAACAGCGTGAATAAAGAAAACATGAGAGTTAAGGGCATCGAGCTTCTGGACCGCGCCTATGGCAAGTGGTGGATGATGCTCCTCGAGGGCATCAGCCTGGTTGTCATCTGTGGGATGACCCTCTTTTTGCCCGATGTAACCTTGTCTTTCCTCGTGATGGTCATCGGTATCTACCGTGTGGCCATGGGAGTTTTTTACCTGATTGTCGGTATCGCCAACCGGGTAGAGTACGGCGTCAGCAACGGCTTTAGCTTTGGGCGGGGCATTGTCGATATTTTAGTGGGGGCGGCATTTTTGCTCTGGCCCGCCACCATCATATCTTTCTTTGTCGTGCTTGTGGGCATCTGGGCCATCATCACCGGCATTGTGCTGCTGGTCATGGGCGGAAGCTCTCTGGGCATGGGCCGGATTGTAAAAATTGTGCTCGGCGTGCTTCTGATCATTTTTGGTATTTTTACATTTATTAACCCTGTTGGGCAGGCAGTGTTCTTCATTGTCTTCCTTGGAATTGTGCTGGGGATTCTTGGGTTTTTCTTTATTATTCAGTCTTTCAGTATGAAAAAGAGCTATAAAGAGCTGAAAAAACTGAATGAAGGCTTCAAAGATTACGATGTGCATTAATTGAAAAGGTTGTATCTCTTTTTTACCCTTGAAACCATATAGAAATAAGGTTAAACTTATCCTAACAACTGTGTATCTTTAAGACATCAGGGTAAGATGAAACTAAGAATTAAAGTGCAAAGGAGAAAAATTAAGTGAAAACAGTACAAATTAAAAACGACATTTACTGGGTCGGCGTCAACGACCATGAAACCTACCTGTTTGAGGGCATGTGGCCCATCGATCAGGACGGGGTGGCCTATAACGCCTATATCATCAACGACGACAAGGTCGCTGTTGTGGATACGGTAAAATCCTTTAAACAGGGGGAATATATCGAAAAGATCAAGTCCATTATCGGTGACAAAAAGGTTGATTACCTCATCGTTAACCATATGGAACCAGACCACTCCAGCTCCATCGCGGATCTGCTGGCCGTTTATCCGGATATGCAGATCATCGGCAACAAAAAAACCTTCCCGATCATGAAGAATTTCTACAATATTGATAAAAACATACTGGAAGTCGCCGACGGCGATACCCTGGATCTGGGCCATCACGAGCTGCAGTTCTACATGACGCCAATGGTTCACTGGCCGGAATCCATGGTCACCTACGACGCAACCGACAAGGTTCTGTTCTCTATGGACGTGTTTGGCAGCTTTGGCAGCACCGACGGCAGTATTTTTGACGATGAAAATGATGTGGCTTCCTACGAGGACAACACCAGACGCTACTATGCCTGCATTGTGGGCAAGGTCAGCGGGCAGGCTCAGAAAGCGCTGCAGAAACTGGGACCACTGGACATTCAGACCATCTGCCCGTCCCATGGCCTTATCTGGAGAAGCAATCCAGGCTACATTGTAGATTTCTACGACCGCATGAGCCGCTATGAAACGGAAGAGGGCGTTGTCATCGCCTATGGTACCATGTACGGCAATACGCTGCACTCCGCAGAGCTGCTGGCAGGCTACCTGAAGGACGCTGGCGTGAAGACTGTTAAATTATTCGATGTTTCCAAAACCGATATTTCTTACATTGTCAGCGACATGTGGAAATACACAGGCCTGATTCTGGGCGCGCCGGCTTATTACGGCCGCATTTTCCCGAAAATGGCCAATCTGTTATACAAGGTGGAAGAAATTGGCGTAAAGAACCACAAGGTGGGCTTCTTTACAGACTTTAGCTGGAGCAACGGGGCAGACCGTTACTTTAATGCATTTACAGAAAAGGCAAAGGCCGATGTGGTTGGCGACATGGTCAACGTCCAGGGCCTGGCAGACGCAGAAGACGAAGCGAAGCTCAAGGCATTGGCAGATGCCATGGCCGCAGCCATCAAATAAGACGTTCGCCAGCCTGACCGCACTGGGAGGAGGATAAAAATGAAAATAGTAGTAGGTATGTCCGGCGGGGTGGACTCTTCCGTCGCGGCCCTGCTTTTAAAGCAGCAAGGGTATGACGTCATTGGCGTTTTTATGAAAAACTGGGAGGAAAAGGATGAAGACGGAGTCTGTACCGCCACTGAGGACTATGAAGATGTCCAGCGTGTGTGTGAGACCATTGATATTCCCTATTACACGGTAAACTTTACCAGGGAATATTACGACTATGTTTTTGCCTATTTTCTCGATGAATACAAAAAAGGCCGTACTCCGAATCCCGATGTTTTGTGCAACAAGGAAATTAAGTTCAAACGATTTTTAGATTACGCTCTGGGGGTGGTCGGCGGCGATGTGCTCGCGACCGGCCACTATGCCCAGAAGGATGTGCATGAAGGAAAATTCCGCTTGATCCGCGCCTTTGACCATAACAAGGACCAGACCTATTTCCTCTGCCAGCTCGGCCAGCATCAGCTGGAAAATGTCATGTTTCCCATCGGGCACCTCGACAAAAAGGAGGTCCGTGAGATTGCGGAAAAGAACAATCTCATCACTGCGGACAAAAAGGACAGCACGGGAATCTGCTTTATCGGGGAACGCAACTTCACTAAGTTCCTGAGTCAGTACCTGCCTGCCCAGCCCGGAGAAATCCGGGATCTCGACGGCAATATCAAGGGAAAGCACGAGGGCCTCATGTACTATACACTGGGTCAGCGCCGCGGCCTGGGTATTGGCGGACAGGGCACAGGCGAGCCCTGGTTTGTGGTGGAAAAGGACCTGAAGGACAATGTGCTCTACGTGGTTCAGGGTGAAAAGCATCCGGCTCTGTATTCCAGATCGCTGGAAGCCACAGATACCAGCTGGGTGGCCGGCGAAGCACCGGCCCGGGAGTTTTCCTGTACGGCCAAGTTCCGTTACCGCCAGCCCGATCAGGGCGTCCACGTCACTGTCAGGGAAGATGGCGGACTGCATGTTGATTTCGATAAGGATCAGAAGGCTGTCACGCCGGGCCAGGAGGTCGTCCTCTATGACGGTCAGGTATGCCTGGGCGGGGCGACCATTGACAGCATTGAAAAAATTTAATACAATACCATGCAAAAAGAGCGTATTCTCCATTTGATGGGGAACACGCTCTTTTTGTGTTTATGTTAAAGGCATAATGTTTGAGAAATCAACCTCTCTGTTAAACGCGATGGCCTCCTGTCCGATGCGGTCAAGCTCCGCCTTTGGCACCCCAAGCAGCATCTCCCGGGAGGAGCTCAGGAAATTGGCCATTTCCGCGATGTTCACTGTGCCGAGGGCCCCTTCCACATAGTCAATAACCATCTGCACCCGGCCCCCATAGCCAAACTTCTGCGCCATGTTGGCATAAGCGTCATCCACAGAAATGTGATAATCCTTGAGGGACTGATGATAAACCTCGGTGATAAAGTCGGCCAGCTCGCTGCCGCCGTAGTTGGTCGAATGGACAGACTGAGCCTGGGTAAAGTCATAATAAAACCGTTTTGTATTTTCCTCGGTTAGCAGGTTTTCATAGTAGGGGATGCTGGCGTAGAAGTGAAGCTCCAGAGCGTTCAAGGGTTTATCGGTATTTTCCAGCGTGTAGTCATATAGCCGTTCAAGAAAAATTTTCAGAATGGAGGAGACGATCGCTTCCTTTTTCTTAAAATGGTAGGATAATGAGCCGAGAGCAATCCCTGTATCATCCGCTATGTCCTGCATTCTTGTTTTACTGTAGCCGTCACAGTAAAAATGCTTCTTGGCATTTTCGATAAT
>CAUEUD010000082.1 GCA_959020865.1 Eubacterium limosum | reverse complement strand
AATTTTATTTAGTTTCATACAAAGTATACAAACTTTATACATTGTGTATAGATTTGAACAAAAGCATAATATTGTTGTCATAAAAATTTAAGAAAAATTGATCGAAATAATATAAAAGTCGGATAAAATAATTTCAAGTGTAAAAAAAGAAATTGAAATATTAATCAATCCGGAAAAACATCGGAAAGACCTATAAAGATACCGGGATAACTGTTAATGAAAGCTATGTAAAGACAGCGGAAATTTTCAGAAATCTTTATGATTCCGATAGCAAAAAATAGAAAACAAACATCCCACAAAATTTAGAACACTTTATTTCTTAGGATAGGAGGAACTCTTCTGTCCTTTTTTGCGTACTTCTTTGCCATCCATTGACCCTCTTAAGATTTTCTGATATACTTTGAAAGTTGGACTAATTTAAAAAGAAAACTTTTGCAAAGGAGGTATGTATTGTGCAAAAAAGAGAAACCTTCTCATCCCGCTTGGGCTTTCTGCTGATTTCGGCAGGCTGTGCCATCGGTTTGGGAAATGTCTGGCGCTTTCCATACATTGTTGGAAAATACGGCGGTGCTGCTTTTGTTTTATTGTATTTATTATTCTTAATTATCATGGGCCTGCCGATCATGGTCATGGAGTTTTCTGTCGGCCGTGCCAGCCAGAAAAGTATTGCCCGTTCCTTTGATGAATTAGAACCTAAAGGGACAAAATGGCATCTATACAGCTTTTTCGGTATCGCGGGAAATTACCTACTGATGATGTTTTACACCACCATCGCCGGCTGGCTGCTGCTTTACTTCTTTAAAATGGCCAAGGGGGATTTTGTCGGCTTAAATGCAGATGGCGTTTCCGCAGAATTTGCGAACCTGATGGGACAGCCTGTTCTGATGACTGTTTTTATGGTCATCGTAGTATTGATCTGTATGGGGGTTTGTTCCCGTGGGCTTCAAAACGGGGTCGAGAAGATCACAAAGGTTATGATGATTTGTCTGTTGGCAGTCATGATTATTCTGGTCGGACGCGCGGTCACACTGGAAGGTGCTGCGGAAGGCCTGAAATTTTATCTGATGCCGGATTTCAATAACCTGATGTATGATGCTCAGGGAAACATGATTTTGGGCGAAGCAATCTTCGCGGCCATGGGCCAGGCGTTTTTTACCCTGTCGCTTGGAATCGGCGCACTGGCGATATTTGGAAGCTATATCGGAAAAGACCACACACTGGGCGGCGAAGCCCTTCGTGTCACACTGCTTGATACCGCTGTTGCTATTATGTCTGGGTTGATTATTTTCCCAGCCTGTTTTGCTTTCAACGTCGCGCCTAACGAAGGGCCCGCCCTTATTTTTGTGACACTTCCCAACATTTTTAACGAAATGCCCATGGGCCAGATCTGGGGCGCTCTTTTCTTTGTGTTTATGAGCTTTGCCGCACTGTCAACGGTTATCGCTGTGTTTGAAAACATTATTTCATTCGCCATTGACCGCTGGGGCTTCAGCCGAAAAAAATCCGTCTTGATTAATCTGGCTGCCATAATTCTTTTATCCATGCCTTGTATTCTCGGCTTTAATGTGCTCTCAGGCTTTCAGCCGCTGGGCCAGGGCACTGGTATTCTCGATCTTGAGGACTTTATCGTCAGCAATAACCTGCTGCCGCTCGGCTCTCTTATTTACCTGCTGTTCTGCGTATCTAAGAAAGGCTGGGGCTGGGACGCTTTTATTAATGAGGCCAATACCGGCAACGGCTTAAAATTTCCGAAAGGTATCCGCTTTTATGTAACCTGGGTTTTGCCTTTTGTGATTCTCTTTATCTTTATTATGGGCTACTTAAATAAATTTGGCATCGGGCTGTAAAAAAACAAGGCCACTCTTTATCACGAAAGAGTGGTCTTTTATTTACTTATTTGGATTTTTGATCTATCCATTTTTCAGCACTTTAGGCAGAGTCATTGTTATTAACCGCCGCTGACAATTCTGAGGACTCGAAGTATATTTTTATCCTGCACTTCTGTTTCAAAAGGCGGGGGAATAATCCTCTTTTGATCCATTAAGACAATATCCAGTCTGTTCAAAACCACCTGTGCTTTCTCTAACACCTGATTGACGGTCATGCCAGACTGAAAATCAATCTGAATCTGAATTCCAAAGGGATCAATGACGGTTATCATTAGAATTCGAAGATTGCGTCCAGCTCTTCATCAATTAAGTCAAACTGAGAACCGGTGGCTCTGGAGCGCTCTTCATAAAAAAATGAAGGCAGTCTGTCATCCGCAGTAGTCATTCCAGCCAGCATATTGAATTTCTTTTCTGTCATCAGGCATTTGACGCCCAATCCCAGAAGATCTGCGGGCTTCCAGCTTCCTCCATAAAGCCCTTCCATCATTTCTGCAAGGTGAGGCACCCCTGGAATACAATTGGAAAAAGCAAAGAGACACATCATACTGTCCGCAAAGCACAATACGGACTGCAGCTTATTTGAGGCATAGGCCTGCCCTGCGCGTCCAGCGTCATCAAAGGCCCGGCCCATGGTCAGACCAGCAGTATGGTCGGCCCCCTGTGGGCTTGTGGAATAGGTAACGCCTGTTCCCTTTGTATTTCTCGGATCATATCCTGCCAATGCCTGATGTTTAACAACCGGTATGCGCTCACAGCCAAGGTGTTTTCCGGCACTTTCGCAACCGTTCCCCAGCACCCTACCGAATTCTGTGCCATCACGTACTTCCTCAAGCAGTGCGTAGGCAGCTGCCGCATCGCCCCATTTCAGCTTACCCGCCTCCATACAAACCGCGATCCCTGTTCCCATCTCGATGGTGTCAATTCCCATATCATCACAAAGATGGTCCATGCGCGCAATTACATCCAGGTCAGTAATCATGCAGTTTGGTCCAAAGAGGGCCACTGTCTCGTACTCAAATCCAGAGGTCAGATAATCGCCTTTTTCATCATTATAAACATTGGAACACTGTACCACACAGCCAGGCTGGCAGGGCTTTTTATTGCAGCCGCCCCGCTTTGCCAGATTCGTCAAAAAAGTCTGGGCGCCAACACCGCTGCAGTCAGCCATCAGACGGCCTGAAAAATTTTGGACTGGCAATATTCCTGTTTTACTGGTTGCCTCAATGGTTGAGATGGTTCCAATATTATGAAAAGGATCCTTCGATGCGCCAGAGGCGATCATTTTATTAATTTTCCCACAGGCTTTTTTAAAAAGTGCTTCATCAGCGTATTCTGGTTTGTAGGTCTCTGTGGCCTTTGCAATAACAATCCCCTTCAATCCTTTACTCCCCATAACTGCGCCAACGCCTCCACGCCCTGCGGCACGTGACGGGTAACCCTCACCAAATTCAGTCACCTGAATAGAAGCAGCCTTATATTGGCGTTCTCCGGCCTGTCCGATAGACATGACAGCGGTTTTCTCACCATATTTTTGACGCATCGCTGTACTAAACGCATAATTACCCATTAATTGATAATCGGAGGCATCCTCCAATGACACCTGTCCTTCGGGGTCAATATATAAATAGTACAGACCATCAGAGTGACCCAGAACCTCGATCAGCTTTATTCCCTGTCCTGCCATCAGCGTTGCTGCCCAGCCACCAACGCTGCTCTCTTTGATTCCTCCGGTCAACGGACTTTTTGTCCCTACCGAAAGTCGTCCGGCAGTCGTCATTGGTGTGCCTGCAAATAAGGTAGTACAAAAAATAATCCTGTTTTCTGGTCCTAATGCATCGCAGGTTGGCTGAACATTTCGGATTAAATACTCTGCTACCAGTGACCGCGCTCCCAGCAAACGGTATTCTTCGTCCAGGGGCAGTTTGTTAACTGAAAGTGTATCCATTTCCAATGTTATTTTATTCCACATTGCTTTATTCTCCTCTCTCTTATGCGTCGTAGGCATGCAGAAGCAGTTCATGTACTTTTGAAGCGCTGATACGATAAGGGATAATGGCATACCCAATATCCTGAGTCACTGCTTTTGCGATATCTCCCAGGGGTTCTTTGGGAATATCCAGCGCTTTCATATTCGGCATTCCAGCTTTTTTCAAAAATCCTCGAATCGCTTCACGGGCTATCTCTCCCACCGCCATATTATCCGCGTCCGCGGGCACCTCTACACCCATACAGTCGCAGATTTCACGGACCTTATGCGCCTCTGTTTTTGCTGTATAGCAAATGACCTCCGGCAGCGCCAGAGAACAGGCGATGCCATGCGGAAGGTGAAAAAGCGCACCAAACGTATGCCCAATGGAATGCCCCATGTGTACCAGCGCATTGGTAAAAGCCATCCCGGCAAAGGTTGAAGCCAAAATCATATGCTCACGCGCTTCCAGGTTTTTTCCATCCTCAATGGCGATCGGAAGCCATTTAACGATCATCCGGATCGCTTCCCGTGCAAGCGCGTCTGCCATTGGGTTAGCCTGTCCGCCGGTCAGTGATTCCACCGCGTGAGCAAAGGCATCGACTCCAGTTGCAGCAGTCATCTTAGGGGGAAGCCCCAGCGTGAGATCCGGGTCCACAATCGCTAAATCGGCCAGGCATACTGGTGAAACAACACTGTCTTTTTTCTTCTGTTCCACAAGAGAAATGACACACATGTTCGTCACTTCGCTGCCGGTACCGCTGGTTGTTGGAATAAATACCATTTTCAGACCAGGCTTCAATCCATTCTGCACACCGCCACAATAATTGCTGAGCGGAGGCGGATTATTGATAAGCACATTGACGCCTTTAGCCGTATCAATGGCACTTCCTCCGCCAACTGCCACAATACTGTCAACCCCGGCTTTCCTTGCTTCTTCCGCTGCCGCCTCCACCATTGTATCCGGTGGATCCGGCACCACGCCGTCAAAAATCACTGTCTCCAGCCCCGCTTCATGCAGGCTGTCAAGAATGCGGTCTGCGATGCCGGTATCCTTCATTCCTTTGTCATAAATGACCAAAGTTTTTAAACATCCCATTTCCCGCACCTTCATTCCAGTGCGCATTGATGAACCGCTTCCCATAATAACCGGTACAAAAATCTCATACGATGTAATCATTCTCTTCACTCCTTTTCCTGTTTTATACGATTGTTTTTCTTATATATTTATGATATCATCATGACTGAATAATGTATATCGGTTACAAACCCGAAAAAATGCTGATAATTTATGCATATTGCACAAATCAATAAAATCCAGGTGTCAAATCTGTATTTTTCTATAAGGAGGATTTTTCTTGTTGGCAAATGAACTCTATGCACCCGCTGATCCTTTTATCCAGGAGGATTTACTTAAGCTTATCGATCTGTCCAGTAACGCTTCGGATATGGAGCGCATTCTAAATACGGCCGCGCGTTATGTCGGAAACGCACTCATTCTTATTGATATTTTTGGCGCTGTGCTGTGCCATTCCGGCAACTTTGAAATTATGGATCCCCTGTGGTCCGAAAATATCCGTCAAGGCTCGTACACTGGTGACTTCTCACGAAAGGTCTGTGCCAATGATGCCATGCAGGACTGGAGCCGCACTGGTCTGCCTGTGCAGGAGATTACCCTGGAGGGCGACATACAGCCCAAGCTCGTCGCGCGAATTGAAGAGGACCGGCACGTAATGGCTGCCCTGGTGATGGTCGCCCATCACACGCCTATCTGCGCCATGCACCAGCAGACGCTTCCCATACTGGCCAAGCTTATTTATACCGCCTACATCCGTAATCATCCGCAGGCACCGGTATCTCTACAGGATATGCCTTATGCCACCGCGCTTTTTTCCCTGCTTGACGGCGACGCAGACAACAGTCCTGCCAGCCTGAAGGGCCTTGTTTTTCCCCCAGAAATGCAGGCTGTAACCGCGCGCCTGGTTGACCGGTATGATAACCGGTATATTAAACGGGCCTTTTCACAGGAAATGCACAGCATTTTTCCGGAGGGGCATCTCGTCCAGAAAAAGGGCTATATCTGTACACTCACCTCAGGCGTTGATTCCATCCAGCGTAAAGCCCTGGAAAGGCTGGCGCTGCAGGACAACGCCCGTGTTGGAATCAGCTGGCGTTTTTCAGACATTATGGATTTTCATCACTATTTTAACCAATCTGTCAGCGTAATTAAACTTGCGGAAAAGCATAAGGATAAAAACCGAGTGGCGAATTTTACAAGCTATGCCTTTTATGCTCTGCTTGAAAACTATACGGGTAAGTATCCACTGGACTGGTACTGCCACCCTGCCCTAAAACAGCTAAAGCATCACGATCAAAATCATCATACAGAATACTACGAAACACTGCGTACCTTTATTATCACAAGGTGTAATCAGAAGCAATCGGCTGAACAGCTCTTTATCCACCGCAATACGCTTCAATACCGACTGACCCGGATTACTGCGCTCACCGGTCTCGATTTATCCGAAAGCATGACTAATTGGGTTTTACTCATGTCTTTTGCCATTGAAAAGTGTAAAGACTAATGCTTTTTCTTTCTGAAAATAAAACTTCATTGGCAATAAACACAACACGCAAAGAGCCGGAAGTCCAAACAGGAACTTCCGGCTCTCAAAACTGCTTATTTTTCTATTTTCTCTTTTTAACGGATAAAATTGGTGAATACTGTTTCCTCTCTTTGAGGCACACCATACCGCTCCTTTCCAAGGGCAATACATTTTATGAGAAACGCCATGTTTTCAGCCAGGGTTCTCATAATCTGCAGGCCTTCCAGGTCTTCAGACGCCTCATCTGCGTTTCTGCCGTGCAGGCTGTTCCAGTACTGTCCGGATGCCACCGGCATCCCGCTAATGGTAAAATACTTATTCAATTCGTCAAAGGTTGCCGACAGGCCGCCACGCCTGGCGGTGACAACACTCGCCCCCACCTTCATGGTTTTATCAAAGGGCGTACTGTAAAAGAGACGGTCCAGAAGCGCAACCATCGTCGCATTGGCTGATGCGTAGTAGACGGGACTGGAAACGACCAATCCATCCGCTTTTTCAAATTTTGGAGCAATTTCGTTTACCAGATCGTCAAAGGTGCATTTTCCATGTTCTTTGCAGTAATTGCAGGCAATACAGCCTCGGATCGCTTTATTCCCCACCTGGATCAGCTCTGTTTCAATCCCGTTCTTTTCAAATACTCCGGTCATTTCCTCCAGAGCTTTATAACCTGCGCCGCTTGGGTGAGGGCTGCCGTTAAGCAATAACACGTTCATCTCACTAGCCTCCTTGTTTTTTTAAGAACTTTCCAGTCCTTGATTCTTTTTACTTTAAGTATAAAACAATACTGGCTGCGCAGCAAACAGATTTTAGAAAATCTTTTTGATCAGGTCATATCGTCACGCAGGGCGTCGATGATATTTTCTTTTTTTATACTTCGAGTCGCATACAGCATTGTGATGAATACCAGAAAAAACACGCCGAGTACACTGATAATGAGACTGGTCCATGGGAATATAAAGCCAATCTCTGCGCCACCAGCGACCATGCCCTTATAGATCAGCCACGAGAGCAATACCGCTATCGGTACGCCAAAAAGCAGTGTTTTCATGCCAAAAAAGGCACACTCGAAATTCATCATTTTATTGAAATCGCGGTCAGACATCCCTACAGAACGCAGCATGGCAAATTCCCGTCTACGAAGCTTGATATTTGTAGAGATCGTGTTGAACACATTGGCTGTGGCGATCAGCGAAATCATAAAGACAAAAACATAGGTGAACACATCCACAACAAATACGATATTGCGGTTTTGCTCAAATATTTCGTTCGCATTGTAGAGATTATAATTCGAGGTAATCCCCTCACTCTGAATCATTTTTTTCATCTCAGCCACCGACTGCGCGGAGTTTTCCGACCGGAAGGTCAGGCCCGTTACAGCGTCACTCCCAGGCTCAAAACTACTTTTCAGCTGATAAGGCGCAACAATCATAAAGGTCACATTCTTTACCCTGGAGGATTGTCTTGGGAGTGTGTCAACCGGTATGGTATCGACAAAGGTCAGGCTTACATCCTTGCCCTGCACTTCCGCTGTCCCGTCATCTGATCCGGGCATGACAGTGAAGTCCATGGATGAGTGGTCAAATAGATTGTACAGCGAGCTCTTTCCCGCTTGTTCGCTCTCGCCTTTTGCCTTGGCAACAGCGGTCATTTTCGCGTTCTGTCCGGTATATTCCTCCGCGGGCAATCCCAGGTCTTTGATAAAATCCAGATAAACGCTGTCCTCAACAAATTGGATATCCAGTGGCAAATCGACTGTTTCGTCCAGGGAATCCAGACCAAGGGATTCGCGGTAACGTTCCGAAAAATCACTGGCTCTGGCGGCACAAGAATAGGTTGATACTGCCTGATATGAGCTTTCGTAGACCCCGTCCACCGTTTTCAATTTGTCATAGAGCCGGAACAGGTCGCTTTCATTCATATTCTGCGTGGTAAAACAGATGTCATAATCCGAATCGACAACAGACTGCTTGGCGGCCTGCTTGAGGCTTTCTCCAAAGGCATTTGCTGACACAAACAGCACCACACTCAGGGTAAGAGACAACACAATACTGCGATAGCGCTTTTTATTTCTCTTGAAATTTTTCAGAGCAAGCATTCCTTCCAGACCGTAAGCATGCTGCGCGAAGTCGGAGGTTTTCACAGCCTTAGATTCAACCCGGACCTCGTTTGTTTGGCGTATACTCTCCAACACAGGTCTTTTTGCGGCCTTCCGCGCTGGAATATAAGCCGAAATTAAGATCGTGATCATGCTGACCACCGCTGAGGCGATAAGAGCCGGTACCGATACTGTCAGGGTCAGAGGCACATTGGTCGAGAGAATATTTTTGAAATTGCCGGCAATGAGGGAAATCACAAGGGTGATGCTTCCGATACCAACAGCCAGGCCGATGGGTATTCCAACCGCACCGATACAGACCCCCTCGAACAGCACAGAATTCCGCAGCTGCTTTGATGTGGCTCCCACAGAAGCGAGTATTCCAAACTGGCGCGTGCGCTCATTAAGCGAGATATTAAAGGCATTGTAGATCAGAAAAACCGAGCCCAGCATAATCAGAACAACCAGAATACTGCCAACGGAATACAATAATGTGTTGAACAGCGTATCATCCGATAGACCCATAAAACGCAGCACATAATCGTTGAAAATGGTGCTGTAGCCGCCGGCTTTATCCTCTTCGTAACTCTGAACCTCCCGCGGGTTATCAAGGGTGACAAAAACGTTAAAGCTGTCCGCCTGATCGGCTGGGTCGGATGCTGTAATCAGGGTATATCCTGGTGCCGTAGCTTCCTCAAAGCTGGGTCTTTCACAGATTCCAACAACCGTATAGGTTTTCTCAGCCTTTGGCTCAAATGTTTCTTCGTCTCCTGTCCCTCCCTCTGCATTGTACGGAATGTGCTGCGTGAGCTTTCCGTTTCCGTCCACACGGTCTCCAACTGCAAGGGAAATCGTATCTCCCACAGCGTAGTTGATACCGCCATTGGCCGAGAGATGTGCCGGGATAAGAACCTCGCTGCTGTTTTGCGGCAGCCTGCCGGAAATCATGTTGATGGGCAGATCTTCAAAGGCTTTTTCGTTAAATCCTGTTACAAAGAGATAAGGCTTATCTGGATTTTTCCCACCACTTAACGCTGCGTAGCCAATGTTTTCAATGGCCGCGGTGTTTTTGACCCCTTGGTCATGGCTTCGCTCCTGCACAAATGCGGAGTCCACATCCAAAAATTCGACATGCCAGCTGCCATATTTCACTGCCGAGCTGTTTACCAGATAGTTTTGCAGAGAAACAGCAAAGGTAGCAATCGCCGTGATCATAGCCGCTGATAAAACCACTCCAATAATTGTTACAATTGTCCGCGTACGGCTCTTTTTCAAGCTCTGCAGGGTGACTTTGTTAAAAATATTCATGGCCGCACCCTTTCATCCCGCACAACCTTGCCATCGGATATGCCGATAATGCGGTCTGCCTGAAGGGCAATATTTTCATCATGGGTGACGAGGATAAGAGTCTGCCGATATTTTTTATTGCTCAGCTTTAACAGATTGACAATTTCATGTCCATTCCGGCTGTCCAGACTGCCTGTGGGCTCATCGGCCAACATGACCGCCGGGGCGTTCATCAGAGCACGGCCAATGGAAACACGCTGCTGCTGGCCGCCTGAAAGCTGATTGGGCAAATGTGTCTGGCGGTCTTTCAGGCCAAGCAGTGACAGCAGGTTATTCAATCTTTTCTGGTTAACCTTCCGCTTGTCCATCAAAACCGGAAGGGTGATGTTTTCCACCACATTGAGCGTAGGAATAAGGTTGTGGAACTGATAAATAAGCCCGACCTGCCGTCTTCGGAAGATGGCCAGCTTATCATTGCTCTGGGCGTATACATCCTGTCCGTCCAGGAATACCTTTCCGCTAGTAGGCACGTCCACACCGCCAATCATATGAAGCAGGGTGGATTTTCCTGAACCGGATGACCCGATAATTGCGGTAAAATCCCCCTTTTCGATTGTAAGTGAAACATGGTCGAGGGCTGTGACCTGGTTTTCTGCTGTACCGTAGACCTTGCATAGATTTTCAATTCTTAGTAGCTCCATTATGTGAGCCTCCTTTCTCTTGGTATACCCATATAATAAAGCTTCTCTCTAACATCCCGGTGACTTTCAGGTGAGAGATCTGTCACTTTGGAAAACGAAGGGTAAAGACCGCACCGCCCGCAGGGTGATTTCTGGCTGTGATGGACCCTCCCTGCCCTGTTATAATCATCTTACAGAGCGCCAGACCAATGCCGTACCCCGACGCGTTTGTGCTTTTTCCCCGGTAAAACCGATCGAACAGGCACGGTATATCCTCTTTTTTAAAGCCTGGACCGCTGTCATGGACGGCGATCTCGGTAAACAGTGGATTATCGGTACATACAATCTCAACACTCCCATTTTCACCCACACTCTCCATACAGTTTTTGAGAATGTTTTGAATGGCCTCTGAGATCCAGCCGGCATCGCCTCGAATCCTCACGCCCCTCGGCACATCAAGCTGTACTGCGACAGCGTGCAGTTCCATTGGGATTTGAAGTGGGCGCAGCGCAGTGTATATCAGGCTTTCTGCGTCAATCAGCTCGCTCTGGAATACCACGACGCCCGCATCCAGACGGGATAATTTTAAAAGAGACGTGATCAGCCAGTCCATACGCATGAGCAGTTCCTCAGCCTCACGCACAAAGGTCTTCCGTTCATTTTCATCCATGCTGTTCGAAAGCAGGGACAGAAGAAGGTTCACGGATGTGAGAGGCGTGCGAAGCTGATGAGCAATATCTGCCAGCGAATCGGCTAAATGTGTTTTTTCCCTTTTTAGCGCATCGTTTTGCTCGCGAATGCGCAGTGTCATTTTTTTCACTTCACTGTACAGAATGGAAAGCTCGCCCTCATCCAATTCGTCAATATCCAGACGGTCATAATTGTGAAGCACAAGATCAATTTGATCTGAAATTTTCGCAATGCTTTTGTATCGAGCCCTGGTATGCGTGTAAAAGGCAATGCCAAAAACGGCGGCAGACACAAATGCCAATATTCCAGCCGCACGGTTGATGGCAAATCCCATGGCGGTAAAAACAGCGGCCATCAGCAAAAACAAAACCGCAAACCGCTTAAATTCTTTATTCCGGAGCATGTCCATCACCCAGACGATAGCCTGTCCCACGGACAGTACGAATAATTTTCGGTTTCGCAGGATCATCCTCTATCTTTTCCCGCAGGCGCTTGATATACACTGTTAAAGTATTGTCATTGACAAACTCACCCGCCGCATCCCACAGCTCATCCAGCAGTCGGTCTCTTGTGATAATGCTTTTAGGATTGCTCACAAACATCAACAGCAGCCGGTATTCCAAAGCTGAAAGAAAAACTTCGCTGCCATTTTTCTTCACTACACCGCTCGCTGTATCGACTTGGAGTCCGCACACTTCAAAAGCTGATATAGAACGTCCGTTTTTTCGCAGAGCAGTCCCGATCCGCGCAATCAGTTCACGGGGACGGAAGGGCTTTGTAATATAGTCATCCGCGCCCATATTCAGTCCGGTAACAACACTCGCCTCATCACCGGAGGCCGTCAGAAAAATTATAGGAATGTCCTGAACCTCTTTGACCTCTGTACAAACAGTAAAGCCGTTCCCATCCGGCAGGGATATGTCAATGAGTGCCAGATCAAATTTATTGTCGGCAAGCACATCGGAGGCTTTCTTCCGAGTGGCGGCATGCGTGACAATAAACCCTTCTGACTGGAGTAAAAGCATCAGATTTCTCGCGATAGCCTGATCATCCTCAACCAAAAATATTCGATTCATCTATTTCCATTCTCCTTTGCTGCTTCTTTTGTCATAATATTATTTTATTGTATAACATCTGTCTGTAGCCTTATTGTATTTCTTTTGAATGAAACATGCAAGACGGACAGCAAATTTCTCAATACAGGCTCAATTGCAAACCCGACTTCCATCTCCTGCTCAAATTAAACCTGCTCCTTAAAACAAATTTATGCCTTGACAATTTCTGGATATCGTTATATTATATCATCATAAGAAACTTATGTTCTTTTACGAATAAACAAAAGTTCTCTTTCGGTATTATATTAAACTCCTGAATCTTTGAAAGAATATTGTAAGAAAGGTCTATGATGATGAATGCTCCTTCAAAAAATACTCTACTTTACAGCTCAGGAAAACCTGATTCCACTTATCTCTGCATTGATTTAAAGTCATTTTATGCTTCGGTAGAATGTGTCGAACGCGGTCTTGACCCTATCACAAGCAACCTTGTTGTCGCTGATGTCACCCGCACCCAGAAAACCATCTGCCTGGCGGTTTCCCCCGCCCTGAAAGCCTACGGTATTCCCGGCAGGCCCAGACTCTTTGAAGTTGAGCAAAAACTGAAAGCTGTCCGTCTGAGAACAGGAAAGGATATTTCCTATATTGCCGCGACTCCCAGAATGCAGCTTTATATTGACTACAGCGCCCGAATATATGGGATATATCTTAAATATGTTTCAGAAGAGGATCTCCATGTGTACAGCATCGATGAAGTTTTTATGGATGTGACACATTACCTTTCAACCAATCACCATAAAAATGGACAACCTGTGACGGCGTATGAGCTGGCAAAGATGATCATTCATGACGTCTTGACAAGCACTGGGATTACGGCTGCTGCCGGTATTGGGACCAACCTTTATCTGGCCAAGATTGCCATGGATATTGTCGCCAAGCATGTAAAGGCAGATACAGACGGCGCCCGTATCGCCGAGCTGGATGAAATGAGCTACCGAAAGTTTTTGTGGGATCACCGTCCAATCACTGATTTTTGGCGCGTTGGCCGTGGCATCGCCAAAAGGCTTAAAAAAAACGGGATGGTTACAATGGGCGATGTAGCCAGAATGAGCTTGCAAGGAGGTGCTGATAACAGATATGGCGAAAATCTGCTTTATAATGAGTTTGGTATCGACGCGGAATTACTCATTGATCACGCGTGGGGAATTGAACCCTGCACCATGGCCGATATCAAAAACTATAAACCCAGCACCCACTCCCTCTCCTCGGGTCAGGTGCTCCCGCGCGCTTATGATTTTGTACAGGGAAGACTAATCGTCCAGGAAATGGTGGATTTGCTGGTGTACGATCTGATCGAAAAAAGTTTATCTACATCCAGCATAACCCTGCATATTGGTTATGACAAGGATGGGCTGAAGGATCGCCGCTACAGCGGCGGCATTCACATTGACCATTTTGGCCGTGCAGTGCCAAAGCCAGCGCATGGCACCGAAAAACTGACCGATACAGGCGGCCGCCCGATTTACAGCAACTCGTCAAAAAAAATCATGGACGCTGCCCTGGCGCTCTATGATCGGATCATTAACAAGGCGCTTATGCTGAGAAGGGTATCTCTGACTTTCAACGATGTTGAAAGGACCGCAGGACGAAATATAATCTACCGGCAACTCAGCCTGTTTGAAGAGGATTCCCTGAAAGAAGAAAAAGAAAAACAGGAACAAAAGATACAGCAGACGCTGCTCAAAATAAAGCGGAAATATGGAAACAACGCAATTTTTAAAGGTATGAACCTTCAGGACGGCGCAACGACCTTGGTGCGCAACAATCAAATTGGCGGCCATAAGGCGTAAAGGGAGGCTTTACTTCATGAGTAATTACGATGATATCATGGATCAATTCCGTCCAATTTCTGACAGGCGGCCTCACATGTCCAACGCAGACCGTGCAAAACAGTTCAGCCCTTTTGCCGCGCTTAACGGCTATGAGGAAGCGCTCAAGCTAAAACAGAAAAAATATGAAAAAAGAATCGAATTGACACACGACGCCCAAAACATACTGGATCGTAAGCTCCATATCCTGGCTAGACGGCTGTCTAACGGACAAAAAACCGATATTACTGTCCGATATTTTGTGGTGGAAACAAAATCAAAGGAAAACAATGAGCTGCTGGGTTTTTATGCGGAGATCACCGGCCATATTGAAAAAATAAATCCGACGGCACAGACCCTTCAGGTATCCGGAAAAACGCTTTTTATCGGTGACGTTGTGGATATCCAGGCGCCTTCATGCCTGTTCCGCGGGCGGCGACGCGATGATGGTCGCGGCCATGCTGCTCAACGCG
>CAUEUD010000081.1 GCA_959020865.1 Eubacterium limosum | reverse complement strand
AACGATCTCCCCGCCGGCGTTTCCACCAAAATTCTCATTCTCCATTGAGTTTTTTATTTTTTCGCCAAGCAAAAAAATAAAAAGCAACGGGCTCCGATACCCATTGCCTTTTATATAAATTAGGAATGAAAAGAAAAAGGGGAGATGTTTATCTCTCAAGTACTATTCTAATGGTTCAACCTTTAGAATATCTTTAATTCTCCATAGCTTAATAAAAAAATTACATACCGAATACAATTTGTTCGAGGGTTTTTCTGAAAATATCCTGGCTGTTAATGCCGTTTTCTTTTACCAGCTCTTTTGCCAGAGGCACATCGTCAGTGATGATGTTATCCACATTGAGGTCAATCATATCATCGATGAGTTCCTCGTTGTCCACGGTCCAGACGTAAATGTCTTTGTTTTGGCGGTGAACAGCGTTCACAAGGGCTTTGTTGACAAAGGTGGCTTCAATGCTGAAAGCATCTACCGGAAGGGTGTCAATGTCCCCGTAGGCAATGGCGCTGATGTAGGCTGTGCGGACGCTGGGGTCGATTTGCTTCACCCGCTCAATAGTGGGGTAATCCAGCGAAGCGAGAATACACTCATCCTTAAAATGCTGTTTTTGGATCACATCCACAGCCTTTTCCACAAATTCGTGATCGTGGGAGGTGGGCTTAAGCTCAATGTTCATCTTTACCTTGCCCCGGCAGGTCTCAATGGCTTCATCTAAGGTCATGAGGCGCTCACCGCTGAACTCGGGGGAGAACCAGCTGCCAATGTCAATGTCTTTAAGATCATCGTAATTGCTGTTCCAGATGTCAAGATCCTGTCCGGAAATCCGCTTGATGTTATTGTCATGGGAGACCACCAGAACGCCGTCCTTGGTTTCCGCAATGTCAATCTCCACATAATCGGCGTTGTTGGCAATGGCAGCTTCCAGTGCAGCCCGGGTATTTTCCGGAGCCTCGGTGGAATTACCGCGGTGCCCGGTGACCTGGGGACCGCTCAGCAGGATATCGGCAGTGTCAACATCAAAGGCCAGTATGATCTGCGCGCTCTTAACGCCGATGGAAATAATCAGCAGGATGCAGGCAGCAATGACCAGATGTTTTTTCTTAGGCGCGAGGGACATGTTGTTATTGACCAGCGGTATATCTTCCTGCACGGCGTTGTCGGCCCGGGAGTATGCGTCATAAAGCTTTGAGATAAAAGCAAAATTTAAAGGGGTGACCACTGCGTCCAGAATGCTTGAGCCCAAAAGAAAAATGATGGAGACCACACTGATCAAAAGCGTAAACCAGAAAGAAGGATCGCTCATGCCCTGGATGTGCTCAATGATCAGAGCGGCCGGGATGATACAGACCACTAAAAATATCAGTGCTGCAAGCAGGCTGATGGCCACAAGAAACAGATTCCAGAGAAAGAACCGCCACAGGGTGTGGAAAAAACGTCCTTTAATCCGTTTTGCGCTCTGACGCCGGGCGTCTTTAAAGGATGAGTCCTTTAGAACAAAGACGTTAAAAACAAAGAGCCATCGGATGACCAGGATGGCCAGAGAGACAACCAGGGCCAGAAAGATAACCGATAAAAGGGCAGAATCGGCGATATAGTCCGAGATGAATCCTGGAATGGTGAGTTCTCCAATAAAATTGGAGGTGACCATCATGTTCATAAATGGGATGATGAGGATCAGGAAAAGAATCATCAGGAAATTTTTAGGTTTAAAAATCGCCAGAGCCCGTTTAAAGCCGCTCCGCATCAAAGGGATGATCTGAACCTTCCGCCCGGCAAGGCTTTCGTGAAAGCAGACGGCCAGTGTGGTAAACTCGATGAGGGTATAAAAGGCCAGAATGAGCAGCAGCACAAACCCCACAATCCAGAGTATCGGATGCCTGAGCAGCTCGCTGATATTGGAGCCTGTAATATAGAAAAGTCCTGCGGCCGAGAGTGAATGCTTTAGAATAAACCCGGTCGCAGGAAAGATAATCGTACTTCCACAGAAAGAGTATAAGATTTCGAAAATGACCAGGGGCCAGAAATTAAAGCGAAATAGTCCAAAGGTCTCTCTTGAGAAGCGTTTATATTGAATTTTTTGTTTTTTCATAAAACCGCTCCCATCAATCGAAGGAAGCAACTGCTTCAAGGCCAGCGTCTTCACCTGCCAGGTACATCATTCCCCAGCCGATGGGCTTGTCCTTTTCGTCCAGCAGCTTTTCCTCAACAACCAGCAGGGGCATCCCAACAGGAATCTCAAGATTTCTGGCGGTTTCGTCCTCTGCGATGGCGGCCCGGATTTTGAGCTTTTTGGTCATGGCAAAAATCGAGTTTTTCTTTGCCACCATTTCCGGGAAGGTCGCGTAGCGGATCTCCTTTTCGACAATTGGAATTCCACGGTAGTAGGGAATGTACTTAATGTCGTAGGCAGTTGGGAAACCATCCTTTAAAAAGATGCGTTTTACCACAATGACATGCTTGGTCTCGGGAATTTCCAGATTAAAGCCAACCTCATAGCTGGGCTTGACAACGTTCACCTCGATCAGACGGACTTCGTCGCCGCGCTCATTGCCTGGCGCCATCTCATTGTAGTGGAGGATATACTGGTCCAGATCCGGCTCGCAGACATAATTGCCCTTGCCGGGAATCGAATAGATGTAACCCTCATTGACGAGTACGGCCAGACCCTTGCGCACTGTCATCCGGCTGACATTAAATTCCTCGCAGAGAAGGTTCTCTGACTGGATGGCGTCCCCGGGCTCAAGCTCCTGGCTGGTTATTTTATTTTTTATCGCTTCGACAATTTTAATATATTCAGGTGCACCCATGACTTACTTTTTCTCCTGTATCCATTGTTTGCATATTTCCACCGCTCTGGTTACGTCTTTTGTGCCATAATCTGCGCCCACACTGAGATGTGTTACGCCGTCATCCACACAGGCGCCGCCAATCATCACACGTATCTGATCCCTTATGCCGAGATCCTCGAGTCCGTCGGTGATTTTTTTCATTTCGATGGTTGTTTCCTGCTGCATTCCGCTGAGGCCGATAATATCAGGCTTGTGCTCCTGTACCTTTTCAAGAATGGTGGAGGAAGGAACGTCAATGCCGATGTCGATGACTTCAAAGCCCGCTGTGGTTGCAAAGGAGGCAAAAATATTTTTTCCGATGTCGTGGCAGTCTCCATAAACAGAAGCGACGACGATTTTGCCCATTCTGGGCACTGCCGGCATGGCGTACAGCGCTTTCAGCTCATCGAGATCCATGACCTCCTGAAAGATAATGCCGGCAAAAATAAGGTCCGCAATGAAATAGTCACATTTCTCATAGTGGTCGCCGACCCGTTCCATGCCAATGCGCAGCCAGTCCAAAATCTGAAGTGGGGTAAAACCCTTGCGCACGGCGATTTTTACCAGCTCTAGTGTCCGCTGCTCATACAACCCTTCTACTGATCTTACAATACTCTCTTTCATGATTCTTTACCTAACTTGTGTTCACACAAAGAATTATTCAAAAATTATACCATAAAAAGATTGTTTGTGAAAAAATTATCTTAATAAACTTAAAAAAATTCAAACAATCTGAAATCGTTTTGTCTTTATTATACCATACTTATACTAACCTGTATATACAAATCTAGACATAAGACAAAAAAAGACATTAAAAAAGACACCATTATTGGTGTCTTTTTATATTTGATCTTACTTTACGGATTTGTCTCAGCCAACCCATGCCTGGCAGATCTTAACGCCTTCAGCTGCATTTGTTGTGAAGTCGTCAGCGCCAACATATTCGCAGGCTTCTTTAGTAACAGGGTTACCACCGATGATTAATTTAGAGTCAACGCCAGCTGCTTTCAGAGCGTCTGAAGTTTCTTTCATAGAGTCGATTGCCAGGGTTAAAACGCCGCTGATACCGATGATGTCAGGTTTGATTTCTTTAGCTTTTTCAACGAATGTGTCGATAGCTACGTCAATACCTAAGTCAGTAACCTGGAAGCCAGCTGCTTCAGCCATGCTTCTGAAGATGTTTTTACCGATGTCATGTAAATCGCCGTGAGCGGTACCAATTAAGATGGTGCCAGCAACTGCTGTGTCGCCGCTGCCTAATACTGGTTTTAATACGTTGATTGCTTCGGTTAATAATTCGCCTGCGAAAATTAAGTCCCCAACAAAATATTCGCCTTCTTCGAATAAATCACCAACAACAGCCATACCAGCCTGACAAGCTGCAACTGCTTCTTCAGCTTCTGCTTCGGTAGGATTTGTAGCTACGAAATCATTTAAGATTTCCATTACATCGTCTTCTTCTAAGTCTCCAACTGCCTGTGTTAAATTTTTCCAATCTGCCATTTTAAAATACCATCCCTTCATTTTTTGAATAAATAATTTTTCAGTAAGCACATGTGTGTACATGTGTTGTTTGTGATTATATAATACTCTCTTTTGAATCCGTTGTCAAGAAAACGCTTTCGATTTTTTGCTCAAAAATGGCAAAAAACAAAAATTTATCTGTTTCGAAGTATGTGCAGGAGGAATTACACTAATTTACATGAAAAAAGAACGGTTTCCTTAAGAAAATACCTCCCGAAATCCCGAAAACACCTTTAAAAAAATCAGGCAAAAGGGTTTTTGGGATTTCGGGAGGTGCATGGGTGGGAAAAAGATGTTTAGCGGGGGCCGTCGCGGAATTTTTAAGGATTGCCGCAATCAGGGCACTCTTACCTCACAGCTTAGGTGGCTCTGCACAAAATGTACCAATTTGTTTCTTAATGAGACCACATGCGCACCCGCTTCGGCCTTTCCATAAGGCGAAAGGCCTCGGGGGCAGACCCCCGTTCGGTAAAGTACCCTGCTCGCGGCATGGGGCGGAAAAAAATTCCCCGGCTCCTCATAGCATTGAGAATTTGAGGAATCGTGCGTTTGCGTTTATTATGAATGTATCTTAGAAAGGCGCTGTACCACAGGCGTGTCAGTTTTCTGAGGAGTCAATGGATTTTTCGACCGAACGCGCCGCAGAGCGCAGTGCTTTATCGAGCTGCGCCTATGGTCTCATGACCATGCAGCCTAGAAGAATTTTTCGCAGAGCCATCGAAGCTGCGAGATAAGAGCACTGCGCTCTGCGGCATACCAAAGAAAAATCCATTGACGGTCTTTAGCTGAAATCTCCCGTCGGTCTTAAGCTGCAAGCCCCATCTACTGTATATGATTCCGGAGGATGCCGATCTTTTCGATTTCGGCTTCGACGATGTCGCCGTGTTTCAGGAAGGCAGGCGGGTCCTGGGCCAGACCGACGCCGGCCGGGGTTCCGGTGAGGATGATGTCGCCGGGGTACAGGGTAACGCCCTGGGACAGGTCGCTGATGATGGTGGGGATGTCAAAGATCATATGGCCGGTGGTGGATTCCTGACGGGTCTCATCATTGACACGGCAGCGGATGCCGAGATTCAGGGGAAGGGGCAGAGCGCTTTTGTGGACAATGGCCGGGCCGAGGGGGCAGAAGGTATCCAGGGATTTGCCCTTATACCACTGAGAATGCTTTTTCTGGAGGTCTCTGGCAGTGATGTCATTGGCGACCGTATAGCCGAAAATATAGTCTTCAGCGTCCGAGTTGGCGATATCGGAGCCCTCCTTACCAATGATGACGGCCAGCTCGGCTTCGTAGTCGATCTGTTTGGTAGCGTTGGCATGGGACAGGATCACCGAATCGGGGCCGGTAACCGATGAGGAAAGCTTTGAGAAGTAAATGGGGCTTTCCGGAGCCGCGCCGAGGCCGGGAATATTTTTAATCTCCTGGACATGCTCGGTGTAGTTTTTGCCAAGGCAGAAAATATTGCGCTCAGGCTTGGGAATGGGGGCCAGCAGCTTGACAGAGTTCAGGTTAATGCCCATATTGGGATTGTCGGCCATGGCTTTTTCGATCGAAGCGATCAGAGCGTCATCGGCCAGGCGGATAAAGTCCGTCATCTGTTCAGGCAGCTTGACGCCAAGCACCTTGCCGATGGTGGTGACAGGCACCACGCGTTTGAAATCCGCGGTGAGAATCCCCGCTTCGCTGAAAGATGCGTATTGATAGGTGACAAAATACATTTGAATTACCTCCGTTCATTTCATTTGCTTAATCTTACCATAATTTCTTAGTAAAGGCCAATATTTTGAACCTTTAAGATATTGACATTTTTGAGGTTATACTTTATCATTAATTTAATTAAACTCTTAACAAAAGGGCAGAGGAAACCCCTGTTAAAGATGACCACGACCTTAGAGTATTATAGTGCATAAATATTGCGTGAAACGCCCTTTTAACAGTTTGAAAAGGTGTTTTTTTTTGCAAAAATGCACGTCGTGGACGAATTTTAAGCCAAGGAGGCAAGAGATGCTAAAAGGAAGACATTTAATAGAACCCGGTGACTTTACCATAGAAGAATTAGAATCCATTTTTGGGCTGGCTGATAATATTATTGCAAATCAGGATGATTATATTGACGTTTGCAAAGGAAAATTATTAGCCAGCCTTTTTTACGAACCATCCACCCGTACACGGTTCAGCTTTGAGTCGGCCATGCTGCGCTTAGGCGGCAAGGTCATTGGATTTGACAACCCTGCCAACTCGTCAGTATCCAAGGGCGAAAGCATAGCTGATACCATCCGCACAGTCGGCTGCTATGCCGATATCGCGGTGATCCGCCACCCGAGAGAGGGGACCGCCAAGCTGGTATCCAAGGCCGCCTGCGATATGCCCATCATCAACGCCGGTGACGGCGGCCACGAACACCCCACTCAGACCCTGACAGACCTACTGACCATCCGCCATGAACGCGGCAGCTGCGACGGCCATGTGGTGGGCCTCTGCGGGGACCTGCTTTTCGGACGGACCATCCACTCGCTGGTCAAAACCCTGAACCGCTACAAGGGCAACAAATTTGTGTTCATCTCGCCAAAGGAACTGAAAATGCCGGAATTTTTCCTGAGCATGCTGGAACCCGGCTCTTATATTGAAACAGACAGCCTGGACGACGTCATCGGGACGCTGGATATCCTGTACATGTCCCGCGTGCAGCGCGAGCGCTTTGTCAGCGAGGAAGAATATCTGCGCTTGAAGGACTACTACATTTTAGATAAAAAGAAAATGAAAAAAGCCAAGGAAGACATGATTGTCATGCACCCGCTGCCGCGTGTCAATGAGATTGCCGTGGAGGTGGACGATGATCCGCGAGCGGTTTATTTCAAACAGGCAAAATACGGCATGTATGTGCGCATGGCCCTGATTTCAAAATTACTGGGGGTAGACATCAATGATTAATGTATCAAAACTGAAAAAAGGAATTATTATCGACCACATCGAATCCGGACACGGCTTTGAAATTTATAAGGAGCTGCACCTCAACGAAATCGACGATGTTGTCGTGCTGATGAAAAATGTCCCCAGCAAAAAAATGGGGCAGAAAGACCTGATCAAAATTGAAACCGACCTGGAGCTCGATATGAATGTTCTGGGGCTTATCGACCCCAACGTCACCATTAATTTTGTGAACAACGGCGAGCTCGTGAGCAAGGTACAGCTGACCCTGCCCACCCGGGTAACCGGCATCATGAAGTGTAAAAACCCGCGCTGCATCAGCCAGTACGAAGACGTGGGCGATATTGACTTCTACCTGGTAGACGCCGAAAAGAAATTATACCGCTGCGAATACTGCGATTCATACACAACGTTTATAGAGAAGTAATGCTAAATTGAGAGTGGAAAATAGAGAATTAATGGAATAAAATGCCAGAAACAATTTAGCAGGCTGTCAAAAAAGCGGCATCGTCCGAGACTGCGCCTTTTATCCAGATAAGAGAAAGTGTCCAGGCGCTTTGGTAAACGGCCAAGAATCGAGCTGCTTTACCGAAACCGCCGGACATCAGCGAAATATCGTATCCACTTTAGTGAAGAAGATACAAACGGACAGGCAGTGCCCGCAGGACGACTTTTTCTTCCTTAGGTAAAAGACTTCGTCTCTTAAGGATTGTGTCACGCGGACAAAATACTTTTAGCAAATTTGATCATATAATTCTCAATTTTGCATTCATCCTTAAAATAAAGGGGAAGGAACTACCATGAAAACTTTAATCACAAATGTTGAAATTATCGACGCCACTGGCCGAAGGCCGGGGAAGGTGCTGATCGATGATGATGGTAAGATCAAAAAGGTTTATAAGGAAAAGGGACAGGTGAAGGCAGCGCACGACCGGGAAATCGACGGCCAGGGCAAGGTGCTGATGCCGGGTTTTATCGACATGCACTGTCATCTGCGCGATCCTGGGCTCACCTATAAAGAAGACATGGAAACCGGCATGAAAGCAGCTCTGAAAGGCGGTTTCACCACGCTGGTAGCCATGGCCAATACCAAGCCGGTCATGGACAACGCTGAAGCGCTGAAGGCCAATATGGACAAAGCAGAAGCCCTGGGCCTCTGCGACCTGGTACAGGTCTGTGCTCTGACAAAGGATTTCAGCGATGCCGACCTGGTGGATTTTGAGAGCACCCGGGAATACACCAATGTCTACTCCAACGATGGACACAATGTGGACAACCCCGAAACCATGAGAAAGGGGCTGGCAGCCTCCACCGAGTACAATTTTATTCTGGCCACCCACTGTGAGCCGGAAACCGAGACCGTGGAGCGGGACATCGCCCTTCTTCGTGAGACACCGGGCCACCTGCATGTGTGCCATATCAGCAAAAAGGATACCCTGGACGCCATCAAGGCCGCCAAAGCAGAAGGTCTGGACATTACCTGTGAGGTCACCCCGCACCATCTGTACGCCTCTGCCATGGAGTATAAGGTACACCCGCCGTTCAGAAGCTACCCGGACCGCCGGGCGCTGATCGAGGGCGCCCGGGACGGCAGCATTGACATCTGCGGCACCGACCACGCCCCGCACAGCGACGAGGACAAGCTGAAAGGCGCGCCGGGGATCAATAATTTTGAGACGGCCTTTGCCATGTACTACACTGTTTTTGAGGGCGCAGGCATCCCTGTGGAACGCCTGAGCCAGATGCTGAGCGAAGCGCCGGCTGAGCGCATGGGGATAAAGGCCGGGCTGGTCAAGGAACGCTACGCTGGCGACCTGGTTTTAGTGGATCTGGATGCCGAGGAGCGGGTAGATCCTAAGACTTTTATCTCAAAAAGCCACAACACCCCCTTTGGCAGAGAACTGCTCAAAGGCAAGGTGCTCATGACATTTAAAGGAGGAGAGATCGCATATGATAATGGATCGCTTGTATAACGAAGCATTAAAAAGCCCCGTCTGTGTGGGCCTGGATACAAAAATTGACTTTCTGCCCCAGTACCTGAAGGACAAAGACTGGTCAGCCGGTGAAAAAATCACAGCGTTCAACCAAAAGATTGTAGACGCCACCGCAGATATTGCGGCCTGTTACAAAATGCAGATTGCCTGCTATGAAGCCCTGGGCCTGGACGGCATGAAGGCTTACTCAGAAACTGTCAAATATGTGCGGAAAAACGGCAAAATCGCCATTGGAGACGCGAAAAGAGGCGACATTACCTCCACAGCCACCCAGTATGCCAAAGGCCATTTTGAAGGCGATTTCGAGGTAGATATCCTGACCGTCAACGCCTACATGGGCGAGGACGCCGTATCGCCTTACTTCCCTTACATCGAGAACAATGAAAAGGGCCTTTTTGTCCTGCTTCACACCTCCAACCCGTCATCGCGGGATTTTCAGGAACTGAAGCTGGAAAAAGACGGCCAGAAGCTGTACGAGGCAGTCGGCGACAAGATCACTGAATGGGGCCGCCCATTCATCGGAGAGAGCGGTTACTCCGCCGTGGGCGCTGTGGTCGGACTGACCTTCCCGGAAGAATTTGAAGCGCTGCAGGACCAGTGCCCGTCCACCTTTTTCCTGGTGCCTGGCTACGGCGCCCAGGGCGGTACCGGCAAGGATATCGCCAATATTTTCAAAAAGTCCCGCTGTGCGGTCATCAATTCCTCCAGAGGGCTGATTACTGCCCACCAGAAGGCAGAAACACCCTGTGAAACCGAAGGCTTTGAAGCGCTGATCCGTGAAAAAACACTGGCCATGAAGGAGGACATTTTAAAGTGGCTTTAATTTTAGATAACCAGCTTGTGGCTGAAGGCATTTGCAAAATGGACGTGGCCTATAAAGGCGAAGTGGGCGTCGGCCAGTTTTTCATGCTGAGAGCCTGGGATAAGGACCCGCTGTTGTCACGGCCTATCTCTGTCCATAATTACGAAAACGGCGTGCTCACCTTCCTGTATCAGGTCGTGGGCAAGGGTACCCAGCTTTTATTAAAACTGGAAAAGGGCGACACCGTGCAGTTACAGGGCCCTTATGGCAAGGGCTTCCCGGATGTGGACGCTGACCTGGTGGTGGTGGGCGGCGGCATTGGCATCGCGCCCCTGTATTATGCGTGCCGCGACTTCAAGAAAAAACACCCGGACCGCCGCCTGCGCGTTTACCTGGGCTACCGCGACACCGCTTACTGTGTGGAGGCCTTCGACGCAGTGGCCGATGAAGTGATCGTGGATATCGGCGGCATCATCACCCACCGGGTAGAAGCCCGTTCCGGCGAGGTATTCTTTACCTGCGGCCCGGAAATCATGATGAAGAGCCTGTGTGACATCGTCCCGGCCGAAAACCCGGTTTACGTGTCGCTGGAGGCGCATATGGCCTGCGGCATCGGCGCCTGTCTGGGCTGCACCTGCAAGACCAGTGAAGGCAATAAGAAGGTCTGTAAGGACGGGCCGGTATTTACCAGAGAGGTGGCAGCCCTATGAGTAAAGCGTTAGAAACGAAATTTAATGATATTGTCTTTAAAAACCCGGTCCTCACCGCGTCAGGCACCTTTGGCTTTGGGCGTGAGTTTGAGGAATACTATGATCTGGCAGCGCTGGGCGGCCTGTGCACCAAAGGGCTGACCCTTGAACCGCGTCCGGGAAATACGGGGATGCGTTTGTGGGAGACACCGGCAGGCATTATCAACAGCATTGGACTTGAAAACCCTGGTGTGGACGCCTTTATCGAAAATGAATGGCCCCATCTCAAGGAGATCGACACCGTCACCGTGGTCAACGTGGGCGGTAAGGACGAGGCCTCCTACCTGGAAGCCATCGAGCGGGTCAACGCCATCAATGCCCAGCTGGTTGAGCTGAACATTTCCTGTCCCAATATCAAGGCCGGCGGTATGGCCTACGGTATCAAGGCAGAAATGGCGGCGGATATCACCCGCAAGGTGGTGGCTGTCTCCAAAGCGCCAGTCATGGTCAAGCTGTCCCCGAATGTGGAAAACATCGCGGAGATCGCGCTGGCCTGTGAGGAATCCGGCGCCTGCGGTATCTCGCTCATCAACACCATTCAGGCCATGGCCGTTGATTACAAAAAGAAGAAGATCGTGTTTGACAACACCTACGCCGGTCTGTCCGGCCCGGCGGTCAAACCCATCGCACTGCGCATGACCCATCAGGTCTGCAAGGCAGTGGACGTGCCGGTCATGGCCATGGGCGGCATCAGCACCTGGGAAGACGCCCTTGAGTTTATCATGGTCGGCGCGGCCTGTGTGCAGGTGGGAACCATGAATTTCATTGACCCCAAGGCACCGGTTAGGATCATCGCGGGACTGGAAGCCTACTGCCAGGCCGAGGGCCTTGCCAACATCGACGAGGTGCGCGGCATATTGTTATAAATAAAAACTGAAAACACCTCCCGAATATCCCGAAAACCCAGATCGAATGGGTTTTCAGGATTTCGGGAGGTGTTTTTGTGTTAAAGCTTTAAAAATCTACAGGCTTTTCCGGCCTTTGTACAGGGCCAGTCCTGCTCCTGCACACAATAACATCAGCGCGCCCCAGAGCCAGGGCTCTGCCGGGGTGCCGGTTTTGGGATTGGCAGTTGTCTGCGGCGCCAGATTGCCGATGCCGGTCTTGATGAGCGCGTAGTCTGAGCAGTGGTCCAGAGTGATGGTGACAAAACCCTGCTCATCCACTGTCAGGTTCTGGGCAACTGGCTCCAGGGTTTTTCCATCCTCGCTGAGGCGGAAAAGGCCAAAGGTTTCGCCAGCTGTGTAGCCCTGTTTGGTCATGTTGATGCGGACGCGGGAAGGCCCGGGCAGATCGCCCTCGTGGTCAAAATGCAGCAGCAGGCCGTTTTTGCCTGTGAGGGCAGGGAGACCGCTGCCGTCAATGCCCGAGATTTTCTCAATATCAATGCCAAGGGATGCGGCGATGCCGGTGCGGGACAGGGTGTCGCCCTCAAACAGCCAGCTGTAGAGCAGGTCGTTGTCCTCGTCCAGAATATTGTAACAGAGGGCCTGGTTAAGCCGGTTCAGAGCCTCGAAAATTTTAGGCGAGACCGCGTATTCCGGCTTGGCGTTCATGGTCAGCAGCCCCGGCGTCTTCCCAGCTTCCAACAGGCTGATGGTCCGCTCATCACTCAGATAGACGTCGGTGGAATCTGGTGAACTTGCTGGCGCAAAGCGATATTCGTAGTTTTTGGTTTCAACCCAGGCGTCGATATAAACAGAGTGGTAATAGGGATCCGCTTCCAGGTAGTTTTCGATAAAGATCGCCCTTGGATACCAAGCATCGTCGCCGGTGTTGACTAGTGAGATGTAGTCGATGCTCCAGATATAGCGGTTCAGAACAGGATAGATAATATCTGTACCGGCTTTGCCAAAATGGTCGCCGCCGGCCATGTCAGTGATGTTGACCTGGTTGGTGGTCACTGTATTGTCCCACTGGTCCCTTCCGGTGATGGAGAAATAGATATCGGAGCTGCTCTTGTTGTTTTTGCCGTCGCCGGTGCGGATGTCAAGCTTGTAGGGCGTGTCGTAGTTGTAGGTCGAGTGGTCAAGGCTGATAAACCCATTCTGGCGCGTGTTGTGGGCGGTGGTGATGCTGGTATCTGTGCAGAGAATATTGCTGTATTTGTACCAGTCATGGCCGTTCGGGTCGCCGCCACAGATGTCGATGCTGCCGCCGTCGATGGCGACATTACAGTTGTAGAAAATACCTCCAAAATTGAAGCCGTGAACGCCGTACTGGCTGCCGTGGATGGTCAGGCTGAGGTCGTGGCAGACAAGGTCGCTGCCGTTAGGCTGATCGAAGTAGGTATTGACGCCCGTGTCGCCGTCGAGGGCAAGGGAGGCGGTATCGTCTCCGGGGTAGACGGTAAGCTGGGAGTTCTGGAAATAGAGCCCCGATCCGCCCCTGAAAGTGCATGGGCCAACGACGGTCATCTCCGCGTTGCTCCCCCAGACATCACAGGCCGACAGGCTTCTGTTCTGCTGGTCGATGTTCAGGTGGTCAATAGTGAGCCTGGCATTTTCCTCCAGGCGCAGCTGCACGTTCTGGTAGGTGCGCCCTCCGCCAAGGATGGTGACATTGCCGGAGACGGTGATGGTCTTGCCCAGCAGATCGGTAGAGCCCAGCTTGGTCAGATTGATTCCGTCGCCGTCCGCCAGGTAGACCTCGCCCGGCAGGGTGGTGGGGTCGCTGGGAGCCAGATAGCCGTTGTCGTCCACCGGGATACCGCCGGACTGGTTGTGCTTGTCAAAGAAAACGCACAGAGCTTCAGTATCCTCACACTCAATCTCAGCGCTGCGGCTGGTCCACTTGATCTTCCGCTCTTTCTTGTAAAGGTCATGGTAGGAGTTGAGGGTGATTTTGTCCGAGTCGCCGGTGAGATGGTGGGAGTCCAGAAGACCCTGGTCAAAGGATTCATAGGTATTGAGATCCATCTTGTGGGCATCCTCGCTGACATGGTTGACATCCGCCAGCATCAGAGCGTCGTGCTGCGGCAGGATCAGGCCGCCGCTGTCCGACAGCCAGGAGCCCGGGTTGGTGATGGTGGGGGTAAAGAGTGTTTTCATCTCAGTCTCTGTGGGCGGGATATACCAGCGGCCATCCGCGGTGAACAGCTCATCCTCGTGGGTTGGGTCACAGTGTTGTTGGTTTGTACCGTCGCTGGTGCCGTAGGCCATATAGGTATGCCTGAGCTGGATGGTATCCCGGCCGATCATGTACTCATGCCTGTCGGCGTTGACGATGACATGGTAGGCGGGGAGCTCGTCACCGCTTTTCAGCTGAATGGTGGTCTCGATGGCGTCAGGCTGCATGAGGTTGAAGACATCGCAGCCCTCCGCCTGGGTGTTGAGGTTTCGGATGACCTGGTTGCCCGTGTCCGCAAAGGCGTCGGCCTGGGGATCATGGGGTGTCGATGGATCGGCGTTGCTTAGAACATAGCCAGCGTATTCCTGATAGAGGCGCAGCAACATGGTCTCAAGGGCGGCGCCGTAGTTGAAGGCCGCCCTTGCCGGCTCGTTCACCTGATGCTCAAAGGGTAGCTCCAGCCGGGACAGGGCGATCTGGGCGTCGGTGAAGGTGGTGCGGCCAGAGGGGCTGTACATGGCGTTGTGGATGAGGCTGAAGTCGCTTTTGAACGAAGTCTCTCCAGAGACAGAGCCGTAGGTTTGGCGCACAGCCTTCATCAGATCATCGGTATAAGCCCGCAGCTCAACCTCGGACAGACGTTTTGCCACAGGGAGATCGGGCGATGTGGCGTCCAGGATTTTGGTGTACATTTGCCACAGAGGCTGGATGCGGCTGTAGGCTGCGTCAAGATCACGGGCGGCGTCGTTGTAGGCGTTCTGGGCAAAGCCCTTCTGGATCTCGGCGTAAAGCTCCTCGACCCTCACGGTCAGGGCGTCCATCTCGTCGTCGATCTCGTTGACGGTTTCAAGGGTTTCCTTTGAAATCTCATAGATTTCATTGATAGTGTAGTCGGTGGTGAGCGCAGTCTTTGGATGCCTTATGAAATGAAGATGTGGGAAATCAT
>CAUEUD010000080.1 GCA_959020865.1 Eubacterium limosum | reverse complement strand
TGGGAATGGGCGGTAACAGCCGCGTTCAGTAACCCCTTAAATAAAAAACACTCGGATTTTAAGAATCCGGGTGTTTTTGTGTTGGCAGCAAATTGTATTTTTTCTGAAACGCCGCAAGGGGAATGGGCTTTGAAAAATAATAGCCCTGGCCCACAGTGCAGTGGATGGTTTTTAAAAACTCGGCGTGCTCCAGGGTTTCAACGCCCTCACAGACTACCACCATGTTCAGGGAGTAGGCCATCTCAACAACGGATTTGATGATGGCGTAGGCCTTCTCAACACGGATGCTCTCCTGTAAAAAGATCCGGTCGATTTTTAAGACGTCAATGGGCAGCTCGCGCAGCAGGTTCAGGGAGGAATACCCTGAGCCAAAGTCGTCCATGGAAATACTGAATCCATGGCTCCGCAGCTGGGAAAGAATCTGTTCCACGGTGTTGGCGTCAAAGATAAAGACATTTTCTGTGATCTCGATCTCAAGGTATTTCGGCGGGACTCCGTAGCGCTCTGCCATCTGCACAAAGCGTTTGATAAAATCATTCTGAAAGAGCGTAACCCTCGAAACATTGACTGACAGCACCACAGTGCGCTCAGGCGAGATCTTAAGCGACTGCTTTAGTATCCGGCAGGTGCCCTCCAGCACGTAGAAGTCCAGGTCCACGATAAAACCGTTTTTCTCAAACAGGGGGATAAACTCATCTGGCGGCAAAAAGCCAAAGGGCTCTGAATTCCAGCGGACCAGGATCTCGGCCCCGGTGACCTCAGACCGCTCAAGGTTGACCTTGGGCTGGAGATAAATCTGGAATTCCTTTTCCGAAAGCCCCTGATGCATCCAGCGGGTCATCTTATTTTCATTGGTAATTTTGTCCAGCAGATGCTGGTCGTAATAGGCAACAGTGCGCTGGCTGCTGCGCCCCTCCTTCAGTGCGACGCTGGCTTTGCTGATACAGGAGGCGATGGACTCGTCCGGGTCGGGAATGGTGTAAACGCCGTAGCTGCACGTTAAAATGTCGGAGAGGTTCAGCTCCCGCTCACTTTCGATGGATTCCAGGATCGCGGTCTGGAGATCCTCAATGACGTGTTCGCGCTTTTTAAGCAGAATGGCGAAGTGGTCGGCGTGCAGATGGGCACAAATTTCACTGCTGTTGCAAAATCGCTTCAGCGTCGCGGAGAAGGACAGCAGGAGTTTATCACCGGCAGTGTAGCCGTAGGAATCGTTGACGAACTTAAAATTGTTCAGGTCAAGGTAGATCATCAGGTAGGCGCCGGGCGACGCAGACCTCAGCTTTTCAGCCGCGCTGATCTCAAAGGCAGCCTGGTTGGGGAGGGCGGTCAGGTGGTCGGTGTAGAATACCCGCTCCAGCTCCTGCTGGCTCCGGCGCTCCAGGGTATACATGATCAGCGACACAGCGAGAATCATGACAACACTGAGAATAATGCTGTTCCGCAGCTCGTTTTCCGCCCGGTACTGGGCCGCGTAAACGGTTTTGTTGGCCAAATCAAAGTGCTGCTCGCTCAGACCGAGAAAATGCTCACGCAGCTCCGCCGTAGGAGAGCCCCTCAGCTTGGGAATTTCCGCCTTGATCTCGCCCCATTTGGTTTTGACGGCTTCCAGATTTTCACGGTAGGCAGCTGAGTCGTGAGAGGTGTAAAGATGCTTGCTTTCAGCGGCTTCCAGCTTGCGGATCAGCCCGTCCAGATAGCTGATCAGCTCATCGTTGGGCTCGCCGCTCAGCTCCAGCTTGACGGATCGCTGGGTACCGCCGCGGACAATGCCGGCATCGTTGATGATGTTGGCGTAGCCCTGCATCTGGATGAGTGAAAACAACAAAAAACCCATGACAAAGATGCAGATTAAGATAAAGATATAAGTATTCCTCTGTTTGCGCATAAGCTCCAGCGTTTTCGGAACCGTGACGAAAAACGCATCTACCCCTTTGCCAGCGTTGATTATGTATTCAATACGATTCTAAAATATATAAGATCATTATACCTCAAGCTGTTATCCATTTCAAGAAATTATGCTTGATCAATTTATATTTAATGATATTTTATCCGAAATCCAATAAACCTCCCGGATTACAGCCGGGAGGTTTATTGGATTACTCTATGTGTTTATGGCTTCAAAGGGCGGTTTGAGAAGCATCTGCTCAAAAGCCTCCAGCGGAATGGGCTTTGAATAGTAAAAGCCCTGGGCGTAGATGCAGTCGAGTCGGATCAGGATATTGGCCTGCTGTCTTGTTTCCACGCCCTCGCACACAATGCGCATGCCAAGATCGTGTGCCAGGTTAACGATGTTGGCAATCACGGTCTGCTCACGCTCATCGAGCATGCCGCGCTGCACAAAGCTCCGGTCCAGCTTGAGGACACGGGCGGTCATCTGCTCCAGCTGTCCCAGCGAGGAGTATCCAGACCCGAAATCGTCGATGGCGGTCATGAAGCCCTTTTCCCTCAGAGAGGCGATCTGGGAGGCCACCCGTTTGGGGTGCATGACGATAATGCTCTCTGTGATTTCAAGCTCCAGGAGCTCATGGGGGATGGCGTAACGGTCGGCCAGGGCAGTGACCCGGTCGGTGAAGTCCCTGTGGTCGAAATGGATGCTGGAGAAATTGCAGGATACCGGGTGTACCGACAGGCCGCGGTCCATCCAGCTTCGGAGCGTACAACAGACAGCCTCGTAAATATACCAGTCGATTTCCTCAATGCTGCCGTTTTCCTCAAAGACAGGGATAAAGACACCGGGGGCTAAAAGGCCGCGTTCCGGGTGGTCCCACCGTACCAGCGCCTCACTGCCAATGATCTCACCGGTGATCATGTTGACCTTGGGCTGGAAATAAGGCACAAACTCATGCGCGCTGAGGGCGGCGGGCAGCCGGTCGGTGAGCTCCTTGCGCAGCAGTGTGTTCTGCCGCATCTGGCGGTCATACAGCACAATGGCGCTCTTGGAGGTATTTTTCGCGCTCCGGCGCGCGTAATTTGCCAGGTCAAGCATGAGCTGGACGTCCTGTTTTTCGGCCTTGTCTACAAGGTAGACGCCAAAGGCGGTGAGCACCGGCGCCGGAAAGCCCGTGCGTTGTATCCAGCTGTCAGTGGCCTTTTGAATGTCTGTAATCCGGGTGCACAGCGTCTCCCAGTCCCTGTATTTTAACAGCAGGACAAAATTGTCGGAGGAGACGCGGGCGCAGTACTCGCCCTCCTGTACGCTTTCCCGGATGATCTGGGCGTAGGCCCGCAGCAGCTGGTCGCCTGCGGTAAAGCCGTAGCGGTCGTTGATGGTTTTAAACTGGTTGATGTCGCTGTAGATGAGAGCGTAGCCGCCTTCCGGGGCCGATTTCAGCAGGCTGCCGCACTCGGCGAGAAACTTATCCAGATTATCGAGCCCGGTGAGGGTGTCCCGGTAGAGGAGGTTCTGTATCTGCTCGTTGCTCTTAGACTTACTGCGCAGGTTATAGACCAGCAGCAGGATGATCAGCCCTAAAACCGCCACGGTGATAGCGATCACGGTCACGGCGTTCTCGGTGAGAAACTCGCGGACCGTCATGGCCTTTGGCTGGATACTGTTTTCCATGACAATGGCGTCGATATTTTCTTCAGAGGTGTACTGGATACATTTGTCGAGGATGGAGAAAAGCCGGGGATCGGCAGAGTTTGAGACGCCGATGGACAGCTCGATGGTATAATTGCTCAAGGTGGTGCTGCTCAGCGCTGCGTAGGACGCGTCGGACAGCAGGTAATCGGCAACCTGGGAGTTGGCGAACACGGCATTCACCTTGTTTTCCGTCAGGGCATCCAGACAGGCCTCAGTATTGCTGTAATAGTAGACATCTGCGTCGGGGTAATCACTGATGATGGCCTCGGTCGCGCCGTAGTCCTGGGGCATGGCGATCTTGGCCAGGGGCGCTGATGTGTTTTTACGGATGAGAACAGTGGGAGAGCGCAGGTAGTAGCGGGTGGTGCTCAGGTTATTGCGGGATTCCCAGAGGTAGTCGCCTGCCACGCTGCAGATGACGTCTGCCCGGCCGTTTTTGACCTTCTCAAGTCCGAGGGAGTAGACCTCTGGGCTGAACTGGAAGCGCAGCCCGCTGTTTTCAGCGATCTGGCTGAAGAGGTCTGCCGCGATACCGGCAAAGCCGCCGTTGTCCTGGCTGGTGTAGGAGAAGGGCGGAGCCATATAATCGTACACGGCGGATACGGTTTTTTTACTCGCGATGTATTCCAGCTCAGATTTGGTAAAGACAGGCTTTTGGGCATTGGTGACGGAAAAATACTTGTTGTAAAGATTCATGGTGTAGTTGGGGTCACGCAAAAGGATGGTGCTCATGGCGCTGTTGACCGCTTCCGCTACGTCGGGGCGGCTTTTGGAGATGGCGATGTAAAGCGGCGCCGGAGCGAACTGGGCGACGCTGCGGAAGGTGCTGTTGCGGCCCAGATGGGTGATGGCCACGCCGTCCAGAGTGCCGTCATCCAGAGCGTTTAGAAGATCCTGGGTTTCGGAGTAGGGAAGCACTGTGAGCGCGATGTTGTTTTCGGTGCAGTAACTTTTGAAGTTTTCCCCATCAACACTGTCCTTGATGATCCCGACCTTCATGCCCTGAAAGGCAGAGAAATCCTCGTAGCTGTAGCGCGTATCATCGACCCGGACGTTGAGGGTGGTGTAAATATTGCACATGGGCTGCTCGGAAAATAAACACTCCTGCTCCCGCTCAGCGTTTTTATAGACGGCGGGAAGAATGTCGATCTGCCCTTCCTTTAAAAACTGGTAGGTATTTTCCCAGCTGGTGCAGTCGACAACATCATAGCGGAGATCGCTGAGTTTTGAGATTTCCCGTAAAAATTCAAAGTCATAGCCAATGTACTCGCCCGCGGCGTTCCGATACATGTAGTCGCCGTCCTCATAATAGCCGACCCGGACCGTTGAGGTGTCCTCTTTGGCATAGGCTGGAACACATAAAAATAAACCGCACAGGCATATTACAGCCAGTGCGGAGATGAACAGATACCGATACTCCACCGCGCTTTTTTTCATCTGCTTGACCTCGTTGGATTCAGTGCCGCCACATCGGGCTTTCGTCCGGTGAGAGCGGCTACTGTACTAACTTAATTTTAGTACATTTTTGAAAAATAGTCCATAAAAATATCAAAAAAACTAATTATCTTTATAGATTCCGAGGAAATGGAAGCCCTCTGTTTTAGAAATTACTTCTTCCATGACCGCGTCGAGGGGGGTTCCGTCAATGTTGCCGATAAAGTCGATGAAAAACAGGTATTCCCAGTTGTGGTCGCGGATGGGGCGTGATTCGATTTTGCACAGGTTCAGGGCATTGGCGTCAAAGACCGAAAGTGCCTGAAACAGGGAGCCTGCCACGTGCGGCAGATGAAAGGCGATGCTGATCTTATTGCAGTCCGGGCAGAGCTCCATGCGGCTCGCTACGATCACAAAGCGGGTGACATTGGTCTCAGACAGGTTAATGTCCTCTGCCAGGATACTGAGCCCGTGGATGGCAGCGGCCCGGCGGCTGGCAATGGCGGCAAAAGCCGGATTGGCGCTCTTTGCCACATGCTCAGCAGCCACAGCGGTATTGTAGTAGGTCAGGCACTTCCAGTCCGGGTAGCCGGCGAGAAACTCGCCGGACTGCTCAAAGCCCTGGGCGTGGGAGTACACCTCGCGGATATCTGAAAGACGGCTGCCGGGCACCCCCAGCAGGCAGTGCTCAATCTTGACCTTGGTCTCCCCGACAATATAGCAGTTGTACTTGGCTAAAAGATCGTAAACCGCGGCGATGGAGCCAGTGGTGCTGTTCTCAATGGGCAGGACGCCGTAGTCTGCCCCCTGGCGCGTGATGCTTTTGAAGACATCCTCGGATAAACGGTGGGATACGCGGCGGCAGTCCTCGCCGAAAAAGTCGATGGCGGCCTGCTCGGTGTAGGACCCCAGCGTGCCAAAGTAGGCCACTGTGGGGTTTTCGACCGGCGTGCGGGTGTTTGCCATGGCGGACTGGTAGCCGCGGAAACTTTTTTGCTGTTCGGGCGTGAGTGATATGGGAGTCATAGCGATTTCCGGATCAAGCACCGAGCTTTTTGCCCATGAGCTCAGACATTGGTTTGATCTTGTCATTCATCAGGGTGTCGAACTGGTCTGGCGTTAAGGACTGAGGACCGTCGCACAGGGCGTTGGCCGGATCGTTGTGGACTTCGATGATGAGGCCGTCAGCGCCGGCGGCCAGGGCAGCCAGAGACATGGGCTCGACCAGCTCGGCTTTGCCGCAGCCGTGGCTCGGGTCTACAATTACAGGCAGATGGGTCAGTTTTTTAAGCACTGGGACAGCTGAGATGTCCAAGGTGTTGCGGGTGGCTGTCTCAAAGGTACGGATACCGCGTTCACAAAGAATAATGTTGTCATTGCCGCCGGCCATGATGTATTCCGCGCTCATCAGGAGCTCCTCGATGGTGTTGGCCAGCCCGCGTTTTAAGAGGATGGGCTTTTTGCTGCGGCCCAGGGCTTTGAGTAAATCAAAGTTCTGCATATTGCGGGCGCCCACCTGGAGGATATCCACATCCGCGAAAAGGTCCAGCAGCGCGATGTTCATGATCTCGGACACGATGGGAAGCCCGGTTTCACGTTTAGCTTCCAGCATCAGTTCGATGCCGTCTGCCGCCATCCCCTGGAATGCGTAAGGGGAGGTTCTGGGCTTGAAGGCCCCCCCGCGCAGGACAGTGGCCCCGGCGGCCTTTACGCGGTTAGCCACCTCGGTGATCTGTTCCTTGCTCTCGACGGAGCAGGGGCCGGAGAAAACGTGGAAGTTGCCTTCGCCGAAGTGAATATCACCGATATTGATGATGGTGTCCTCCGCCTTGTATTTACGGTTGGCCTTTTTGTAGGGTTCCTTGATTTTCATTAATGCTTCCATTTCGGGATCGTTGAAGGGTGTCATTTGTTTTTCCTCGTTTCTTTTATTTTTGTTTGGTGGTTAAAAATCGAAAAAGGGTCTGCCCCTGTTACCAGAGACAGACCCTTGATTGATCATATTATCGTACAATCCGATCAGGCTATTCGCTCGTGGCAACTAAATTTTGGACACCAAAAGAAGCTAAAGCTAAAAAAGCTAAAGCTGCTAAAAAAGGTATTCATTTTTTTAACATTGTTTAAAGATGTTAAAATTGCCATGAGATTACTCCTGTTTACAAATTGATTGGATTAATTGTACGCTACCCGCAAAACATTGTCAAGTTTATTTTTTGGTGCAATTTTAATAACCACACGCCTCGCCGATCAAAATAACCTTGATGCGCCCCGGAATCGGGTTGTTCCGGGTGATGACGATATTGCTGCAGATGCAGTCCGCGCTGTGGCAGTCACCGCAGATACCAGTGCTCAGGCAGGGGGTCTGGCGGTTCAGACGCACGCAGTTGATGGGGGCGGCCTCGTTGCGGGCTCGGTCAATGGCGCTTTCAAGGCTGCCGGCGACTTTGTTCATGCCTGCCAGCACAATGACCTGGTCCGGCCCGTAGGCCAGGAGGGCGATCCGGTTGCCGAAGCCGTCGATGTTGACGAGCTCGCCGTCGCGGCTGATGGCGTTGGCGCTCATGAGAAAGGTATGGGCCATCATGCCTTTGGCGATGGCCTCGCGCTTTTCGTCCGGAGTGGTGGCAATGCTGCGGTCAATGTAGTTGTAAACCCCCTGTTTGACCGCGTCCACCAGGCCGATTTCCTCGATGGTCATGCAGCCGCCGTGGGTCACCGACGCCCCGTCAGGGATGAGGGAGAGCGCCAAAATCAGCGCTTCTTTTTTGGACGCGCAGTAATGGGCTTCAAAATGGCGCTTTTCCATTTTGGCGATCAGCGTTTTAGCCAGTGCCGCGTAGTGATCGGTACGAAATGACATAATGATACCTCCAGTTGTTAAAAAAGTATATTTACATATATTATACCCTGTATTTTGCGCAAAGACCAGTAAAAATCAGGATATATTTGTGAGGTAAAGGTTAGATGGACTGGAAAGTGCGGACAAAACCGCAGAATTGTAAAGGAAATCATTGCATTCTGCAAAGTGAAATGATACCATATTATAAAAGGTGACATTATGAAAAAGAGAATTTCACGCAGGTTTTTAGCCGTACCGATGGTGTTTATCCTGTCCCTGATCATATCTGCCGGTGTCGTTGTGGACACCAGCAGACGGCAGCGGAATAAAAACATCGAGCACGGTACGTATATTATGGAGAGCGAGGCCAACAAGATTCAGTACTCCATTGATTCCCGTCTGCTGAAGCTGGAAATACTGGAGATGATCATTGTCGATAATGATAAGGGCATCCGGAATTTTGAGAAGATCGCGAAACGCCTGTACGAGGATGACCCGACGATCCGCAGCATCCAGCTGGCCCCGGGCGGCAACGTTACAGAGGTTTACCCGGTGGCGGGGAATGAGGAAGCCTACGGCGACCTGTTTTCTGACCCGGACCGGAGAGAAGAGGCCGAGTACGCCAGAGATACCGGAAACATGACCATGGCCGGCCCCTTTGAGCTTTATCAGGGTGGCATGGGCGTGGTGGTAAGGCGGCCGATCTACCTCGAGGATACTGCCGGCGGTAAAAGCTTCTGGGGCTTTGCCATCGCGGTGATGGATGTGCCGGAAATCTTTGACAAGGCAAACCTTGAAGGGATGTCCGGGGAGGGCTATGTTTACCAGATTGCCCGGACGCAGGAAGATGGAGAAACCCAGATTATCGCAGAGAGCGGTGAGGGGCTGCCCGGGGATGCCATCTATGTGGATATCGAGGTGCCCGGGAGTGTGTGGACGCTTGGTATGGCGCCCAGAGAGGGCTGGCTGCCCCAGCGCGGATGTCTTGAAAAAATACTGACTGCGCTGTTGATCGACCTGCTGGTCACGATGATTGCCTATTATTTCATCACTGTTGACCGGCAGAAAAAAGAGCTCAGCCGGATCGCCAACACCGACGCGCTCACAGGGCTTTACAACGAACGCTTTCTCAGCGGCGAGTTAAAAAAACGGATCGCTGCCGCAGAGCCCTTCTGTCTTTTTTTCCTGGATCTGAACCGGTTTAAGGCCGTCAACGATACCTATGGGCACGATGTCGGCGACAAGGTGCTTGTTGGGGTGGCCTGGCGCATACAGAGCTGCCTGGACGCCGGGGATTACGCCTTCCGTATCGGCGGCGATGAGTTTTCAGCCGTCATTGCCGGAGAGCATCCAAAGGAATTTTATGAGGCGCTTCTGGTTCGAATAAAGGAAACGGTCGAGCAGCCCCTGGAGGCAGGGGCGCAGACCCTGCGGCCCGAGATCAGCTGCGGATACTCAAGATACCCGCATGACCAGCAGGATATTGATGAGCTGGCCAAAGAGGCGGACCGGAGAATGTATGAACAGAAGCGCGGGCGGTAACATACATCCGGGCTTTTCCAAAATCCAAGGATACTCAGGCGAATTTGTGATATAATGAATAGACCGAAATACCGACATCTGCATCGGGACAAAAAATGGAGGCGAATTACCATGACGACTGCGAAAGAACTGTTCAAACCCCGCTATAGCGGAATTATCTTTGATTTAGACGGTACCCTGATCAACTCCCTGGAGGACCTTGTCGATGCCTGCAACCAGGTAATGCTGCACTATGGGCTGGAGCTTAAAAGCTACCAGGAGGGCAAAAAGCTCATCGGCCGGGGCCTGAGAAACCTGATCAAACGCGCCGTGACCCCGGAAATGGCAAAGGACGAAGTCCTGGTGGACGAAGCAGTGGCTCTGATGAAGGCCGAGTACGCCAAACGCTACACCCACAAAACGGTGGCCTACGACGGCATCAGGGATTTACTGCGCTACCTGCATGTGCACAAGATCCCCTTCGCCGTTTGCACCAACAAGCCCGACAGCGCGGCTAAGACCATTGTGGACGCTCTGTTTGACATCAGCGAGTTTGTGGATGTGGTAGGGCAGAACGATAACAAGCCCAGAAAGCCAGACCCCACCCAGACCCTGGAGGTCGCGGCTAAAATGGGTGTGGCTCCCGGGGACTGCATCTATATGGGGGACAGCTCTGTGGACTACGAGACCGCCAAAAACGCCGGAATGCTCCCAGTCCTCTGCACCTGGGGCTTCACCGACCCCGAAAAGCTCATGCAGTACGACGATGCCATCTGGATTAAGAATCCTCTGCGCGCCATCGACGCCCTGAAATACGGCGACCAGATGTATGAGATTTTTAATGAGAAGAAGCAGGATGAGTTGAAGGAAGAAGAATAGGACGAAGGACAGGAACCCGCTGCGGCGGGTTCTTTTTTGATGCCCGGAGAAAAGTGCGAAACCTTAAAGTGGCAGGAAAGGAAGTGTGCCGCGGGCAGAAATATGCTATAATACAGTGATATGAAAAATTGATTTGTGAGAAAATTGAAATTTTGTTCAAATATATTTTTAAATAGAGGCTTTAAAAACAAATCAAAAAGATAAAACAATTAAAACAAAGCGATTCCCTGCTTAAGAATGAACATGTTCTCAAAAATACTTAATATATAATATTTTTTCAAAATAATTCCAGAATACTATATATAGGTAAATAATTAAAATATATATCTATATATTGATAAAAAGTACAAAAAATATAATCCTAAACAATTAAAACAAAGGTAGATGAAAGGCTGAATGCGTTTTCGACTATTGCTTTTTGAAATGGAACGCTATATAATGGGATTGAACAAATGATTATAAAACTTTGAATTCAAAATTATGTTCAATTCATGTTCAATTTTCCGAGTGCTCAGAAAAATTTCAGTAAGGAGTAAAAGCATATGGCAGATAACGTGTCTTTTAAAGGTGTAATGACCGAACTGATCACGCCATTTACAGAAGACGGACAGGTGGATTACCCTCTGTTAAGGGGTGAGGTAGCGTATCAGCTTCAAAATGGCATAAAAGCGCTGTTTACCAACGGGATCGCCAGTGAATCCCTGTCGCTTACGGCAGAGGAGCTGGTTGAGACGACCAGGGCAGTCGTGGAGGCGGCCGGGGGCCGGGCGCTGGTAATGGGGAACATTGCCTGCCAGACCCTTCCGGAGGCCATGCAGGTTTTAAGGGGCTATGAGGCTGCCGGCGTGGACGCGGTCTGCATCCAGCAGCCCTGTGTTTACAGCATTCCCCAGGAAGAGCTGGTGGCCTACTTTGACGCTATCGCTTCGGCCACAGCCCTTCCGGCAGGCATCTACAACGCGCCGCAGACAGGGAATACGCTGTCGCCGGCGTCGGTGGCTGCCATCTTCAGGCATAATGACAATATGCAGTTCTACAAGGAGAGCACCATTGACTTTGTGCACATTCAGAACACTATGCGTCTCATCGGACCGGACCGCCCCATGACGTTTTTAAACGGCAGCGACGCAACGACCTTTTCGGTCATGCAGCTCGGCGGGGCCGGCGTGGTATCCCTGATATCCGCGGTTTTTCCAGGGGCTGTTCTGAAGCTGGTAAACGCCATGGAGGCAGGGGATATCGCAGGTGGCCGCGCGGCGCAGAATGAAATTCTGCTCATCCGGGAAGCCCTGAAGACCGGACCCTTTGTGGCAGGCTACAAGTACGCCGCCGGGTTGATGGGTGTGCCGCTGGGGTATATGCGCAAGCCGCTGGCAGAGCTGAGTGAGGGCGAAAAAGAAAAGATAAAGACAAGCCTGGAAAAGCTTCAGCTGGTCTGAGTGACCGATTAGAATAACGAAACGAGGTTTAGTATGGATAAAAAACAATTAGCCGGTATGATGGACCACACCCTGCTCAAGGCTGTGGCCACACCGGAGCAGATCGCGAAAATTTGTGAGGAAGCCAGGGAAATCGGCGCGGCGTCAGTGTGCGTCAACCCCTGCAATGTCAGACAGGCGGCAGCCCTGCTGGAGGACTCAGAGGTTAAGGTATGCACGGTTATCGGGTTCCCGCTGGGGGCCAACACCCCGGCCGTCAAAGCCTTTGAGACAAAGGACGCCATCGCGGGCGGCGCCCAGGAGGTGGACATGGTCATCAATGTCGGCGCGCTGAAGGCAGGCGACCAGGATACCGTGTACAGAGACATTAAAGCTGTTGTGGACGCCGCGGATGGCACCCTGGTCAAGGTGATCATTGAGACCTGTTACCTGACCGACGCGGAAAAAATCACCGCCTGTCAGATGGCCGCGAAGGCGGGGGCCGACTTTGTCAAGACCTCCACAGGTTTTGGCACCGGCGGCGCCAACCCGCACGACGTAGCGCTGATGAAGGCCAACATTCCAGACACCATGCAGGTAAAAGCATCTGGGGGGATGCATGTATGGGCAGACGCCAAAGCCAATATTGAAGCCGGCGCCGACCGTCTGGGCGTGTCGGCCAGCCTGGCGATACTTGACAGCTTTGATGAATAGCATGATTTAAGGGGATCATCTGAGAGGAGATATATGATGAATTGTCAAAAGAATACAATGTCCGAAAAACCTGTCATCGCCGTCACCGGCGGCGGCCAGGGGATAGGACGGGCCATTTTGCTCTACTTTACCGAACGCGGCTATAATGCCGCGGTGCTGGATATGAACCTGGAAACAGCCGCTGCTGTGGCTGAGGAATGTAAGGCCAGGGGCGCTGATGCCATCGCGGTCGAGTGCAATGTCACAGACTCCGCGAGTGTCAACGCCGCCTACGACCAGATTGATGGTTATTTTGGCGGGCGTTTGGACGTCCAGGTCAACAACGCCGGCGTCTTCCGCAGAGAGCGCGTTGAAGACGCAACCGACGATGTGACCGACCTGCTCATCGACGTGAACCTGCGGGGACCGGTTTACACCAGCCGGGCAGCCATTAAAATTATGAAGGAACAGGGGCACGGTAGCATCATCAACGCCCACTCCATCCTGGGGCAGTTCCCGGATTTTGGGCTTGGAGTCTACAGCGCCACCAAGGCCGGGCTCTTTGCCCTGACCCGCGTGCTGGCCGCAGAGTGCGCACCCTACGGCATCCGCGTGAACGGCTACGCGCCGTCTGTCACCGATACTCCGATGGTGCACCACATCATCGAGGAGCGTCCTGAGGCCAAGCTGGACCAGATCCCCATGCGCGAATTCGGTACGCCAGACCAGATCGCCAAGATCTGCTGGTTCTTCGCGTCGGACCTCTGCGAGTACACCACCGGGATCAATGTGCCCTGTGACGGCGGCACCTGGGATGTTCAGAGGCCCTTCATGGCCTGGAAGGCAGCCGGAAAGCTTTAAGCGGATTGTGATTTAACAGGAGAGATAGGAGAGTAATACGATGAAAACTGGTTATATCATTGGAATTGATTCGGGGACATCTATGGTAAAGGCCGCTTTGTTTGATATGCAGGGGAATGAAATCTGCGTCGCCTCACGGTCGACCCCTGTGGAGGAGCCGCATTTTGGCTGGTCGGAATTCGACATGGACGTGGACTGGAAAGAGGTCGCCGGCGTTATCAGCGATCTCATGGGAAAATGCGGTGTGGACAAGAAGGAAGTGCTGGCCATCGGTCTCGGCGGAAAGGGCGTGGGGGTCTGCTTCCTGGATAAGGACAACCGCCCGGCCCGCAAAGGGATTCTCTGGAACGATGCGCGGTGCGCCAGCATGACCAGGGAATGGATCGAGAGCGGAAAGATGGAGCAGATTTTCGGCGCGACCGCCAACTGGCTGATGACCGGCGATGTGGGTATCCTGCTGCCCTGGATGAAGGAGCATGAGCCTGAGGTGCTGGAACGGACAGCCCACTTCTGCCTGAACACCAACTGGATGTGCTACAACCTGACCGGCGAATTTGGCTCCAACGCCACTGATTTTTATTCACAGATCGACGAAACCCGCACCTACAGCGACAAGGTCATGGAGATTGAGGGAATCCTCGACCTGAAGGACAAATTCCTGCCTTTGCAGGAGCCCTGGGAAATCTGCGGGAACGTTACGGAGCAGGCCGCGCGGCAGACCGGGCTGGCGGCCGGGACACCTGTGGCCTCTATCGGCTGGGATGTTGTCTGCTGCAGTGCCGGCGTCGGCGCGGTAGACGACGGACAGGCCAATATTATCCTGGGAACCTCTGGCGTCATCATGCTGACCATGCCCAAGTTCGCCCACTCACCCATGCTGGGCTGCCAGACTATCCACAACATACCGGGCAAATGGCAGCAGCTCATCGCGCCGCTGACCGGCACGCCGAACAGCGACTGGTTTGTGAACAACTTTACCTGCGCGGATAAGCTGCAGGCCGAAAAGGAGGGACGCAGTGTCTACGCCCTCTTTGATGAAGTGATCGACAAGGTGAACCCGGGCTGTGACGGTACCATCTACCATCCTTATATGAATGCGGCGGGAGAACGCGCGCCCTTTACCAACACCAACGCCCGGGGCAACTTCTTTGGCCTGAACCTTCACAGCGACCGCCACGTCATGCAGCGCGCTGTGTACGAGGGCATGGCCTTTGCCAACAAGCACTGCCTGGATGCCTACACCTACCCGGTAAGCGATATTCGCCTATCCGGCGGCGGCTCTAAGAGCCCGGTGTGGTGCCAGATCTTCGCGGACATCTGCAACGCGCCCATCAGCCTGCCCGGCGGTACCGAGTTCGGCGCCAAGGGCGTGGCCTGGAACGCGGCTCTGGCGGCTGGCTATTTCGGCAGCTGGCAGGAAGCCTCCGAGGCCTTCTGCAAGGTGGAACGTGTCTATGAGCCCATCGCGAAGAATGTGAGTATCTACGCCGACCTGTACGAGGTCTACAAGGCCATCCCCTACGCGCTGTTCCCTGCCTGGGAAGCGCGGACCGAGTTCCTCAAAAAACACGGCTTCCAGGGATAGCCCCGCGCCCGTAACCCTCTATTGCTTATAAACAAAAGAGGCTGGGACAAAACCACCTCAACGAAAAACAGAGTCGAATGAACGTAAG
>CAUEUD010000079.1 GCA_959020865.1 Eubacterium limosum | reverse complement strand
GCTGTGGACAAAGTCAAAATATGGTTGTAAAGTTAAAGCAAGAGACGATTCTCAATTAACCGTCCTCTTTTTAACGCTTTGCCGGTTCATGACAGCATTTGTCGACACGCTAAAAGACCTGATTTTAAAATTGAAAAAAAGGCCAAAATGTGGTAACATAAAAGGAAGCAAAGTTTCGGTCTGTTCCGTGATGTGTGACTGCTGTGTGACAAATTCCGCGTATAATCATAGTAAAGATCGCAGAATATCGAGGTGAAAACCCTTTAAATCAATTGATATAAGGAGCGGAATCCAATGAAAAAGAAAAGAAATATCCTGATCGTCATTGCCATTATCGCCATTGTGGCAGCAATCGGCAGCACGATGGCGGCTTTTGTAGCCTCGACAACCACCAACAAAGACGTGTCCGCTGCAGAGCTGGGCATCAAAATCGTGCAGAACGGAGATAAAGACGCCAAAGGCGTTAAAAGCATGGACGCAGCCGGGGACACCAAGGCAGGCTACCAGTACGCCGGCATGCCCGGCGATACCGTGCGCCAGCAGGTCGCTGTCAAGACCGACGTGGGCAGCAAAGACAGCTATATCCGTGTCACCATCAACCGCAGCTGGATGGACAAAGACGGAAAGAAAGACTTCACACTTTCCCCAAAAGAGATCGGTATCCAGTGCGACAGCAGCCTCTGGCTCATCGAGGAAGACCCCGAAGAGCCTGAAGTCATCTACTGTTATTACACCCGGAAGGTAGAAGGCGATACCACCACCGAAAACGTCATGGACCGCTTTACCATCCTCAAGGATAAAGTCGAAGAGAACAGCAACGCCTACGCAGGCTACAGCGCCAACATCACCTTTGAGGCCGACGCCATCCAGGCAGAGGCGGCTCAGAAAGCCATGCTGGCCGAATGGGGCATCGACCCGAAATTTGACGCAGACGGCAACCTGACAGGCTATACCGAACAGTAGGAGGAAAAGTCATGAAAAAGAAATGTATCACCCTTTTGATCACACTGGCACTCCTGCTGGCCACCGGGCTGACAGCCTCCGCCGCTGAGACCATTACCTTTAAGGGGCAGGCCGAAAAGTTTGTCACCGATGTGAGCGGCGACGCCGAGAGCTTTGACGATATGCTGCCCGGCGAAAAACGCACCATCAGCCTCACCCTCAAAAACGAGGACAGCAGCGAGATGAAGTTTTATATGAGCGCGGAAATCCTGGACAACATCGCCAGCAAAACCGCCGATTCCCAGGCTGTGTATGATTTTGTCATCAGCAAAAACGGCCAGCCCTTTTTTACCACCATCATCGGCGGCGGAACCGCCAAGAACACCTCAGCCGGTGAAAAGTACTTAGATGAAAGCAACAACATTCTGTTAGATACCCTCGCCCAGGGACAGAGCGATGTGATCGACATTAGCCTGGAGCTGGAGGGAAACTCCACAGGCAACAGCTACATGAAGCAGACCGGCGAGATCCAGCTTGTCTTCACCGCGTCCACAACCGATCCGGCAGCGCCGGGCAGCAGCGGCGGTGGAAATGTGATCGAGCGCCTGGTTCAGAGCATTACAAACCCCGGCGCCACCGGCCCGAACACCGGCCTTAAGGGCGTCAGCCCATACCTGATCGTGGCGTGTGTCTGTGTCCTCATCGCTGTGGTCGCGATCGTCATATTCATGGTTTCCAGAAAGAAAAAGGAGGAATAATCATGACAGCAGCCAAGAAAAGATTAAGAAAAACAGCAGCCGTTTTTGCCGTCTGCCTGATGGCCCTGCTGCTCATGGGCATGACCCTCCCCGCCACCGCTCATGCCGAAGAAGGCACCTACAACATCGAGTTTAAAGCCGGAGCCGAAGGCACCATTGCCGGAGATACCAGCTATACACAGCCCGTCACCTATGGTGATAAGCTGGACGCAGAGAGCGTTGCCGCCATGGTACAGCCAAACGCAGGCTACTACTTTACCGACTGGAACAAAACCGTCGAGACCACCGTCACCGGCAAAGCCACCTATGTGGCCCAGTACGCCAAAATCATCGAGGAAGCCAGCTACCGCGTGCGCTACCTCGACACCTACGGCAACGAGCTGGCCACCCAGAAGGTCGTAGCCGCCAGCAAGGGCGGTACCGTGGTCGAATACGCCCGTCAGATCGATGGCTATATTCCGGACGCCGAAGGCAAAAGCACAACCATCGCCGCCGAAGGCACCGAGATCGACTTTGTCTATACTCCCGCCGATAACCCCGCCTTTGAAACCCGGCCCGGCGTTGTGCCTGTCACCGGACAGCCCGGCGATACCGGCACAGCCGCCACACTGCCCGGCGGTACCACCACCCCCGGCGGAGGCGGTACGAATCCCCCCGGCGATAACCCTCCCGGAGAAAACATCGAGGGGGGCGATACCCCGTTAGCGCAGCCTGATGAAGAAACCATCGACCCCAACGAAACCCCATTGGCCAACGCGGCCAAGCAGGTGGGCGGCATGGCAAACCTTATTATGATTGGTGTCGGCGCGGTCGCTCTGCTCGCGATCCTGATCACCGCCATCATCGTCTACAGGAAAAAGAAAGCCAGACAATAAAGATTTTTTATAGTTTTGCCACCGAATGATCGCAAGGTGTGCTCGTTGAGAGCGCACCTTTATTCTGTTTAAAGGCCGGATTTCTTAAGGAAAATTAACTATTTTCATAAAAAATCAACCGTTTAGATAAAAATTAAAAGTTTGGATTTACAAAGAAAATATAAACGCTTATAATAATATTATAAATACAAATATAATAGGAGGGACGAAAGTAGTGGAAGAGCAAAATACCACACTGAGCGCCCAGATGTTTTCAGGTTTCAGCATCTCAGACGATAGCGCAAGCCTGGATGAAGAGAGCATCCGTTCAGAGATGATGACCAAGCTGTTCATCTATATCCTGTGCCACCGCCAGAAAGAACTGACGGTACAGGAGCTGGCAGAAGCCCTCTGGGAAGAAGAAGAGAGCGACAACCCCGCAGGCGCGCTCAAAAACCTCATGTACCGTCTGCGCAGCCTCATCAAGAAAACCTGGGGCAGAAACGATTTTATCCTGACAGGCCGCAGCGCCTATATCTGGAATCAGGAAATCAGCGTAAGCCTGGACATCGAAGTTTTTGAAGAAAAAATAAAAGAAGCTGAGGAAGAGAAAGACCCGGGCAGAAAGATCGACAGCTACAAAGAAGCCATCAACCTGTACCGCGGCGAGCTGCTGCCCAAATTTGCAAGCGAATACTGGGTTGCCTCCCTGGCTACCTACTATCATACCGCCTACCTGAGCGCCGTCAAGAAGACCGCAGCCCTGTTAGAGGAGCAGGGGCGCTTCAGCGAAATGGCGGGCTGCGTGAGCAAGGCCATCCAGATTGATAACCTGGATGAGAACCTGCACTGCTGTTTTATAAGAGCCCTTATGGGACAGGACAATTACAAGCAGGCCACCGAGCATTACCAGAAAGCCGAAAAAACCCTTTACGACTATCTTGGGGTTACCCCCTCCGAGGAACTCCGGGGGCTGTACGAAACCATTATTAAGAAAACGCACCGTCACGAAAGAGACATCGTGGACGTCCAAAATGAGCTGATGGAAGAGAGTAACACCGGCGCCTTTGTATGCGAATATGGCGCATTTAAGCGGATTTACTGCCTCCAGGCCAGACAGGGCGCCAGGATGGGGATCTCGGTTTTTTTATTATTAACGACCCTTTCAGCCGACGAGGGCATCGCCGAAAACAAAAAAATAGAGGTTCTCAGAGACGCCATGGTTCATCTGGAGGATGTGCTGCGCACGTCCCTGCGCTCAGGCGACCCGGTGGCCCAGTACAGCAGCTCCCAGTATGTGGCCCTGCTGCCCACCTGCCAGTACGAGACAGCCCAGATCGTCGCAGGGCGCATCGAGAAAGCTTTTTGGAGCAATTATAAAAACCGGCAGCTTCAGCTGAGGTTCGACCTCGACGAATTGCATTATGATTAACAAACAAAATACGGAGAGAGAAATGAAACCACAGAGCATCCCATCCACCAGCCTGCGCCTCTGCATCGACCGTTTTGACGAAGACGATATGGCCGGAAGGATCATGGGCGTCGCGCTGGAAAACGAGATTTCCTTCACCAGCGTCAGAAGCTTTGTCGCCAGCGTCGATAAAGCCTACGACACCATCGGCCAGCCTCAGGCAGGGCAGATCAGCAGAACCTTTGGAAAACAGGCGGTAAAGCCCAGGCCTTACGTAGCTGTCCCCAAACGCTACCATGAGCCCGGCGAGATAAAAAGCGCTGCCGGCAGCCTTAAAACCTTTGACCTCATCATGCAGAGCAGACACCATGCCGAATGGCAGGGCATCCTGAAGGATACCACGGGTAAAACTTTGGGAGCCTTTAAAAGCGTTCTGGAATGCATCCAGCTTATGACCGAATATTAAAGCCACGCTTTGCCAGGCGTGGCTTTTTTCACAGTCACAGTAAACCTAAGAAAACAGTGACCTGTGACCATTGTGTGACAAATCGCTGGTATAGTTAAGGTATCATTAAAAAGAACCGAAAAAAGCCAGCAATCCGCCGGTAAAAATAGAGAAAAAGGCATGAAGGGAGAACCAATCATGAAAAGCGTCAAAAGATTATCCAGATATACATCCATATTACTGAGCATGCTGCTCATGCTTTCAGCCATGAGCCCGGGCCTCACCGCCCTGGCGCAGGAAAAAGCCAACGCCGCCCCCGCCGTACTCACCTATGAGGACGACAGCATCACAGCAGAGCTGAAGGCCACCGAAGGCACCAGCCTGCCCGCAGGCGCGGCGCTCAACGTAAAAGCGCTCAATAAAGACAGCCAGGATGAAGCCGAAAAAGCCCTTTACGCCCAAACCGAAGCGGGGTTAAACGCCAAAGCCAGCGAACAGGGGTCAAGCATAGATGGCTTTACTGCTTACAGCATCACCCTGACCGATAAAAACAAAAGAGACATCACACCTAAGACTGGCAGCTTTACCCTGAAAATAACCGACAAAAATGCTGCAGCCCCCGAAGCCTATAAACAGAGCACGGACGGACAGAAAAGCATCGCGCTCTATCAGGCGGCAGAAGCCAAAGACGAACAGAACAACCCTGTATCCACCATGGAGCCAAAGCAGGAGGATGCCGCCAGCATTAACACCGACCCGGACGGAAACGTCACCGGGGTAGAAACCGCATTAACCACCCTGAAACCCGTGGCCGTAACCTGGCAGAACCCCCAGCAGCAGGCAATGGAAGAAGCGCTGAGTGTGCAGAGCGATGAGGAACAGGAAAATGCGCTGGCAGCCAGCTATAACCCGGATAATCCAGGGCCATTGACAATCGTCGAAACCATTGACAGTGCGTCAAAAGGTGTGGATATTCAGATGTTTGATTATGAGCGTTCACTTCCAGACTATAACAACTGGGGAAGAGGACAGAATGGAATGCTGGTTCAAGGATTAGTAGATAAAGAGCTGCACAAGAATAAGTATGTTGATGAATACTATCCTGAAACTGCAAAAAAAGATCAGTACAGTACGAACTTGTTTAATAACTTTGTGACAAAAGGTTGGAAGGGAGATGCGGATAATCAAAATTATCTGGGAAAGGCAAACCATCTGTTTCGCAAGGACGTTTATACTGGTACTGTACCAGAAATAGGATCAGCGGGAACTTTTTACTACAGCAGTTTTGATAATTACGCCTATTGGCCTAAAGGTGCTGAAAAGAATGTTGCCTCCGATGAAGATGGCACTTATCCTTTTACGGTTTATCAGCAGATTGGTACACCAAAGTCAGGTAATGACTCAACATTATTTTATTACCAAAGGGGTAATTTTATGCCTTATAATCCAATAAAGGATGATAAGTTTGCAGACAAAACGTTAAATTGCTATGACGAAAATGGTAAAGCACTTAATTCAGACGACGCTCGTTATAAGGAAAAATTATATAAAACACAGGAACCAGCTTGGAGTCGTCACAATCTTTTACTAGAGGATGGTCAAATTACTGAAAATAACTACTATTTCGGTATGGTCGTCACTGCAAACTTTATCCAGCAGAAAAACGGAAAGTATAACGGCCAGGATATGGTTTATAAATTCAACGGTGATGATGATATGTGGGTTTTCATCGACGGTGTTTTAGTTCTCGACCTTGGCGGTGTCCGTGACGCTCAATCCGGAGAAATTAATTTTTCCACTGGAGAAGTTAAATGGACAAATTATAACAGTACTCATACAATTAATGAGGGTAATTTAGGGGAGGGTTGTGAGGACTTTACAAAAACTATCAAAGATCAGTTTAAAGATACTAGTAAAGAGAATATTACCGAATGGAATAACAACGGTGAGGGAGACACCTTCGCCGACTACACCGGCCACGAAATCAAAATCTTCTACATGGAACGCGGCGCCGGCGCGTCCAACTGCAAAATGCAGTTCAACCTGCCCACCGTCCCCAAAGACAGCATCAGTGTTACCAAAGAAGTCACCAATGTCAACGAAGGCGCCTACACCGATGTGGACTTTGACTTTAAGCTGTATGTGGAACCAGAAAAGGGAGCGGACATTACAGGAAAAGAAACCATTGAACAAGACGAAAAAACATATGTATTAGCAACAGATCAGCCCTATGATTTAAAAGAAGGAACAGATATTATAAAGGAAGATCAAAAGACGAACGAAGAAACTGGCATCTTCACCCTCAAACACGGCCAGACCGCCTATTTTGAGGAAATTGCCGAACAGGGAACAAAGTACATCGTCCAGGAAGTCGGCGTTGGCCAAAACCAGTATGATGCATTTAAGGTTAACGGTGAAGCGGTAAATGCAAGTGGCAGCAGCATATCAGGAACGACAAATGACGGCAAGATTGTCCAGACCAAGCCCCTCACCGTTGGCACCGACGCGGTCGTTAAAATGCAGAACCACTGCGACGGCCATAACCACCACACCATCAACATCACCAAAGAGATCGCGGGCGGTCAGCCAAGTGACGAGACCTTCACCGCGCTGGTCACCATCGGCGGCAAGCCGTATACCGGAAAATATAAAGTTGCAGCTAAAGACGCAGCAGAGAACGTGTGGGAATCAGCAAAAGAACAAACGGCAGAGGACGGCAGCGTTCAATTAAAGGCCAGCCAAACCATCCGAATCGAGAACATCGCTGCAGGCACCAGGTTTGAGGTGACCGAAACAGGTTACGATAAGACGAACTACAAAGCGCCTACTTACACAGTAGAGCCGAATAGCGCAACAGAGATAAGGACCGACCAAAGTAAAGCCTCAGGAAAAGTCGAGTTTGGCAAAAATCCGCAGATCACCATCACCAATCACCTGAACTTCAGCGAGAAAGATTTCGAGCTCAACAAAACCGCCACCGTGGACAGCTGGGATGACCGCACCTACGATATTCATCTGGACGCCAGCTCAAATTTAACACAAATCGTCGATAGCAAGACCCCGTACGACATTGTGCTGGTATTGGACAGCTCAGAAAGTATGAATGAAAAGCTGATAAGTCATACACTATATAATAATGAACCTGTTACTCTAACCAAGAGTTACTATTATAAAACCGACAGCGGCATTTTCCAGTTAATGGACAGAGTGGCAGATAAAAAGAATGAAGTAGATTATTATAAGTATAACGACGCCGTCAGCGGCAAAGAAATGCGTGTTGAAGTAACAAAGAAAAAATTTGACCTGACAGAAGCGCAGAAAGGCCGAATTTATAAAAAAGGAAGTACTTCAGATACAAAACAGCAAGCCCTTGAGGAAGCCGCCGCATCATTCCTGGATGCAGTGAATACGAAAAGCCTCGACAGCCGCGTGGGTGTCGTAACCTTTGGCGATAACAGCCAAATAAAAACCACCAAAGATGGTAAGACACTACTGAAAGTAGGAACAGACGGCAGCCTAGACCAGCTTAAAAAATGGACTGCGATAACCCCGGCAGGTGCGACAGCTGCAGATGAAGGGATGGCGAGCGCAGAAAGAGTCTTTGACGAAACAGATCAATGGCAGGATGTTGAGCAAAAAGAAAACCGTGAAAAGCTGGTAGTTTTCTTCACAGACGGCGTGCCAACGAAAAATAGCAATATGTTCAGCACGAACGTTGCGAATGCTGCAGTTGAATCCGCCCAGAGCATCAAACAAAATGCGACGATTTATTCGATCGGCATTTTTGAGGATGCCAACAGTAATGGGTATTTCAAGAATAATGAAAGAGCGGGCACGATAAAAAAAGTAGACACTTACATGAAAGGCATCGCCTCCCCAAATTGCTATATGACCACCGACAATATGGAAGAATTAAAGAGTCTGTTTGGTGAAATCGTCAAAAATATGGGAAAAGCCATCAAAGGCGCAACCATAACCGATGTCATCGACAGCCGCTTTGAGCTGACTGAGGAATCAAAAGAAGCACTGGAAAGCGCGGGCGCTAAGATCACTAGCGGTGATGAAGGCACAACCACAATCACCTGGACGAATCAGACAATCAACGCCAAGACCACATCAGGAAAAGCCGGATGGGCCGCAGATATTAAAGTCGTCGCCAAAGCCGATTACATCGGCGGCAACAACGTGTCCACCAATGTGGCAGGCATATCCAATGTCACCGTTAACGGCATCACCAAGAATTTTGACCAGCCAACCGTCAACGTCAAAGCAGACATCAGTCTGCTTGATCAGGCAAACACCATCTTCTGGGACGAAACCGTTCCGAATGAGGGAGACTTATTGACAAGAATTCGGGAGATACAGCAGAAATCTGCCATAAGCGCCAGTAAATACGGCACGGACGCTTGCCTGATTGAGTGGCAAAAGGAAGATAGAGAAAACACTTCCATTGATGTCATGACACAGGATAAACCTGAAAAAGATACATATTATACAGTAAATGTAAGCTATAATGCAGGTGCGCCAAGCGCAGATGGTAACAGTACAGCGAATACGGCTGGCCATAAAAATGGCGATGATAGTAATAACACAATAACCGCACAAGGAAAATACGATGTCCACGTCGTCAAAGGCCAGCTGGAAATCACCAAGACCATAGATCAACCCTACACCAACATCAAACAGATCAACGCCAACCAGACCTTCGTGTTCAAGATCGAGCGTTACGAAGTAGATGGAGATGGAAATAAAGGAAAATTAGCCGAAACCTTCTACGAAACCATCAACTTTAACGCCAACGAAACTGAGACTGAAAAGACAAAATTGATCTCCGGCCTCAAAAAAGGCTACTACACCGTGACCGAAGAAACCAACTGGTCACAGAAGTATGAGCTGAAAACCACGACGGATAATTATGATAAAAATAATAATAGCAATGGACAGGAAGCGGTCGACCTGCTGATCGGTGATCGTTTAAAAGAAGCAACCCAAGACAATCCTAAGCCAGAATTCTACGGCTTAGACGAGACGGTGCTTCATGACAGTGATGGAGAAAAATTGCCAGAAAATCAGCAGTACAGCTATTTTGCAGAAGGTAAAAAAGCTACCGCCAAGTTCACCAACAAGCTAAGCACCACCTGGAAATGGCTCAGCGACACCGCCGCTGCCGTCAATGTTTTTGACGGGCACGCACAGTAAAAAATATCGGAGAGAGCATCTATGAAAAAAGCATACCATATCTTTACAACCGTACTCCTCGTCATCCTGATTCTGGCCGCCGCCGTGCTGTTTCTGCCTAAGTTTGTGGGCATGACGCCCCTGGCCGTGCTCAGCGGCAGTATGGAACCCACCTACCACGTCGGCAGCCTCATCTATGTCAAGGACGCCGACCCCGAAGCGGTGCAGGTGGGCGACCCCATCACCTTTAAGATCAGCGATGACACCATGGTAACCCACCGGGTCGTCGCCATCGATCAGGAGGCCAAAACCTTCCAGACCAAGGGCGACGCCAACGACAACGTGGACGGCGGCGCCGTTGCCTATGAAAATCTGGTCGGCAAGCCCGTGTTCACCATTCCCTACATGGGCTACCTGGCCGTCTACGCCAACACCACCACAGGGATGATCATCACCGTCACCGTTATCCTGGTCATCTTAATCCTGACCTTCCTGCCCGATTTCCTGATGAAAGGCGACGATGAGGAAGAAAAGGCCGAAAAGAAAGAAGCGCCGGGAAAAACCAAAACCCCCAAAGCCAAAGAAAGGGGAGAGAAAAATGAACGTAAAAAGCGTCAATAAAAAATGGATCGTCGTCATCGCCAGCGTGGGCGTGCTGGCCATTGCCCTGATCAGCATTACCATGGCCCTGCTCAACAAGAAAACCGAAGCTGCCCTCAACCCCTTCAGCGGCAGCGCCGTAAATATTGGGGTGGTGGAGACAGGGAAGAATGGCGGGGAGCCGATTGAAGATGGGATAAATGGCGCCAACACCATTACATTTGATAAGATTACATCGGGTACGCCAGCAGATAAAGAAGTCTCAATCCAAAATATAAACAGTGAGGCCTACCCCACCACCGATACCGTGGTGCGCGTCCGCCTGGTACCCTGTTTTCGCTATGACAGCGGAGATTATCAAGGACAGCTGGTGCCTGTTGATATGAAGGATAAAGTGAAATACACCGTTGGTGAAACTGAAGCAATTAGTGATAAATGGACTGCCAAACAGGAAAAAATTGATGGAAATGACAGCTCAGAAGAGACTTACTATTACTATACAGAAGTCCTTAAGCCAGGAGACACCAGTGAGCCGCTTTTCGACCAGGTAACCTATACTGGTGAAGTCCCTGAAAATGCCCACTTCGAACTACAGGTACTGACAGAGGGCATCGCCGCCAATCAGACCAGGAATGAGACCTTCCCATGGTCATACGACCCGCGGCCTACCGCCCAACCCACTAACCAATAATCCGCAATCCAAAACAGCGCTTAAAAAAAGCGCTGTTTTTTTATGAGAAACACACGATGTGACCGCTCTGTGACTGGCCTCTGTCATAATAAGTACATAATCAATCAACGAACAAAAGAGTTTTGAAAGAAAGGACGTGTACAGCATGAAGAAGTCAAGATTAGGAGCCATCATCACCAGCATCGCCATCATCGCAGTATTAACGATCGGCATCACCCTTGCTCTGTTAAGTGCAACCACCGATACAAAAGTCAACGCCTTTTCTTCCAATAAAGACATCGACATCGCGTTAAGAGAAGAAGCTTGGGACGGATATAAGTTTGAAGATACAAACCCAGGCAACGGCACAACCGCTAAAGATGAAAGTGATATGACCTTAGGTGTTAACCAGGCAAAGAACTATGTTCCAGGACAGGAAATTCCAAAGAACCCAACCGTTAAAAACACCGGAGATACAACAAACGGCGTAGACGCTTATGTCGCTATCCGTGTAAGATACTACAGTGTCGCCGAAAACGGAGAAAAAACACAGATGACCTGTGATGCTTTTAAGGCAGCGTATTTAGAAGAAAGCATTAATTTTAATAACAAATGGATAGAAATTCAGACAAGCACCGATGACCAAAACGATCAGGTTTTTCTTTACGGAACAGAAGAAGAAGGCACTGTATTAACAAAAGAAGAAAAAACAAACGCCTTATTTGACGAAGTAAAGTTAAGCACGGAATTAACACCAGATGAAACCGGAAAGCTGCCAGGCTTTGCCATTGAAGTACAGGCTTTCGCAATCCAGAGCGACAACGTTACAGATGTAACGACAACCATGTTAGATTTCGTCAACGCAAATTAAAGTATAAAAAGTGTAGAACTGTGACCATAGTGTGACAACCGCAAGTTATAATACAAATATAATAAAACGGTTTTTAAATAAATCAACTTTACCAAATGAAAAAGATGGAGGGCAAGAAAATGAACAAAAACAAAAAAAGAATGGCCAAAGGCATCGCCGCCGCCGCACTCATCGGCGTCATCGCAGTGGGATCGACGTTAGCGTATTTAAGCGCGACAACAGACACGAAAACCAACAAGTTTACAGGTGGAAAAAATCTGACAGGACATATTACTGAAGATAATTGGAAATATGGGGATGACGGTTGGACTGATTATTATCCAGGACAGGCTGCATCAAAGGATCCAGTTGTTCACATCGATGGTACTGCAGGTGATACAGTTCCAGCAATTGTTGCGATGAAAGTTGAATGTGTTGGCAATGATGAACAACCAATGTCGCTGGATGTATTTATGGAAAAATACGCAACAGTATCTTATAATGGAGCTGATGGAATAAATCCACATTGGTTAAAAGATACAGGGATTACTGATCCAAACGCTAATTTCTATTATTATTACCAGGATGTAGCGCCAAATAATGCTACCGAGGCAATTTTTGACAAAGTTACAATTAATACAGGGATTTATCGCGTTTATAAAACAGAATCAGCAGAACAAACAATTATAACATACGATGTTGATGAAGATGGAAACAAAATCGAAGAAAGTAAAGTTGAAACTAAAGGAGAAGTTTTAGTAAAAGAAACTTCCAAAGTATATATTAAGAATGCAGATGGAAGCGAAATAGAAGTAACGAATGATACTAAGTTACCATCATTTAATATTAATGTTACAGGCTATGCAATTCAGGCAAATGATGAAATGAAAGAAAATGATCTCTATAAAACAGAATTAAGAAAAATGGCTGAAATTAGCTAAAGCGTAATTAACAGCGAAGAGAGGAAGAGATAAATGACTAAAAAGAAAAAAGGTGCATTACTAATTTCAGCGTTAGCCCTTATTGCAGTAATTGTGGTGGGTGGTACCTTAGCGTATTTCACAAGCCAGGATACAGCACAGAATGTATTTACTTTGGGTAAAGTAAGTGGCGATTTAACAGAAACAACAGATGATAATCCAGTGGACGGACATCCAGTTAAACCGGGGACATCAATTACAGATGGAAATGGTAATGAAACTGGAATTGAATATGGAAAAGATAATCCGGTATTACCTGGCGATTGGTTAAGCAAGAAACCGGTCGTTCGTTTAACTGATAATTCAGAAGACGCGTACGTTCGTGTTAAGCTGACAGTAACAGATACAAGCAACAAATTAAATGATGAACAGAAAAAAGAATTGCTTACAAGCAAGTGTTTAAATTTTGGTGAAGGCTGGGTATTAGGTAATAGCCCAGCGGGAACGGATGAGTTTACTGCTTATGTATATTATCAGACACCTCTTACTTTAAAAGGTGAAAATCCAAATTCGTCAACAAATGAAGTGTTTGCAGTTGTAAAGATTCCAGGAGAATGGGGAAATAGTACAGCAGGTGTAACATTTAGTATTGATATTACCGCTGATTTAATCCAGGCCGATAACTTCACACCAGTTAAGACAGGTAATGTCATTACCAGCTGGGGCGATGTCGAAATTAAAAAATAAACTTAATTAACCAATCAAAAAAGCGGTCACATCAGACCGCTTTTTTAATAGGAACAATTCAATCGTGTTATCAGCGTGTGACCAGCCTCTGTTAGAATAATGTTATGAGGATAGTGTAGATATCATACTGAAGGATGGGAAAAAGAATGGAAAAAGTAGTTAATACCAACAACCAGACTTTTATCTTAGAGATTAAAAGCACACGAAACAACACCTGGCAGGGCACCATTCTATGGGTGCAGACGCAGCAGAAGGTCGCGTTCCGCAGCGCGCTGGAAGCCATCAAAATTCTGGATTCCGCCCTGACGGAGCAGAGTGAGGATGAGACCCCGACGCTGGCAGCTATTTAGAAATGAATCAGAGAACCCCGGTGCGGTCTTAGATGGACCGCGCCGGGGTTTTGCGTTAAAAGGCTTGCCTGGAAGAACGATCTGTGATACGATCAGATTAATGAAGACCGCCATATGAGCAATGCAGAGGCTGTTAAACGCTATTTACATAAGCGGCTGCTGTATCTGAAAAAGGTTATGCGGTAGGGAGGTGTTATCATGATTAAAATAATGGCAGAGAATATTCCGATTGCCAAGGAATCGACAGATGCGCAGGGCAATAAGGTTATCCGTCTTTATGATAAGGTTAAGCCCTTTTATATTCCCGAGGAGCTGTTTAAGGGAAGGCGGACAGTGACTGGGGAAGAACTGGTGAAATGGCTTTCGGGCCGGGTTTTTCCGCGCAACCGGGTGGATGCCGACCAGCTGCTGAAAAAACTGAGTCTGCCGGAGTACGATCCTTGGAAAATTGCGGAGAAAACAAAGGCCGCTTTAGTGACTGACCCCTTCTGGCTGAAATTTGACGAGCAGGATACCTTTGAGGAAAGCAGCGTACGCGGAAAATTTGGCTATCTCCCGCTCAAACGCGAGGATGTTTATGAAAATTAAAAGATCGGCACAATTTTATGCCGATCTTTTAATGCTTAATAAGCCACTATCACGCCGCCGTTGTCGGCGTAGACAGTGCTCAGTCCGCCGGCTTCAAAGATGACCACATCCTTGAAGTTGCATTTTTCCTCAATGGCTTTTTTGAGGTTTTCAGCGGTTTCCTGGGCGTGCACGTGGGCGATGGCTAGGATTTTTTCGCTGGCGTCTGACACCTCGTCGGCGATGATTTCTACCAGGCGGGAGAAGGCTTTCTTTTTACCGCGGACCTTTTCCTTCAGGGCGATCTCGCCCTCGCCGTTGTCCGTCATGATGGGCACGACCTTCAGCACCTTGCCCAAAAGGGCCATTGTGCCGCTGATACGGCCGTTTTTAGCCAGGTTATCCAGCGAGTTGAGTATAAACATGGTGCGCATATTTGTGATGAAATCCATGAGCTTAGACACGATTTCGTTCGCGGGCAGGTTCTCTTCCAGAAAGGACTGAAGCTTCATGAAAAGCAGGTCCTCCCCGGCGGCGGCGCTTTCGGAATCCAGCACGTGCACCTGGCAGTCCGGATATTTTTCCTGTGCCATGACAGCCGCCATGACGGCGCTGTTATAAGAGCCGCTGAGCTTGGATGAGATGGTGATAATATAGTTAACGCGCTCCGGATCAATGGCGTCCAGGTATTCCTGGGGTGACGGGCAGGCGGTGGATACTTTGTTTTTGCTGAGTTTCATTTTATCGACCAGCAGCATGGTCGATAAATCCTGATCCACCAGCTCTTCGTCATCAATTCTGAGCTTAAAGGGTATTCGTTCAAGTGGCAGATCTGCGGTAAAGATTTCCGGATTAAAATCCAGGCAGAGAGATTGCGGAACGGGGGGTTAAGACACAGTGGATTCCGTGCGCGTGCCGGG
>CAUEUD010000078.1 GCA_959020865.1 Eubacterium limosum | reverse complement strand
CCGCATCATTGCAGCTAATCAGGAAACTGATCTGGAAAACTTTTCTGTCCATATGACGCTTGAAGAAAAATCCTTTGAGACTGAAAAACAGTTTATTTTGAAAAAGACTGCACATGTGTCAAATTGTAAAAGATATATGAAAAATAAAAAAGTAATTGTGGGATTCAATGGCGGTGCAGAAAGTGATGCCGCTGCTCTGATTTTAAGAAACAAAGTTTACGTGGTACTGGGCGTGACCTTTGATTTTTTTGGAGATGAACCCCTTCTCGAAAAAGCCAGTGCCCTTGCAAAAAAAATCGGCATCCGGCATGAATGTATCAACAGGCAGCGTGTGTTCAGGGAAAAGGTCATAAAACCATTTATAAGCGAATATCTCAGAGGCTATACGCCCAACCCCTGCGTCCGCTGTGACGCAGTGATGAAATTCAGAGGGCTGATGGCGTACGCCAATGAAAAAGAGGCTGAATTTATCGCGACTGGTCACTACTTAAGGCTCGAAAAACGTCATGGACAGGTTCAGATTAAGACCAGTGCGGATAGCAGAAAAGACCAGAGCTATTATCTCTATTCCCTTGATCAGGAATATCTGAACCGTCTTATTTTTCCTCTGAGCGCTTTTCAATCAAAAGATGCGGTGCGGGCTTTTTTGGAGAAGGAGGGGATAGCGCTTCCAAAATCCGAAGAAAGCCAGGGAATCTGCTTTATCCCGGACGGAAATTACGCCCGTTTCATAAAAAAAGAAACACCGTTAATGCCCGAAGGGCGTTTTCGGAATCGTTTTGGTAAAATCCTCGGCAGCCATAACGGTTTTTATCACTATACGGTTGGTCAAAAACGCGGCGTTCCGGCAATTTCCGGAAAAAAATACGTTGTTACAGGCCTGCGTCCAGAATTTAACGAGGTTATTCTCGGTGAGGAATCCGATCTTTATCAGAAGAAAATCTTTTTAAAAGAACTTCACTTTATTGACGGCAGCTTATATTCAGGAAAGGTACAATTTAAAATATGCCGCTGGGGTTACCTGTATCCGGGAACACTCCGCCTGTCAGATGATTTCAGAGGCTATCTGGAGTGTGAAGAAGCTGTTCGAGCGCCTATGCCCGGACAGTCAGCAGTCTTTTATGACGGGGACACGCTTTTAGGCGGTGGAATCATCGAATATAAGTAAAAAATGATAAAATCCTTTAAATGAATTGATTTATTTCTGTTTTAAAGCTATAATAGAATTTGATTTATTTGATTTATGGAATAGAGGTTAAAAAATGGGAAAATTTTTTGGTACTGATGGTGTTCGTGGTGTCTTTGGTGAGGAGTTAACCACAGAATTAGCCTATCAGCTAGGACGTTATGGCGCTTATATATTATCAGAAGGCAGCCATAATCCTAAAATTGTTATTGGGAAGGATACCCGTATTTCGGGCGATCCTCTTGAAAAAGCTCTGACAGACGGTATTATCTCAGTAGGGGGTAAAGTTGTACTGGCAGGCGTTATACCAACACCCGCTGTCGCGGTCATTGCCCGTGAGATCAAGGCAGATGCCGGGATTGTCATCTCCGCATCACACAACCCTTATCAGTTTAATGGGATTAAATTTTTTAATGGCGCAGGTTACAAGCTCTCTGATGACGTAGAAAATCAGATTGAAAAATGTATCATTGACCAGCTTACAATCAATGACCGGACCGATGGTTCAGTCGAAACCCTTGAGCAGCCTGAAAAAATCTATGTGAAGCACATCACAAAGGGATTCGCCTGCGATTTTTCCGGTATCCGTATGGTGCTGGACTGTGCCAATGGCGCTTCCTACCGCATTGCGCCGAAGTTTTTCAGGGAAGCCGGAGCCGATGTGGTTGTGATCGGTCATGAACCAGACGGCAAAAACATCAATGACGGATACGGTTCTACCTGTCTTGACAAGCTGAGCGATCATGTCCTTTCAGAAAAAGCTGACATCGGGATTGCCTTTGACGGTGACGCAGACCGCTGTCTGGCAGTTGACAATGAAGGCCGAATCATCGATGGCGATAAGATCCTTCATCTGGTCGGCGCAAAGCTGAAACAGGAGGGCCGGCTGAAAAAGGATACAGTCGTGGTGACCGTTATGAGTAATATCGGCCTCGATATCGCTTTGAAAAACTGCGGCTGCAAAAGCGTTAAGACAAATGTCGGCGACCGTTATGTTCTGGAAGAAATGCTGAAAGAAGGGTATAATCTCGGCGGGGAACAATCTGGCCATGTTATCTTGCTGGATCATAATACCACCGGCGACGGTCTTTTAACCGCGGTATCTCTTTTAACGATCTTAAAGGAAGAAACCCGCACTTCCGCTGAGCTTTCGTCCTTAATGACTTCCTATCCACAGGTGCTTGTGAATGCAAAAGTGACCAATCAGACTAAAAATGACTACCTGACAGATGAAATTATCCAGAAGCGAATCACAGAGGTTGAAAAACATTTTGACGGCCAGGGACGTGTATTAATCCGCCCATCAGGCACGGAACCGCTGGTGCGTGTCATGATTGAGGGCAAAGACCAATCGGAACTCAACCGCATTGCCACAGATCTGGCTAAACTCATTGAGGAGCGCCTGGCTTAAGAAGGTTGTAATATTTTTTAAAGTATGCTATAGTATCCATAACTACTGACGGCTTGGGCTGTCTGCAAAGCAAGCTGCTTTGCACATATTGACCGTTTTAAAACGGAGAGGTTCGTAACCATCCCTCTATAAAAAACTAAGGAAAGAGCGTTATAAAGGGCGTACGGTTACACGTGCGCCCTTTTTGCGTTTATCTGCTGGTTAAACTTAACCGAGGAGAAAATATCATGACAAAAAGAAAAGTAATAATTGACTGCGATCCGGGAATTGACGATGCTCTGGCCATTATGCTGGCATGCCGTTCTCCGGAATTGGAAATTTTAGGTCTTACCATTGTATCCGGTAATATCAATGGTTATCAATGCGCTGAAAATGCGCTCCATATTTTAAAGGTGATGGACCGTCTGGATATTCCGGTTTATCTTGGTGCGACGCGCCCGCTTCTAAGGGATATGGTTGTCGCTGAGGAAACACATGGCGAGGATGGTCTTGGCGGCGTTAAATTTGAAAAAATTGAAGATGTCCGTTATCGTGAGGGGGCTGTCGATTTTATTCTGAATACTCTAAAGACAGAAGATAATGTCTCTGTTCTGGCCATTGGCCCTTTAACCAATATTGCGCTGGCATTACAGACTGATAAAGCCGCGTTAAGCCGGATGGGGGAGCTTGTTTTAATGGGCGGAGCTTTCAAAAGCCATGGAAACTGCTCTCCGGTGGCTGAGTTTAATTTCTGGGCGGACCCGGATGCTGCCGAAATGGTCCTGAACCAACTGAACCGGCCGATTACCATGGTCGGACTGGATGTCACCCGAGAGGTCGTTCTGACACCGAATTACATCGAGCTGCTGCGCCAGTTTAATGATCCGGCAGCGGATTTTATTGTCGATATCACCCGGTTCTATCTGGATTTTCACTGGGAACAGGAGCGCACCCTCGGCTGCGTCATCAATGACCCTCTGGCCATCGCTTACTTTATTGATCCTTCCATCTGTTCAGGGAAGGCCTACTATGTAGATGTCGTTACCGAGGGAAAGGCGATCGGAATGAGCATGGTAGACGTGGGCGGTATCTTCAAAAAAGAACCGAACTGCTTTGTCCTTACCCAGGTACATTCCAGAGCCTTTATGGAAATGTTTATGACACGCCTTTTTCCTGAGCATCAATCGGATATTTCATTGGTTTTATCCAATGAGAAATACGGCTGCGCGTAGGCGGTGGCTATTATGAAGAAGCTTACAACCAATATGCTTGTTTTTATGGCCATGTCTGTTGGATTAAATTTTGTGGGATGCTTTGTCGCGCTCGTACTTAAGCTTCCGGTCTATCTGGATTCTATGGGTACACTGCTTTCCGCAGTGCTCATGGGACCGGCAGCAGGCGCGGTCGTCGGCGGACTGACCGCATTAATTAATGGTGCAACCATTGATCCGGTCTCCCTTTACTTTTTACCAGTACAGGTAGTGGCCGGTGTATCGACAGGGCTGCTGTTTAAAAGCGGCCGTTTTGAAGGCTTAAAATCCATGCTGGCAATTGTGCTGGTAACCCTGTTTGTGTCCGTCATGTCCTCTGTTATCGTCGCCTTTGTGTTTAACGGCGTTACCTCATCAGGCTCCAGCTTGATTGTAGCTGTTCTGAAAAACTCCGGCATCAACATTGTCACCTCTGTTTTTTCAACTCAGATTATTACGGATCTGCTGGATAAGGTGATTTGTTTTTCAGTGGTCTTTGGCATTATTAAAGTTATGCCAATGCCTTTAAAAAATAAATTAGTAAAGCATTATTAAGGAAAAGAAGGCTCTGGCCTTTCTTTTTTTGTCAATTTTTTCCCTGTACTCCTGTTTTTGCTTCATTGACAATACAGCTGGTCAGCGGTAGACTTTAAGTTACATGGTAAAATGCTTATATAAAGGAGGACGTGCATAAAAATGAAAGACATCTTGAATAATTTAATAAGCGAAATGATTGAATATGAAAAAGGAAATCCCCGCCGTGTTCAACACTTTTTAAAGGTTCATGCCTTTGCCAAAATCATTGCGGAGCAGGAGGGATTAGATGAAAGAACGCGAGATACCCTTGAAATCGCAGCTGTTTTGCATGATATCGGTATAAAGCCGAGTGTGAAAAAATATGGCTCCAGTGCCGGAAATTACCAGGAAATCGAGGGGCCTCCTGTGGCTCGTGCTCTTTTGAAAAAATATAACGTATCGGATGAAATTATGGAACGGGTCAGCTTTTTGATCGCCAACCATCATACTTACGGCAGTATTCAGGCCATTGATTACCAGGTGCTCATCGAGGCGGACTTTCTGGTCAATATTTACGAGGACAGCATGAAGCCTTCTCAAATTGAAAGCATACGTGACCGTCTGTTTAAAACAAAAACAGGGGTCCACATTTTGGAAACCATGTTTCTCTCACTGGAGGATTAAATTGGCAGATAAATAAAATAGGGAACCGAAAAGCACAGCGCAAAATTGTGCCGTGCTTCTTTTAAAATAACCCAATTATCCATAAAGCCGGTTTTTAAAGGGAATGGACGATAAAAATTAAAAATCTTGATATTTGTTATTTTTTTTGCTATAATTGCGTATAACCTAAGTTATACGCAATTATAGCGATTGAAAGGAATACAAAAAAATGGACCTCAAACACAATACCCTTCTCGATGAGCTTGACGATTATCTGCTTTCCATTCGGGGGTTTTCACCAAACACATTAATTTCATACCGAAATGATCTGATGCAGTTTTTTCGCTTTTTAAAGGTACGGTTTCAGATGGCTGATCCTGAGGCCGAATTCGACACCATTTCCATAGATGACGTGGACTTAAAAGTCATTAAACAGGTAACGCTCCCGGATATTTATGCTTTTCTGAGCTATGCTACCTCCAAGCGCAGCAACATCGATTCAACCCGAAAAAGAAAAACCGCTGCCATCAAAAACTTATACCACTATCTGACAACAGTCATCGACACTAAGATGGATGATCCAACACAGCGCCTTGAAATACCAAAGGTTAAGTCACGCGACCCTGTCTATCTTACGCTTGATGAAGCTTTAAGCCTTTTAAATGCTGTTGACGGCGAATTTTATGAGCGCGATCTTGCGATCATTACCTTATTTTTAAACTGCGGAATTCGCCTTTCCGAATTGACCAACCTTAAAATTGAGGATATCCAGGAGGAAACCATCCATATTGTTGGTAAAGGCAATAAAGAGCGAAATATAAGACTCAACGATGCCTGTGTCGAGACGCTGGAGGCTTATATGGCAGTGCGTCCAGAGGATACAGAGGTACCCTATGTGTTTTTAAGCAAACGAAAGACCCCTCTTTCCAACCGAACGGTGCAGTCGATGGTAAAAAAATATGTTTTGAAGGCTGGCCTGAATGCAGATAAGATTTCTGTTCATAAACTCCGTCACACCGCCGCCACGCTGATGCATAAATACGGGCAGGTAGACATCCGTACGCTCCAGAAAGTCTTGGGCCATGAGAGCATTTCCACTACAGAAATCTACACACACATCGAGGTAGATGATGTTCGGGAAGCGATCTATCAGAATCCCCTCGCCAAACGAAATCCCGGACACAAAAAATAAACAAACATGGCTTCATTTTTTGAGAACAAATGTTTACTTTTGTTTTCTTTTATGTTATAATAAACCCAACAAACCTGGGGGTATCAAAAATGTACGAAGATTTAACCGAAAAACAAAAACAAATATTAGAATTTATAAAAAAACAGACAAGAGAATGTGGGTATCCGCCTTCTGTCCGTGAAATATGCGAGGCTGTGGGCTTTAAATCCACGTCGTCAGTGCACTCTCACCTTAAAACACTTGAGCAGCGTTCTTATATTCGACGAACATCACTCAAAACACGTGCCATTGATGTTATTAACAAAGATGACGAGGATGGTCTTGAAAACTTTCAGACTGACCGGGAGATGGTCACACTCCCGCTGCTCGGTAAAATCACTGCTGGTGATCCTATCCTGGCAGCTGAGGATATCATGGATCAGATTCCCCTTCCCCTTAGCTTTGTCGGAACCGGTGAACACTTTCTGTTAAGAGTTAAAGGCACCAGTATGATCAACGCGGGAATCTTGGACGGGGACGACATTATCGTCAAAAAACAGAACACTGCCAACGACGGCGATATCGTCGTAGCCTTTTTACTCGAAAATGAAGAGGCAACCGTTAAAACCTTCTACCGTGATCAGGATATCGTTATCCTGAAGCCTCAAAACCCAAATTTTGAACCGAGAGAGCTCAAGGATACCGATGTTCAGATTCTGGGCCGTGTAACTGGGCTTCTCCGCAAGATGTAAAACCATAAAAAGAAACCTCCAGCCCAATACTGGAGGTTTTAGTTTTATTATTCCGGACGTTCTGGCGAATCTTCTGGTTCCATATCCGTCTGAAGTGTATCCTGGTCAATGGCTTCAGGATTTTTTTTGTTTGCCTTAACCAGTTCAATCTGGCTTTCAAACAGCTGATTTTGGAGATCAAGAATCGCCTTACGGTTAGATTCACTTTCAATTTTAGCCTGTTTCAGATGTTCACGATATTGATTGAGCAGCTCATTCTTTTCTTCAATTTCTTTTTGGAGCTGTTCCTTCTCCTCGACAAGCTGAAGCTTACTTTCTTTAAGTTCATTGATTTCTTCGCCAGCAGTCTTTAACTCATCCTTTACCAGATTAATGTTATTGGCTTCTTCCTCCTGCTTACGCTCAGCAATAAGCACATCCTTTTTAGCTTCAAATAAAAGCTCCGTGATGTTCATACAGCCAAGAATTGCAATGCGGATGTGGTTGGTGAAAGGATTGCGTTCCTTAACCTTTGTCAGTTCATCGTTAACAAAGGTTGCGATCTCGCGGATATAATCCTCACTTTCCCCAGCTTTTACAGAAAAATCATTCTCTAAGATGCGAAGTTCGACAACTTTTTTTTCTTCAGGCAATTAACTTACCTCCTGTATATAAAAATTAATTAGTTCTCTTTCTATCATTATAAGTAATCTTGTAAGAAATTTCAAATAAAATATTAAAATATTACAATTATTGTCGATTTTTAAGGATAAATTGCTTAATTTCTTCCATATTGCCAACTTGATACGCAATTCCCTCCTCGGTCATGGCATCATAACCATCGACATCGGAATTGACAATGGCATCATCGGCATAAATCGGCTTTCCATAGGTATGGGCAAAATGCAGCGTATGAAGCGTCCCGCTGTTTCGGGCAAATTCAGATACCAGCACAAAATTAGAAGCTGCAGCCTGAAGCCGGTCTCTTTCAATAAACATATAAGCATTCGAAGTGGACAAAGGCGAAAATTCACTGATGATACAGCCTCCCCCTGCTATGATACGTTCTGCCAGCTCCATATTTTCGCGAGGTGTAATGGCCATTAAATTTGACGGTAAAAAGGCAACGGTTTTTCCCCCTGCCTTCAGGCAACCGAGATGTGCTGCAGTGTCACAGCCAAGAGCCAGTCCGCTGACAACGGTATAGCCCTGTTCCGCCAGGCTTTTACCGCAGTTATAGGCAAAATGATAGCCAATATCTGACGGTACCCGGGTGCCGATAACAGCGGCTCTGTTCATATTGGCAAGAGACGACAGATCGCCTTTATAATAGATCAGATCCGGACCATCCTCAAAAAGCAACGCCTTTGGAAAATCCTCAGAATAAGAATTAATCATCTTGATATGATTTTCTTCACAGCATTTTAAAATCTCATCTGCACGCTTTCGGGCATCCAAAAAGGTACCGATCGTACTGTTTCGTGAAAAAACATTCAAGGATATACCGATTTCAACCAGTTCTAAAAGATGGTAGTCTGCCGGATTATCAACGGATTTTAAAATGGTTTTCACTTTCTTGCGGCCGATGCCTTTTAGCTGGCAAAGCGCTATAATACTGCGGTTTAAATCGTTCTTATTCATCATTCTCTTCCCTTCTATTGCTAAGGCAGACGAAGGTGCTGCCTGGTATTTAAATTTCATGCATTAAGACCGGGGCTGATAAGCCCCGGTAAATTCCTGTAAATAGATCTTTATATAATCTTAACGCGATTCGCAAAATCTTTATACGATCTTAACACACTCCTATTATACCATATTAATCCCTTAATTGGGCATTAAATCCATTTTTAAGGTCAGATAAAATTTCGTCCATTACTGGATTGATGTCATCATCTGTCAATGTTCTTTCAGGATGGCGGAATAAAATCGAATAAGCCAGACTCTTCTTGCCCTTTTCGATCTGTTCGCCCTGGTATACATCAAAAAGCTCGACATTTTCCATAATACCCGTATCGTGGGCTTTGATAGTCGCCTCAATTTTTGAAGCCGGCACGTCCTCATCCAGGACAAGAGCGATGTCTCTTGAGGAACCAGGATACTTGGGCATTTCAACAAATTTAATGGCGTCCTGCTGTAATCCGGCCATTACGTCAAAGTCCAGCTCACAGGCGTATGTGCGTTTCGGCAGATCATAGTTTTTAACAACCAACGGATGGATCTCCCCTATCTGTCCAACGAGGGTATCCCCCACTCTTATCTCCGCCTTTCTGCCTGGGTGATAGAGGTCTGGTCCCGCCAGAACGAAGTCGTAGTCAGCAATACCCGAACGGTCAAGCAGGAGCTCAACAACGCCCTTAATATCAAAATAGTCGGTATTTCCATAGGAAGAAATAACCAGGTGCTTGCGCTCAATGGGCAGTTCATCCTTATTCGGGTTTTTATGGTAGGTTTGGGCAAATTCAAAGAAACGGCCCTGTGGATTTTTGCGGTTATGGTTTAAACTCACCACTTCCAGCTGGTGACCGACCAGCGTGTTGCGCATAATACTGTTTTCCTCGCCGAGTGGGTTGATAAGCGGAACCAGCTCGTCACCGCAGTCCATATTTAAAGCGTTGATACGGTTGACACTGGTGAAAGAAGTGGTAAGGGTCTGATAGTATCCAGCGCCTACCAGCAGACTCTGAAGCATATCCTGGTATTTCTGTTTAACAGTCTTTCCGCCAACGAGGGTGGTTCCGCCCATAATGGTGCTTGGAATCCTGTTATAGCCGTAAATTCGCGCGACCTCTTCCGCCAGGTCTTCACGAATTTCAAGATCCTGTCGGTAGTCGGGTACTTTGACAACCAGATTGCCCTTTCCCTTATTTTCAACGGTCAGGAACAGTCTTTCAAAAATACGGATGATTTCATCTTCAGAGAGATCAATACCGATGAAACGGTTGATCCAGTCCACGTTCACAGCGACCTCATGAGGCTCTTCTGGTTTGTGGTAGACATCAATCATCCCCTCCAGAACATCGCAGGCACCGATCAGATCAAACAAATAAGTTGCACGCAGAGCTGCGGTTTCAGCAAGACCTGGATAGATGCCCTTTTCATAGCGTCCAGAAGCCTCCGTACGCATGCCAAGCTTCTTAGATGTCAAACGGATGCTGGTTTTGTCAAAACAGGCGGATTCAAGAACAACATACTCCGTATTTTCTGTAATTTCTGAGTTAGCGCCCCCCATAATCCCAGCGACAGCCACAGGGTATTTTCCGTTGGTGATCATCATCATGGATTCATCAATATCACGTTCTTTGTCATCCAGTGTGACAACAGTCTTTTCCTTATTGCCGGTTTTAACCACAATCTCGTCAGAATTAAGGCTCTTGTAATCAAAGGCGTGAAGCGGCTGTCCAAGCTCTAACATGACGTAATTTGTCACGTCGACAATATTGTTAATCGGACGGACGCCACTGTTTAAAAGCTTAAGCTGCATCCACAGCGGAGAGGGCTCAATTTTTTTAACCTTGAACATTTTAGCCACATAGCGCGGGCATAGCTCGGTTTCGACTTTAACACTCAGATAATCGGCAATTTGGTTTTGAGTTTCTTTTTTATCATAGCGTTTAACCGGAGCCACTGCCTCGTCAAGCGCTGCCGCAGCTTCACGCGCAATGCCATAAATGGACTGGCAGTCTCCGCGGTTGGCCGTTAATTCCACCTCGATGATGCTGTCATCAATCCAGAGCAGATCACGCACCTCAACACCCAGCTCCGTATTTTCAGGCAGAATATAGATACCATTTTTAATTTCAGGGGTAAACAGATCTGTATTCATCCCCAGCTCTTCAACAGAGCACATCATGCCATAGGACATAATGCCGCGGAAATCGGTACGGCTCATTTTATGCCCACCGGCTACCACTGAGTTTTCTACGGCAACCGGGACAACCGCCCCTTCAAAAACATTGGTCGCACTGGTGACAATGGTCAAAGGAGACGCAGCTGCCACATTAATCTGGCAGACAACCAGCTTATCAGCATCAGGATGCTTTTCAATTTTAACAATCTTACCAGTGATGACACCGGAAACTTCATCCGAAATGGGATCGATGGTTTCCACCTTTGTGCCGGACATTGTCAGGATATCCCCGAAAGTTTTGGGGTCCTGTTCAATTTTTACATATTCTTTTAACCAGTTGAGTGATACTAACATATGGGGCTCCTCCTATTTGAATTGTGTCAGAAAACGCATATCATTTTCGAATAGCAGACGTAAGTCGTTGATTCCGTATTTGGTCATGGCCACACGTTCAAGGCCCATGCCGAAAGCGAATCCACTGTAAACCTCTGGATCAATGCCGCAGTGGCGCAGCACATTAGGATGTACCATCCCACAGCCTAAAAGCTCAATCCAGCCACTGTTGCCGCACACTTTACAACCTGTGCCGCCGCATTTAAAGCAGGTCACGTCCATTTCAGCACTTGGCTCGGTGAAATAGAACTGGTGCGGGCGGAATTTAGTCTGGACAGTTTCTCCGAAAAGTTTTTTTGCGAACATATCCAGGGTTCCTTTTAAATCGGCCATTGTAATGCCTTTATCAATGACAAGCCCTTCCATCTGATGGAACACCGGTGAATGGGTCGCGTCGATTTCATCGGCGCGGTAAACGCGTCCCGGAGAGATAACACGCAGCGGCGGCTTTTCATCCATCATGACACGAACCTGAACGGGTGAAGTCTGCGTTCTTAAGACAACCTCGTCATTGTAATAAAATGTTTCCTGTAAATCTCTGGCTGAATGCTCCTGTGGCATGTTAAGATAATCAAAATTATATTTTGACCATTCAATCTCTGGCCCTTCGGCAATGGAAAAGCCCATTCCCAAGAAGATTTCTTCCAGATCATTAATGATGATATTTAAGGGGTGCAGATTGCCTTCAGATGGTTTTTTACCCGGCAGAGAAACGTCCAGCTTTTCTTTTTCGATGGCTGCCATCATTTCCGCTGTCTCCAGCGCTTCCTTTTTCCCGGCCAGTCCAGTTTCAATTTCTTCCCGAACCTCATTGGCCAGCTTGCCAATAACAGGGCGCTCTTCCTTGGAAAGCTTGCCCATTCCTTTTAAGGCCGCGGTTAAAACACCTTTTTTACCAAGATATTTTACGCGGATGTCATCAAGCGATTTCATATCGCTGACAGTTTTCAGATCTTCCAAACAATTTTCTCTGATGCGATTTAATTCCTCTTGCATTTTTATCTCCTTCTTCATAATAACAATTTTATCGGATCGCGGCTGCAAACTAAAAAAGCCCTTCATGCAAAAATGCATAAAGGACGAATAGATTCCGCGGTACCACCTTTGTTGCCGCAACCCATTTGGCGCGGCCCCTCACGTATAACGTCACGTTGACGTTGACCACTACAAGCACCACGTGCCTTGGCAGCCAAAACTCAGGAGGGAACTTCAGTAGCACTGTTCACCAAAACCCTCTCAGCCGCCGGGGTTTTCTCTCTGTAAGTGAGCGGCGTGCCGCCTACTTTCTCCATCATCGTCTTTATCTTATTCTTTTTTTATTCGTGCATCGCCCGTGCGATATCATACATCAAAATACCTGCAGCTACCGAAACATTTAAAGATTCAGCATGTCCGTACATGGGCAGCTTGTATAAGTCATCACACAGGTCCGCCATACCCTTTGACATTCCCTTTGACTCATTGCCAAGAATAATACCCACAGCTTTCTGTGCAGCCAGAGAAGCAGACAGACTGGTTTTTCCCTGAAGGGAGGTTCCGATCATACGTGTACCCTGCTCCTTCAGAAAAAGCACCGTCTCTCCAAGGGCACAGGTTTGTAGCACCGGCAGGTGAAACACCGACCCCATGGCTCCGCGCAGGACTTTTTCATTGTATATGTCTGCGGTTTTTGATGAGCAGATAATGCCGTCAAAGCCAGCGGCATCCGCTGTACGTATTATGGTTCCAACATTGCCCGGATCCTGCACATCATCTAATATAACATAACTCAGACATTTTTTCCCGTTTTTTTTGCATTTTTTTTCAAAAACTTTTTCAGAGGCATCAAATTTATGTGCCGTACATAAAATACCTTCCGGCATTTTCAAAGCCGACATGGCATCAAAGACGCCGGTATCAACGGTGAAAACCGGGATCCCCGTGTCTTTCAGGCGTTTAAAAGCTGACTTTACAGTCTCTTCAGCGCCCTCAATCCACTGCGGCGTTACAAAAACCGCAGTGATCGCCACCTTCCAGGCTTCAGCCTCCATGAAAAGCTTGGTCCCTTCCAGAATAAACTGTTTCTCGCGGTCTCTGTTTTTTTTCTGTTTTAGCTTGATAACATTCTTAACTGCTGTATTTTGGCGTGATGTAATTAATTCTTGGGCCATCATTTTAATTTCCAGCCTGATAGAGACGGGTAACATCATTAATATCTGCATTATCTCCGATTACGACCAGCTTGTCGCCGGCCCGGATAACATCCGTCGCCACCGGAGAAACATTCAAATGATCCTGCGACCGAATCGCAATGATATTAAGCCCGTACTTTGTACGCATATCCAGTGATTCCAGGGCCTGGTTTTCCCATTTATGCAAAGCGTCAACCTCAACAATCGAATGGTCTGTATCCAGCTCCAGTGCATCGATAAAATCACCGGAATAAAGACTGTGGCCGACGCGTTCCCCCATATCACGCTCTGGTGAAAAGACCTTTTTAACCCCCAGTTTGAGCAGAACCTTTTCGTGCTGGGCATTGTTGGCTTTTCCATAAATTTCCTGAATCCCAAGCTCCTGCGCATTGACAACCCCCATGATACTGCTGTTGATATCAGAGGTAATAGAGATAATGACCGCGTCCACATTTTTTAATCCGATAGACTTCAGAGCATTAATATCCGAAACGTCGGCCTGCACAGCGTAGGTGACATAGTTGGCAATATTCTGCACCTTTTCTTCATTTTTATCAACAACGATCACGTTTGATCCCAACTCACTCAAAGTGATGGCGAGCGCTTCGCCAAAACGGCCAAGCCCCAGAATAGCAAACTGTTTTTCTTTCAATTTATGCTCCTTTTAACCAATCAAGACATTGCCTTCAGGCAGCTTGAACTGGCCTTTATTCTCAAGTTCTTTTCTTTCTTTTCTCGTAATAACATAAGCGATCGTGAGCGGACCGACACGTCCGATAAACATTGTAATAATCAACGCAACCTTGCTGAGTGCATGTAAGTGCGGTGTTAAATCACAGGTAAGCCCAACCGTAGAGTAGGCCGAAAACACCTCAAAGGTAACGGCCATTGGGTCAGCGCCGGGTTCGCAGACCATCAAAACCATAATGATAACAATAATGATGGAAATGCCGATGGTCAGCACACATGCCGCCCGCTTAATGGTAATCTCCGGAATACGACGTTTAAAACAGGTGACATCCTTCCGGCCCATCAGCTCAGTAAACAATGTGATAGCCATCATGGCCACGGCTGTCGTTTTAACCCCGCCAGCCGTCGATCCGGGTGAGCCGCCGATAAACATCAGCACAATCGTCAGCACTTTGGAAACCGGGTTGAGCCCTGTCTGGCTAATGGTGTTGGAACCGGCTGTACGCGGCGTTACAGACTGATAAAAGGCGGCATAAATTTTCCCATACCATGGCAGATTCCCCATGGTTTCAGGGTTAGCATGCTCAAAAATATAAAAAAGCACAGCGCCGCCCACTACCAAAATAGCGGTGATGCTTAAAACAATTTTAGAGTGCATGCTCAGTCGTCTGGTTGTCCGATAACTGACGATTTCACTGGTAACCGCAAAACCCAGACCGCCGACGACAATAAGCGCACAGACCGTAAAATTCAACAAAAAGTTGTTGGTATAACCTGTAAAGCTCTGAAAGCCGCCGATCAAGTCAAAACCGCCGTTACAGAACGAGGAGATCGAATGCCAGATACCAAAATAAATACCTTTCCCCAATCCGTAATCCGGAACAAAAACAAAGGACAGCAACAGCGCGCCGACCCCCTCAATCACCAGGCAGGAAAAGACTATGTATTTGGTGAATTTCACAACCCCCTGTACCCTGTCTGAATTGACAGAGGATTGGATGAGCAGACGGTTTTTAATCGTAATGCGTTTACCCGCCAATACGAAAAAAATAGTCATCAAAGACATGAAGCCGAGACCACCGATTTGAATTAAAAGAATAATGACAATCTGACCAAACAACGACCAGTAGGTCCCAGTATCCACTACTACCAATCCTGTAACACATACGCTGGAGGTCGCTGTAAATAAACAGTTCAGAAATCCCGGACTCTGACCGGAGGCACTGGAGACTGGCAGGTTCAGAATTACTGCCCCCAGAAATATCACTGCCGCAAAGCCGAACATCAGAATTTCGGCTGGAGAACGGTGCCGCATAAAGGTAGTCATGCGGCCACCTTTTTTATCGATCCGAAAACCTTCTTCACTCACGCGGTATTGCTGCGTCAGGGTTGCCCCCA